>JAKQXH010000095.1 GCA_029561555.1 Candidatus Omnitrophota bacterium
CTGCGTCCCGTTCGGGACCAGAAGGGACGTTTCGAAGAAACCTTCCTTATCGGTCTGGATCGCCTGCTGATTCACCAGCACCTGATTCTGAGTCGGCGTATGCCCGTAAACCCGGAGCGCCGAGATACCGGAAAACGGGATGCTTCGTTTCCCGTCGCTCATAATATTGAAATACCCCACGGACGCGAAAGGCTTGTCGGGCGACCCGTTTTTCCAACGGTTCAATTTGCTTTCCACGCGGAAAAAGGCGAGCGGCGTCCAATCTTCATTGTAAGTCTGGTCCGAAACGATCAGGCGAAACCCGTAGTCGCCCGGTTCGATCAGATTGCCCGAATTGTCCTTCCCGTCCCATTCCACCTCGGCGGGCGGCGCGCCCTTCCCGACCCCGACCCAGATTTCTTCTCCCACCTCGTCATGAATTTCGATTTTCCATTCCTTGATCATCGGCCCGTAGTTGGTTCGGATCTTGAATTTCACCGGTTTTTCAAGCATGCCCAACCCCGTCCGGACGATGGGAGAATCCGTTTCAAGAGAAAGCTCGGGCTTGACCTGATCCAATTCCTGAACCACCTGCGCCGTAAGCGTATTCTGATATTCGAGAGGAATTTCGTTTTCGGGAAGTTTGACCGCGAAATTCACTTTTGCCAGAAGTCCGTCCGTAATTTTCACGAGATAGGATTCCTCCGTCACAAACGTCGTCCCCTCGGGAAGCGAATGCGAATCCGCCTTCACCAAGTGCCGGCCGGGTACCACGCCGGGGATGTGGTATTTCCCGTGACGGTCCGTGTACACCACAACCCCCTGTTCCGTCGCAAGCCGCACGTTCGGGATTCCTTTCTCCCCTTTGTCCTGTACGCCGTTCCCGTTGAGATCGTTAAAAACTTTACCGATAATCGTCCCCAGATTAAACAGAGGATCCGGCTGAATCAAAATATAAAGTCGCACGACATCGGACAAAACGGCTTTATTAATCCCCGACCGCGCAAACATGTGAATTTCGTATTGTTTCCCCGGAACGACGCCGGAACTCACCAGCGCCGCGAAAGCAAAAAGGCTTTCCTGCCCGCTTGAGAAATTCCCGAGATTGAAAATGACCGACCCTTCCCTCTGATCGACATGCTGGCCGTCCATATCGGCCTGCTCCCGGTGAATGCTCAACCCTCCCTGAGGAGTCGTTACGATCAGTTCGACATCCGTCAGCGAATCGGCCCCCACATTCAAAACTTTCGTGGAGATAATCGCGGCATCCCCGGGGCTCTGGGAACTCCCCGCCGTTCCGGCGTTCAATTGGATCGGATACCCGTTGATGGTCCCCTTCATATCGTCGAAATCGACGATATCGGGTCCCGGGCCCGCGGGCGCGTTCTGAATACGGACGACAAACGCGACCAATGCGGTGCCGGCAGGGGCCGTTTGACTGACTGCGATACGCTGAAATCCCGCCGTAACGGCATTCAGCGCGACCGTTTTATCGCTGATCTTCACGTCCGCGGCATTTTTAAATTCAATCACCAGTTCCGCCCGATGCCCGGCAAGGAGAGAAACCACCCGGACAAGACCGTTGAACGCAACGAGATCGCCGGGTTTGACCCCGTATTGAATCTGGAAAGTAAAAGCCCACTGTCCCGCGGCGACTCCGGACTGGTCCAGGCGAAGGTAGTAACGCCCTTCCGGCGCATCCGCCGCCTGTCTCCTCACGATCCCGCGCCCCGCATCGTTATTCCAGTTCGCCCCTACTCCCAAGGCATCCTCAAAACCGGGGTTCCCGAGAATATTGGCGACCCACGCCTGTCCAAGCGAAGGCATGGCTAAAACCGTTAGAAATCCGAGAACAAAAAGAAGTTTTCTCCGCATGATTAGAACCGTCTCAGGGACACGTTGACACCCAATCGGAAGTCTTTTTCCGGAACGGCTCCGTCCGGCTCATTTTTCGTGTAATTCACGTCCTGGATGTATTCAAAAAAGAATTTTGTCTTGAAGAGCCATTCGTTGTTCACGAAACGGTAATCCCGGAACGGCATCCAGCGCACGCCCCATCCGTAAAACATGCGGTTCTGATAAAAACGGCTGAACTCCCCGTTGCGGGTGTCCTCAAACAGAAAATACGGCATCACGAGAAACTCCTCGTTGATGGGATTATTGGGGAGCGGGAAGCGGGGAAATTTTAAACCGATCTTGAAAGCGGTCGTGTACAGCATGCAATTCAGATTGTCGCCCGCCGTGTAATTGGTCTTGTCGAAAATATACTCGCCGTAAAGTTCGCCCCAGACCAGATCGCTTTTCTTGAAAAACTTGCCCTCGGACGAAAAACGTTCGTAAGTCGGCAGGTCGATCCCCCATTCCTTGAAAAGCGTAATGCCGGCCTCCAGGCTGTACGTCTTGACCGGATCGTCGAATTTGTATTTGATGTTTTTGTTCTGCACATACGCGACATAAGTCCTCAAATTCCTGAGCCAGTCCAGAAGCGGAAGCCCGTACGGCTGAAAATTCTGGAGAAAAGCGCTTCTCGCGAACGGCCTCCATTCGAACCCGCCCGCGATCTGAACATAGGAGGCGTAATCCAGCCCGTTTGACTCGAGGGAAGGCGTCACTTCCACGTAAGGGTCTATCGTGGTGGACGCGAGGAATCTCAGCCCCTTGAAAACCAGGCGGTTCGAGAAATACCCGACGTCACTGTCGAAATGGCGTTCGGAAAGATTGGTCGTCCGGTAACTGGTCTCAAACGTAGCCTGATAAAGGATCGGTTCCCCCGAAGGGATACCGTAAAACGGCCCGTACAAATACTTGTCGAAACCGAGCCAATCGACCATCTTGAGAAGGAATTCTTCTTCCTGCGCCGTTCTCGGAGCGGGAGGTTTCTCCGCCGGGACCGCGGGGACTTTCGAAATCTCATTCGATCGGCGGATTGCTTCCTCAAAATCACCGCCCTGTTTCTCGATCGCTTTTTTGACGACCTTGACGGACTTTCTCGCGTCATTGAGAGAACGAAATGCGCGGCTACCGACCCAGTAGAGCTTTTTCTTCTTCCCCGTTTTGGTTTCCAAGGCAAGGGCGCGAATGGGAACGCCGTAGGAATCATACAATTTTACGTTTTCCAGAAAAAATTTCCGGGCATCGTCGGAAGAATTGACGTTCTTCAAAATATGGGTGGTGATGATATTGCCCTTCGCGCTGGTGATAATGGAAAAACTCGAATTCCAATCCGGAGCCGGCTGAGGAACCAGGAAGAAACCTTCCACCTCAAACACTTCCCGCTTGAGTTTCACATCCTGGTTCAGATAGAAAGTATCCCTCAAAAGAGTTTCGCTGTCGGGTTGAACCGCCGGATCGGCAAAAAGAGACGGACTGAAAAACAAAGAGACAACCAGGACACTCGCAACGAGTGCGCTTGCGGGCTTTTTTATTCTAACTATTTTGGGCAAGACCATTTATTAGATTCTTCGGCTTGATTAATATAAACTTTATTTAAAGTCAATTAAGATGACATTCTATTCAAGCCTCAGGAAATGTCTAGCGGGGAATTAGAAATCTCATATCGTTTTCGCGGCTGAACGGATAAAAAAGCTATTGTCTTCCCCAACGCATTTTCTTATGATGCCCCGAAGAGGTTAAGACCCCTTATGCAAAAGAAGAAAATACCGATTGACTCGGCGATAAGCACGCTCAGAAGATGGCGAAAAGACTGGATCGTTCCGATTGTCACGAAGCTTGCCGAAGAGACAAACGATCCTTTTAAAATCCTGATTTCCACCGTCATCAGCGCGCGCACAAAAGACGAAACGACAAGGCGGGCATCGGAACGGCTCTTCCGTCTTGCCGACACACCGGGAAAAATAACGCGGCTCTCCGTCTCCGATATCGAAAAGGCAATCTATCCGGCCGGATTTTACAGAACGAAAGCCAAAAGCATTCTTTCCCTCTGCGACGTTTTACTCGAAAAATTCGGCGGGAAAGTCCCCGAAACGCTGGAAGAGTTGATGACCTTAAAAGGGGTCGGGCGAAAAACCGCCAATCTCGTGATCACGCTCGCGTTCCGGAAAAAAGGTATTTGCGTCGACACGCATGTTCACCGGATTTCAAACCGCTGGGGGCTGGTCAGGACCCGGGCCCCGGAAGAAACGGAATTCGCGCTTTACAAGGTCCTTCCTCAGGAATATTGGATTGAATACAACGACCTTCTTGTGGCGTTCGGACAAAATATCTGCAACCCCGTTTCCCCGCGCTGTTCCGTCTGCCGACTGAATGCGGTCTGCCCTAAAATCGGCGTCCGCGTGCACCGCTGATTTTATTTCTTCTCCGAAAGACCGTTTTCGATTTTCGATAAATGCCGGAAAAGCTGGTCCTCCCCTTGCAGCTCCGAACACGGTTGATAGCCCCATGAAGCCAGAAGCGCGTAAAGATCTTCGGGGGCATAGTTAAACTGGCTCATGTTCGCGATCGAAAGTTCCAGGTAAAGATCCGGAAGGAAAGTTTTGATTGTCTTTTCGCCGCCGAGAAGCACGTATTTCTCGCATCCTTCGGTGTCGATCTTAATCAAATCCACTTTTCGGATCCCCGATTCCGAGAAAAATCGATCCAGAGTGGTCGTCTTCACCTCGATTTCCTCGTATTCCCGGAACCGTTTTGGATTCCCTCCCAGGCAAGAAAGCCCGCTGCATGATTTTTTGACAGGGACTTTAAGGCGGGCAGTCCCCTCCCGATGCCAAAGCGCAAGGTTATAGATCTTGACAGAATCCGCCAACCGGTTGAGACGGACATTGTTCGATAAAATCTCAAAAATCGAAGGGATCGGTTCGAAAGCATAACAGGTCAGCTCCTGATTCAGCAGGGGTAAAAGGCAGAAAGAACCGGTACTGGCACCGATATCCAGCATAACGGGCGAAGCAAACCGTTTAGTTTGCCCGTAAAAAAACTCGAGCGAACGGGGGTCATAAACTTGCTTGAATAGCCCCCAAAAATTCCAGCCGTTCCAGGATCCTCCGACTTTCAAAGTCCGGGCATCCAAAACGGTTTCACATCCCAAAATCAACTTTCGTCGGATCGTCTTAATGTCCGCCATTATTGTCATCCTTCAAAGGTTACGAGGAAATTTTTCATAACGGAAAATAATCCGAATGCACTAAAACCTGAATCGCCTGCCCGCGCGTTTTTTCGGATTTCTCATTTTGAAACGCTTCTTTTACTTTCAGGTACTCCCGCTTCTCTTTCCGTTTGAGCTTCCCGCCGGCAAGAACCGTTTCGACAAATTCAAGCCCGCCTGCGGCGTCTCCCGCATAATCGTAAAGATAAATCAACCTCCCGCACAAATACGGATCCCTCCCGTGGGGAGGGAGATCCCGGGGATAGGTCCGCCGAAGATGCCTGATATAATCCTCGACCGGACGATCCGACTGATTGAGCCCGGCATTCAAAAGCGCTTCCAATTCCTGCCTCTTTTCCGGATAGATCTCCTTTTCCGGCTCACGGGCAAGAAACCATCGGAGAATTTTGAGAGCGCCGTCAAAATCCCTTTTCAATTGATAGGCATTCAGCATCCCCCAGAGAGCCGAAGACTTCTCGTTTTCATAATTCAAAACGGAAGGGTCCGTGGCCGTTTCATACCGGGCAATGGCTTCATCGTACTTCCCTTTTTTCAATAATTGCCGGGCTTCGTCTTCCAGCCCTTCGCGCTTCATTTGCCTTCGAGTCGTCGCATCAAATCCGGAAACAAACGTTTTCTCCTGGAGACTGTCCATGGTCCGCATTGCCTCCCGAGCGGCGGCGTCCCGGTCATCCGCCCGAAGAACCGGCGCGAACAAAAAGCAAAAAAACAATCCGGCGGCAAAAACCTTCCTGGCTTTTTTCGATGTTTTCATTTTTGAACCACCTGGTTTTTATCATAACCTTTTGTCCCGAAAATTCCATATCTAAATAAGAGGCCGGAAATTCCCTGTCCCCTCACCTAACTTCTCTTATTTTAATCCCCCGCGCATTTGAGAGCGAATGGCCTAAAAACTCTTTTACCATTACAAAGCGACAGGCTTGCTGAAGCGTATTATCCTTCTTAGAAAATTGCTTTTAACTCTTAATTCCCCAAGAAAACGCTAAATAGTAATATGCGGTTTTCGTGTGTTTGAAGCAGAGCTTTTTAGGTTCGGCAAATCTAGCTGAAACGAGCTCTCGCAACCGTTTGGAGCTTGGTCCGGGGCGAAGTCCCGGTCCAAACGGTGAGAGTGCAGACGGTCGGACGCCGCTGGAGCGGACGAACCGTCGGTCGTGGAAGTAGATTTGCCGAAGCTTACATTAGAAATCTTATAGAACTTTCGAATGTTACGTAACGAAAGCAAGCCTGTCGCTTTCCTCCTCTTCTTACACTTCTCCTTGCCGTAAAAATCATAAAGTGATAAAGTGATGTCCGTCTCAAGGATAATTCACATGAAGAAAATCGCTAAAAGTCACGCCGTGTATTTTTTGATCGTCGCGCTGCTATTTCTCAACTCCTGCGCTTCGATAGCTTCCCATTCCGGTTTTCTCGAAAATTACACTCCCCTCCAAAGCGGAGTGGACTTCAAAGAGGAATTTTTCGATCCGGCGGCCAATTTCAGCAAATACACGAAAGTCAAGGTCACTCCGACCAACATAAAATTTTTCGACCCGGAAAAAAAGGCTGAATTGGAACTCGCGGACATCGACCGTCTCGCGCTGCTTTTTTCATCCGACATCGAATGCGTGTTTGCGGAAAAATTTCTCGTCATCCATGCGGCGGCAAAAGCCGACGAACGGACACTCGTCATCAGCCCGGCCATCACCTCCGCAACCAAAGCAAATATTCTCCTGAACTGGGCGGTCCTACTGATCCCGATCCCGTTTCTCAGTCTCGTGATCAATTCTTCCGGAAGCGCTTCGTTTGAAGCCAAAATGACGGACGGCGCCACCGGTAAGCTGTTGGCCACTACCGTCGAGCGGAGGCGGGGGAATTTTGATCTGAAATCGATTTTTATCGGAAGTTACGTGGATCCCTTCACGCATGCCGAGGAAATTCTGAACACCTGGGCCAAGCATCTTTTGGAATTTGTCGAGACAAGGCAAACGCAAAGCGCCTCGATCCGTTAAGCCGCGATCCTCACGGCCTCTCCCGCCGAATATTCATTCCAGAACGTCTCGATAAACCTGGCAAAATTTTTCCCGACAATCCGGCAGTCGCCTTCCCGGGAAACTCCCATTTCATCCAAGAAACGCGCCGCATTTTGGGGGTCGTCGGCAATCTGTTTCACAAGCGCGATCGCCTGCCCCAGATCGATTCCGTTCTCTTCAAGTTCCCGCACGTTGAATTTGATCCGGAGTTCCGACCGTCCGAGATTCAGTTCCAGTCCGTCTTCCCTGGTCGTCGAGCTGAAAATTACGGGCGGTTCGCTGAACTTCCCGAGGCGGGAAGTCACGCCGACCGTATCGGCCAATTCCTCCCGCAACGCTTCGGTTTTGAAATGCCGGGCGTTAAAAAGCGCTTCAACGGCGGCGGGAATTTTGTTCCGATTCAGCCGTCCGTTCCATACCGCAAGGAAGAAATCGCCCGGCTTCATCGCCTGAGAAAATTTTTCGGCGGTCTCTTTCGTCAGAAAGCCGTCCACATAGGCAATCACCGGAACCGGATTCCCGGCCGGATCGGCCCCCAGTTTCTTCAAAATCGGTTCCGTTAAAATCCCGCCGTTAAACGATCGGACCGCTTTACTCACCGCCCGAAGGGCTTCTTCCCCGGTCAGCCCGAGTTTCCTTTTATAGAATTGCGCCACCGTTTTCCCTTCGACATAGTAAATCCTAAACGTCACCTGCTCGGCAACGGCGGCAACAGCCTCGGGCTCCGCCCTCCCCGTCCGCTTTGAATAAGCTCTCGCTTCATCTTCCAAATCAATCGCTTCCGTTCTCTCATCCTCCGCGCCCAACGAGCGCCCATGGCCCAAAGCACCGGTATCTGCCGCCAAAATCACTTTCATCACCGCGGCAAAAGTTTCGGGTGAAAAATATTTCTTGTGAAGCTGGATCACATTTCCATGCTGTTCAAGCTGACGGGAGGTAAATTCATCCGCGGCGCTGACAAAGAAAACCGGAATGTTCCGTCCCGAAAAACTCCTGGCGTCTCTCATAAGAAAATCTCCCGGAATGTACGGTAATCCGCGATCGGTAATCAGCAAATCAATTTCATCGGGATGTTCTTTCAAGTAATCAAAAGCCTTTTTCCCGTCCTGTGCGTAAATGACACGGATATTCCGGTCCGCAAAAAGCTCAAAACCCTTTTCGTACACGGCACGGTACCGGGGATCGTCTTCGGCCACCAGAATCGTCCGGACCGGCCTTCGGATTTCGAGAGCCGTTGCATCGGAAATTAATTTTCTTATCACGCTTTCGGTTTCCTCAGTGCCCGGCTTTAACGGAACCGTTTTCAAGACACGATAACCGGCATTGAATGAATAATCCTCATACCCGATCACCTGCAACTCATTCACGTCAATATCGCCAAAATAACCGGGTTGTTGGTATTGCGCGATCAATGCCCGCAGGCGCGAAATCTCTTCGGAATTGAATGGCTGCGTAAAATAAGCCGCCGTCACATGCGGAGGCCTGGGCTGAGGCAAATTCCATGCCGCGCGCCGGCTCATGATCGGATCCTCCTCGCCTTCCTCAAGATAAGGCCTTAATTCCCAAAAAATCCCGATCGAAGGATTCCAATTTACTTTCGCGACCTGCATACTGACGGCCCGGGTCGGGATCTCCCGTGCCCGCTTCCTGACTTCCGCCAACGCACCCTGATTAGGATTGATTGCCGCGAGATCCTGATGCATAGCCAATTCCCGTGTAGTGCTGGCCGACTGATCTTCCCATTGAATTTCCAGCCCCTGAGACGTGAAATGCAATTTATCTTCGTTCACGAGATAAATTTTATCGCCAAACTCCCTTTTTAATACCTGCTGAAACGCTGCCATGCGGATCCGCGTCTCCGATTCGGAGAGGAAATAAACTTCCGTAATCCCGAAAGTGCCGTTTGAGCGGCGGTCTTCCCGGCTTTTGAGCTTTCCGTCTTCTCCCAGAAAATTCCGGGACCGCGCCAGATCCGCTTCCGTAATTTCAGAAATATCCAAAACACTTTCCCGGATTTGCCGGTAAAAATCTCCGTAGACATCCGTCGCTTTTAAACCGGTCCCCAAACTCGAAGCCCGCACCCCGGTTTCCCGCAACGCCGTTCGCCAGTCGTCCAAAATCCGCTGAGCGAAACCCCTGTCGCTCTCCCGAAACGTACCGGCATAGGCCTCCAGCGTCTTATCCACCGTATCGAATATTTCCTCCCGGATCGCCGCGTCGGGTTCTTTCTCCGATATCAACGCAATCAAAGTCTCAAAAACACGCGCTTCCGCGAATTTCTTTTTCCCGACATCGCTCACGGGCGCGTTTTCGCCGTAAAGAAGAACCGTTTTTAATAAAATCTGATTCAGAATATCGTTGGAAACGGAACCGGTATCGCCTTCCCCGGTCAAGACTTTCAATCGGCCCGCAACCTGATTGTCACTGCCGTCAAAATAAGAGGGATCATAAAATTTATCGCTGACTTCAAGGGCCCGGCTATAGTTTTCCTTGGACTCGACAAGCCCCCTCATCCCCAAAACCGGAAATAATTTATCGAAATCCCTCACGAGCCGGGCCTCAACCGTGGAAGGGGCTCCCCCTTCCCCTCTGGGCCAACGATGAGTCATGACAACATGTTGAACCTTTCGAACACGGTCCTCGGGCCATCCCAGCAATAAAAGAATTTCCCCGGCTTTTCTGGCCGCCTTGGATTCATGCTGTGAGCTTCCCTTTCCGACGTCATGCAGCCACGCTCCCGCAATTAAAACCTCCCGGTCCACATCCGGATGTTCATCCCGGGCCGCCGAAAGCACCCAATCCGTGATTTCCGCCGCATGAGTCAATCCGCGCTGAGTATCCCGGATCAATCGCATTTTCCGTTTCGGCTTCAACACCTGCTCCATCCCGCCGATCAATCTTTCCAAAAACCCCGAAACATCCGTGCCGTACTTTTCGCCGAGCGCGCGGACTTGCGCTTCCGCGGCCGGCCATAGCACGGCAGAAGTCTCCTGCGGTTCGCCATGCGAAATTTCTCCCTGCGCCACTTCGTTAAAATACTCCAAATATCCCGGAAGGATATCGTCCATTGATTGCCGGACAAAACTCGCCGGATCCAACCCGAACCATCTGCGGAATATTCTCGAAAGCCTTCCCCCCTTCGATTCGGCCTTCTCTTGATCAACAACTTGGTTCACCCATCCCAAGGTTTTTTCCCGCCATCTTTCTATTCTCAATCGGTTCCAATCGCTCCGAATCCTTCCCAAAGCCTCCTGATAAGCTTCCTCCACCCGGCGAACCGCAGTCACGCGGATCTCTTCCAATTCTTCGTCCGCGCCGAGACTGGCACCCCGTTCGGATTTCCGGATTTTCACGATGTACGCGTCGGGAGATACAGAATACATCGGATTATAATTATCCAAAATAGACGGATCATATCCCGAAAGCATCTGAACATTCCCCTCATCATAGCCGGCTTGCTCCATAAACTCCCGCCATTGCCTTCGAGTCCATTCGGTCCTCAGCCCCCTCACATTTTCATAAAGGACCAGCTCGCCTCCGGGTTCCAGCCTGTCGAAAGCTTTCGCAATCGCCCTGGCCCGAAGCTTGGGTGGAAGATACTTGAAAACATTTCTTTCGATGACCAGCGCGAATTTTCTTCCCACGCCATCGATCTGATCGGCGGAAAGCGGCAAATAAGTGACGGCCAGTCCCATTTTCCGGGCGTTCGCGCGCGCTTCATCCAAAGCGCCGGCGCAAGGATCCGTTCCGTAGATCTCGCTTGCGCCATCCTGCGCCGCGGCAAAGCCCACGATTCCGCTGCCGGTCCCGATATCCAAAACCGACTTCCCGCGAAATTCCACTCCGGCTGACTTCATTTTTTTCAGTATATCGCCGGACATACCGGCCAAATCTTCCGGAGAATACGGGTAAGACGGTTCATGGTCGTACGAATGCTGGAATTCCCTCGCAAGAGCCTCCTCATACCACTCGCCGTACGCATCCCACCAAATCTCATCCGCCCGTTCCTCCCCTGACGCAAGCAGTCTGCCCGGATCGAAACGTACCGAATGCTTATCCTCCCCCTCCCACTCAAAAGCGGTTTCTCCCGAAACGGATCCGAATGAAAAACCGGGAACCGGCTCCATCGAAGCGGGATGAGAAAATCCGGTCAGAAGAATGAATTCCTCTATCTCCGCCAGATTGCGGAAAAACTGAGCCTGCAATTTACCAAAGTCCCAAACGGCCCCCGGAATCGCCCGTTCTATTCCTTCTTGATCGCGAGCCGATTCCGGTTCGTCCGATGCTCCAAGACTCTGCGCCGTCATAGCATCACCGCTTCCTGATTGCGCAATAATCTCCTCCAACTTATCAACAATCGCGCCAATAGCAGGCTCATCGATATTCATCTCCAATGAGCCGGTTTTTTCGTATATCCAGTCTTCCCACTCGTATTGACCGAACGGTATCCAAACGACATCCTGAATGTCCTGGTAATGCCGGCAAAATCGGACAAGCCTCTCTCCCGCTTCTTCGGAATCATACCCCCGCGCCTTTAATCTTTCATAAACAGGAGCGAGAAAATACCAAAATTGGCTGAGCAGCTCGGATTCCTTTGTCAGCAGCCACAATCCTTTCTCGTCGGCCAGTCCCACTTCTCCGGGATTCATCGCTTCCAGAAACGCGCAGGCCGCTTCCCGGGTTTTTCTGGCGGATAAAAATATGGCGATGGCTTGACCGGTACGTTTCTCCTGCAGGACCCGCCTTCCGTTCTCCTTCCGAAGAAACGATTTAACGGCCCGATACGCGTCATCCGAAACAAGCAGCGCTTCCTGCAATTTTGTTTTATACATGCTTTGATAACCAAGCTCCTGAAACAGCGCCATCAGCTCAGGATCATCCGCTATTTTTTTCGCCCTCACATCCAGCTCAGCCGGAAGCATACGCGTCTCGGCCAAAACAAGAGGCATGGCAATATGCAAACCCGCAAAACCGGGAAGCACTTTCCGCACATTCTCAAAAGTCCCGATATATTCAATGATGTCACCGAACCGGGGATGGTTGAAAACAGCGTTCGCCGCTTCCTCCAAAGGCGCATCCGCCGCTATCTCTCCAAAAATCGAGCTGAGCAACCGGGTTATTTCTTCCGATTGTTCGCTTGCCTCACCCGGCATAGCCGCAGATTCTCCCGCTGCCGGATTTTTTTCGGATTGAGGCCGCGGTATTTTTTTGAAAATCGTTCGCAAAGCTTTAAGCGTAAGCACCGGAATGTAGCGCCAGCCCAACGCCTTCCAAGTTTCCACCTCGGCCAACGCCCACTCGATTTCCTGCTCAATCGTCCATGTCCGGGATCCCCGGTCCGGCCCCATTTCCGCGGAAAGATTGTCGATAAATCCCGGCCGCCTCAGAAACAAGACTTGTCTGACATAATCCTTGTTCACTTCTTCAAGAGGAAGCGGGCGGGGGCCGGAAATTGACATCTCTCCTTTTAGAACATTCAGGAGCTGAGGCAATTCATCGAGTCCGGTCCGTCTCAAAAACTTCTGAAAGCGGGTGGAATTCCGGTTTTCATCCATTGTCCTGAACTTAAAAGCCCTAAAAACCTTCCCTTTAAAACCGGCCCTCTCCTGCCTGAAAATAATGCTTTGTCCTGACCCGCGCAAATCAACCCAAAGAACAGCGGAAATGATCCCGCTTAAAATAATCGCGGGAAGGCTGAATATCATCAAACGGAAAACATCCGCGCCCCTGAACAATTCATTCTTGAACGGTTTCTCCACGTAAGGCATCTCGACCAAAAGCTCGGGATAGAGATATTTTCCGAGAGAAGCCGCGCTGTCGGTTTTGGTAAACGCAATTCCTTCCATCTCAACCAGAAGATTCGGGCGGCAGACGTCCGCAATCAGAAACAAAGCCGGAATTCCCGGAAATCGGTCCGAGCAAATCTTTTTCACCGCTTCCATATGCTCCGGCTGTTTCACGTAAACACGAATCTGGGCCACATCACGCAGCGTCGCGCCGGCACGAATGCCGTGGGCCTCAAGATTCTCCCGGGAAATCAGGGCTTCGATATTTTCGATCATAATTTCCGTTTGCTCTTCTATTCCTCCGGCCACCGTCTGCTGGCCTCGAATTCCAGCCGTTCCCGAGATGAACAGCGTCACGTCCCCTCCGTCCACTACCGCCTTGGCCCGCTCAAATTTCGGGGTCGCCTTTTGTTTCTGCGCATCAACCGCGACACCGACCAAGACCTCCTGAGTGTACCGATGGGCATCAATCTGCTGGGGATTTTTGATCGGAACCACTTTCGAATCGTCGCGCGCACTTCCGAAAGCGGTAAAAGCAAGAACCACGCCGCCGGTGCTCGTCCCGATTCCGGTCGCCGCAGGATATCCGTTCGTAAAACTTGCCGCCGCATACCATGAAGCGCGTACATCGTTAAAGATCTGATATTTTTGACGCTCCCCGTCGAGCCCGACGATGTCTTCGATATAATTCCACTGGCGCACGACATCGGAAAAAGTCAATCCTTCCGCCTGAAGAATACCGTTCATGATCACGAATGAAGCTTGCGAGGCCTCGTAAGTTCCGGTTGCCGTTTCATCCTGAATCCCGCCCGCATAAACCCACTTTGCTCCGTCCTGCTCAACCACCTTGTAATGGTAAGTCCCGCCGTCACGGGAATACGATTTCGACTCAATCGACACCGATTCTTTCTTCGGGACCAGCACGATAAATTCCGTCGTGACTTTTTCGCCGTCAGCCGGATGCTGGCCGATAAAATTCACCGGCGGCATCGATTCACCGTAAAAATCTTCAAGCACCTTTTGCATGGCGTATTTCTCCGTGAAATGATTCGCGTCATCTTCCGCCCGGATAAAAACATTCTGCGTCATCACATTCGAGAGATTCAATCCCCGTGCCGCGAGGGCCGCTTTCACTTGACCGAGACAGTCCTCAAGCTGTTCAACCGCCGTCTCGCCTCTGACCGGTTGGATGCTGAAATAAATCTCGTCGTAACCATCCATGTCGACCTGCCGCCGGGAAATCCCCTCCCGATCTCCGCCCCCCATGCTGTTGGCCGACGGTAAAGGCAGCTCTCCGGGAAAAAATTTCACGCTGAGCCGGGCGGCATTATGAGATTCAATATAAGGTTCCGTAATCACAAGCGGCCTCTTCCGCCTCAAAGCGTTCCGGACCCGGTCGATACCGACAATTGCCGGATTATATTGTTTCCCCGACCGGACCCAGGGAATAAAATGGACATTGGGGAAATAATCCGTGCGAATGCCGTATTCCCCGTTGAAACTCAGCCACTTCAGCCATGCGGAGACCTCCTCCGGACTGAGACCGAAATTCTCCTGGGCTTCCTCCCGGAGAACCGCTTGAACGGTTCGGATATCTTCCAAAGGAATTTTCGGAAGGATATCTTCAAGGATCTCCCGGCCGGAATCGTCAAAACGCATACGCATCGTTCCTTCGTTCAGATAAAGCGTTAATCTCGAAACGGCGGAAGCCAGTTGTATCATCGGATCACCGATCCGCCGTTTCTGTTCAATCCTGGAATTACCGGAAATAATCGCAACCGGTACCCGCTTGAGCATTTTCATGAACACATTCCGCATTTTGGTCGGAGAAGAAAAACCCTCCCCCCAATTCTCAAAGAGGGTCCCGTCAATATCGGAGGCCACCATCCCTTTCCGGACAAGCATCCTCAGATCGATTTCCACACTCCGGTTTGAATCCATTCCCTTACCCCAAATCACCACGCTCTTCTCTCCCGATTCAAGCGCTTCTAAAATCTGAGCAAGAACCCTCCTTGTCGCTTCCGGACCCGAACCGATCCAAAGAGTATTCGCTTTCGCCTCTTCTGAGCGCATCTCCGGATTCGTATCAACCGAAAAAAGAATCAGCCGTTTCCCCCGTTTTTCCAGATCCAGTTTAGCCTCGATAATCGAATGGTCATTCCCGGTCAGCTCGGAATTCTTGTAGAACTCGTCCCCGAAATAAAGGCCCAAATCATAATTCCCCATCGAAAAGAAATCCCGGATCGCGTACCCCTTGCCGGAATTTTGATGAGCGATATCGATCGTCGAGAAAGTCGTATGCCGAATTTCGTAACGTCCTCCCAGCGCCCGGTCCAGCTTGGCCGCAAGATTTTTCCGCACATCATGCGTCACCCCGGGAACCGGCCCCCCTTCGATGGATTTCTCTCCCAAGCTCGAAGCAGACCGCCGCATTTCTTCCAAACCCGCCTTGAGCGTTTCCATGAACGCGAAGGGCTGGGGAAAAATATGCCGCAAACTTGCGCCTGGGAAATTGAAAGGGATCAGCTCTTGTTCGAACGTCGCGATCTCGGCTTCCAAAAACCGGATCGCCTCGGGCGGATTATCTTCGTAATATTTCCGCACAACTCTCAACGTAATTCCCGCAAGACTTCTTGCCTTGCCGGCATTGAAATCAGCGATACCGGATTTAACCCGGTCAAAGGCTTCATAAAGCGAATCGTTCTTGTGAGGCACTTCCGTAATTCCGGGATCCGTAACATAAACGTTCCCGGTAATTTCTTCGCGCATGATGTTGTTTAAATTTTCCCTTACGTCGGTGATGCGATAAGGAAGGCGCTTGGCATCCAGTTCTTCGATCAGAAGGGCCTCGTAGGCAAGTTCCCAGTCGCCGTCGTTAAGAAGCTGGCGAAGCGTCCGGCCGTAAATCCATTGAGCGGGCAAAATTCCGTACTGAGAGTTCCCGGAAACAGGAACAAACCCGGCAACTCGGGGGCCCGATCCGGCCTCCGTCAGTTTCCGGGCCATTTCCAACTGAATCGGCGGCATTTGTCCCGCAAAAAACCCGATTCGGTAAGATTGACCGCCCGCCTCAACGCGAACCGGAATCAGATCGCGGGACGAACCTCCCCGTGGTTCGATATTTTCAATGAAAACTTTTATTTCGGAAGAATCATCGATCTGGGCTTGCGGCATGAGAACTTTCAAAGTCCGGGCGACATACCGGGGATCAGCCAGTTTTTGCGCCAACAAATCAAGTAAAGGTTCCCGGAAAGGCCGGCCCTCATTGATATGCTTTTCCAATTCGTTTTCCAGTTCGCCAAGACTGGCGCCCTTCTGTTCAGTGGCTTCGGAATGAAGATAGGCAGTTCCCCCTTCCGACTCTTTTTTACCTTCCGGTTCAGGAACAAGCGCAAAAACGGCGAGAGAAACCGCCCCTAAAAACAGCAAAACATTATCGGCGAGATAAAACAGCGCCGTTGCAATGCCAATCAATCCCGCTACGGCCAGAGAAGTCGTCCATACTCTCTGCCAGGCAAATGAAATCTCGGGCTTCAAATTCTCAAACTCTCGCGCCCGGGGATTTTCCCCGAGCAACGTCCGCCGCAAATCATCTTGTCTCATAATATCCAGTTGAGCGGCGGTCATGCGTTTGATCCCTTCCGCCGGAATGGGCATGTCCTGCCATTGCTGAGCGGCCCGATGCCGCCGCAATCTCTGCGCCGGGGTTTCTTTCACTTCCGCTCTTTTTGCGACTTTCCGGTGAAGATAAAAAAGCCCTCCCGCCGCGATTGCCCCCAAAAGAACCGGCAGCATCGTTTCCGTCGCACCGAGCGACTGGGCGGAACTTGTCCCGGAATCTCCGGTCGTGCCGGCCCGCCTCAATTCCCGTTCCCCGAGCTTTTCCCTCAATTGAATTTCAAGGCTGGCAATGATCCCTGCCAACCGGTTGGCTTCGCCATCCAGCATTCCGGCGGCTTCTTCCAACGGGTCAATTGCCGACGACGGCACGCTGGTTTCCAAATTCGTAATCGCTTCGTCCAATTTCTTTTTTATTTCTTTCCGGACCGGCAAAATCGCGCCGCTAAAGTCGGAGGAAATTTCTTTTAGGCGCACGATATCGGAATCCAATTCATCGGAAAATAAAACATTAAGCCGTTTAATTTTTTCCGTAACCTTTCGGATATCCGCCGCGAATTTTCCGTATTTCGCGACATAGCCGCGTTCCGATTCCAACTCATGCTCGATCTGCCGGATCCGGACCTCCAGCGGATCTTCTTCGGCGGCAGCCGATGCCGCCATTCCGACATCGCGCCAAGTCCCGTCGGCCCGCAAAAGCTGAATCCGGGCTTCCGGCCGGAACGCGAGTTCTAATTCGATCGCCGGTTCCTTTTTCCGGAAAATGCGGATTGAATATCTTTGCACTTCCCGGCTGGAGACAAGATTTCTTCCCGCAATCGTCTGCATAATGCTGTGATAAACCTGAAGCAGGCGGGGAAATGTCGTGTTCCGCTGCGCGGGGTCCCGCCATAACTTGGCAAAATCTTTCGCCGCCTCCCGGTGCTCTTCCATCTGCCCCAGCCGGTCGATCATGAAGCGGGCCTTCTGATTACGGGTATCCCTCGGATATGGCGCGGGGTAGGTATATTTAGTCCCTTCCCGGTCAGTGTAGGAAAAATAGCTATGTCTCTGCCGGTCATCGTGCAATATCTCAGCCAGTTGGCTTTTTTCATCCCCCGCATAATCAACCCGGATGGACGTCACGGCATCAGCGGCCAAATCAAGGCCCAACCGGTTTTCTCTGACTAATCCCGCGATCTTTTCCCTCGCCGGGACAGGAACCCAACGGCTCCAGGTGAATTTAAGCCCCGCTATTTCTTCGTCGGAAAACGCCTGATTGCCGAGGCTGGCGCCTTCGGCAGCCGCGTGTCCCGCGATTTCAAGAAGTTTGTCAACATACCGCTCAATCACTTTCCACTCAAACGAAGTTCCCGGTCTCCCGTCGATTTCTTCAAACTGCCATTGAATCAGCCCAAGCAACCGGTCCTCAAAAAGAACGGGCCACCGGGAATCAAGGAAAGAGTGCTCGCCTTTCAAAAAATAACCCGTCGGATCGTGGGGTGAGACGGAAAAAGTCCCAGACCGAATAATCTGAAGATACCCCTCCGGCGAATGATGCTTTATAAACAAGGTAAGCGGCACCGAAGGAGTTCCCTTTGCCGATTTAAAACCAAATCCAATCGTATTGGCGCCAAGCACATAGAGCATTCCCTTCAGAAAATTCTTCGCGGCCGCGCGATTGGTGGCAATTTTTGCCTTTCTCATTAATTCAGGCTCGATCACATAAACATGCCCGTCAAACGCATCTTCAAGCAGGCCGGCCATATCCCGCGCCGGCATCACATGAATCCCGACGGCAACCTTCAGCGTACGGGCAAGCGTCTGAATTTTCGGAACCATCCGCGTTTCAAACTGTTCAAAAGTCTCCTCCGGAGATGCGGGACCTCTTCTCATCGCGAGCGGGAGCAAGGCAGGAGCCCTCCCGGGCTGAGGCCGGGAAAAATCAGCGCCGAGAAATTCGAGATAATCCTGTGCCTTTTGTCTACGCTGGTCTTCTCCTCCCAGGGACTGTCCCTCTCTCTCCTCCTGCCCCAAGCTTGAAGCCTCAGCAGCCAGACCGATTTCCTCCCAGCCATCGAAATCCCAGTACCCTTGAGAATTTTCAAGGCGAAGCCGGTTTCCTTCTCTCCGGAAAAGATCATACTGGCTTCCGCCGTCCCAGAAAGTCCCGTTCAAAAGAGCGCCCCCTTCCGGAAGGACATTCCCAATCCGGCTCAAAGCGGATTTAATTTTCTCATCCGAAAAATAGCTGTATTTCCCTCTCATCAAAAGACCGGCCACTCGGACAAAATCATGCCGCGGCGCAAGGGGTTGGAAAACATCATGCTCCGCAAACGCAAGACGGTCGGGATTTTCCCGGGCAAACTCCTCCGCCTCAGGATTGATCAGGCTTATGATCCGAGTATCCGTCTCTTCCGTTTCCGGATAATCAAAAAACATTCCCAACTGCCCCGCAAGCCACTCCAAGCTCCCCTCGCCGGTAGGCTCATGAAGGTTCGGGCCCACGAACAACTGGAGGATCTTCCCCTGCGGATCATAAACACAGGTAATATTTCCTTTTTTGCGAACGATGAAATTCAGAACTTTATCGTAACCGACGACTCGAACGTTTTCTTCCCGGTACCGGAGAGCCATCTCATAGGTGCCGGTTCCGTCGGAAACCCCAAAATCACCGATGGTCATCGCTTCCCCGGGATGCCCCGCTCGAAATCGCCTAAGTTCTCCGTCAATCACTTCAAAAGATGCCTCCAACCGTCCTTCCCAGGTTCTCCGGTTGATCGTTAAATTGTTGCCGTCCGCTTCTCCGCTAAACATAAGAACTCCGAACTGAATATGCCGGAGGATATTGATCAAATCTTTTCTTTTCCCCGGCTGGGACTGAAGGCGTCCGTCAAAATAAAGCTCCCTCAGCTTCGCGTAGGAAAGGAGGCTTCGGTTCAACATAAGCGCGATCACCGTCAATTCGTACCGCCGGTCGTCCGCGGGAAGAGCAAGAAAATCCGAAATTAATTTTCCGACATCATAATTTCCGAGCCGCAAACGCGCATCCTTCTGATCGTCGGAAAGCGGGAATCCGAACGAGCGCATCAGATCGATTCCGAGAAAATGTTTGGCAAGCGCCCGTGCGTCATCCGCGGCAAGTTCACCCAAAGAAGCTCCCACATCAGCCGGCAGCGGGAAGCGGATGGTAATTTCGACATTTTCGCCGCTGTTTCGGGCTTCAATCGTGCCGCCACAGGCCTCGACCAAATCCCGGATCAGCGCACCGCGATGCCACGGAGCATTGCGATCTTCCTTGACCTCAAATATCGTCTCGGGATCGATCGCGCCTTTAAACGTAAATCGAAATACCGTCTGCCCTTGCTCTTCAACAGCATGGATATAAAAATCCTCGTTTTTCGGGGCATTCCAGAAAATATTCAAAAAGATATTGTCGATGAAAAATTCCTTTCCCCAAAGGCGCAGTCCCGGATCCGCATCAGCATGAAATTTTCCGCGTTCATCCATGTGCCGAACCTGAGAACCGAATCTTCCCATGCCCAAAATCTCCGAAACGCCAAAGAACCGTTTCTCTTCAACCAATTTTCCCTCGCTGCAAAAAAGAAGAAGGTCTCGTCTGTCTTCGTAAAACCCCGACAGCACCCTTACAAGGTCCTCATACGCCTCATCCCTTTGAGAAGCCTCCACATTCGACAACTCCCGAAGCATCTTTTCATAAATCTCGACATGGCTTCTCATGGCGCCAAGCCACCCCTCCGCCCTTTCCACAATCAGGGGATCCGTTTCAAACCCCGTAAATTGCTGATCGGAGGACGTATTGGCATGGACCCACCACATATAACCGCTATGCTGTCCTTCATTAAAAATCCGGTAAAGTTTTTCACTAGTCTCCGCGGACGCGCTAAGGCGTTTGATCATGGGCCATAAAAGAAACCCCGTCCCCGCCATTTTGTGGACCATATACCCAACCAATCTCAGCGTTCTTTGAAACCGCACTTGGGCTTCGGGGGTAACCTCTTCAATCCCTTTTTCCGCATTGGCTCTTGAGCGAACAAGAATCCCCGCCGGTTCCCTGCTGCTCCATCGACTTTGGGCGAGGACTACGGAAACTTGACTTTTAAGAAGACTTTCCTCCAAATTCTTTTTAAGCGTCTGGTCATCCGTGGCCCGCAACATCGAGACCAGCACGCTTTCAATCTCGTCCTGCGTCACTCCCATTTCAAAAATCAAACGCCAGATACTGTCGCGATAATTCTTATAAAACATTACTTCATGAAACGTCTTGAGCATTTCCTCGAAATCATCCTGATGACCGCTTTGGCTTATCTCCTGAACTTCCATCAACCGGGCGTAATGCGCAGCGTGTTGGCTATAGGCGCGAATTTCCCCCGCAATCACCGGTGCCAATTCGTCGGCTTCGGGAATTCCCTTTGCTCGCAAAGCATGAAACACTTTTTCGGCAAGCTTCTCCGGGACCTCTTCCGCGGGAACTTTTTCCTTCCATCGAAGCGGCAATCTCAAACGGAATCGCGCGCCCTGCCCGGCATTTTCCGCCTCAATACTGCCCCCGAACATTTCCATAAGCCTTTTGGCCCAGTAAAGGCCGTAACCGGTCCCGTGTTTTTTGGTCGTGAATGTTCTTTTGAAAAGCCTGGGAAGGATTTCGGGCGGAATCCCGCCGGCTTCGTCTTCAATCTCAACCCATACCTCATTTTGAGCTTCGTTCATTCGGAAATAAATTTTCGGATTGACCGCTTCGGGTTTCCGCTCGCGATATTGCTCGAGGGCGTTTGCCAAAATCTGCGTTACGACAAAAATCATTCCGTAAGGAAGCTCAATCCCCGAAAACGCGTCCCGGTCGAAATGACTTTCAACGGTTACTTCTTCCCCGTAATCCTCAATGAACGCCCCTGTGGTATTCCTTAAAAATTCATCAAAGGTCACCGAACGGTTCACGCCCCCCACGACCGCGGATAACCTGAGAAGGTTCTTCGTGTACGTGCCGGCCGTCTCCATCGCAAGGCGAAGATGCCCGAGTTCCCCGGAATATTCCGCAAACGTTTCGCGGTCCTCCGCGCCGAGTCCCGCAATTATCCGTTCGATGCGGGAGGCAAGCTGGGCCGCCGCAAAAATACGGCCTTTGTAATTGTGAACCCGGCGGTTAAAAGGAAGCCCCTGATCGACATTTCTGAAATTCAGAAGGTCCCGCAGCATCGCATGGTATTGATTCAGCTGCCGGACAATCCCCTGATCCTCAAGATGATTTCCGGCCTTTTCAAGCAGGCCCTTCAGTTCCCGGAGAAAAATGCTGAAACGCGCGGCGGCATCGCTCACCCCGCCGTTCAGGAAACTGATATCGGCGGGCTTGGACATGGGCCGCCTCGGCATGGCGTCTAAAATCGGCGCGCTAAAATCGAACGGTTCTTCGAGCTGACGGTAAATTTTCCTCAGCAGCTCGACATGGAACTTTTCATCAACTTCCTTCTGCGCATAATCGAACCGGTAGCGGTTCTTAACATCCGGACGGATGTCCCGGATCTCGCTGTCATAACCGGTAATTTGGTCTTTGGAAATAACACTGCCCGAGACAAAAATAAACGGCCCCCGAAAATCGAGTTTTTCGCCCTCATAAGCGGCATCCGGTCCCATTCGCAAAGAATGAAGGGCATCGTAACCGTCCCGGTTCCTCGCCCCCCCCTCCTGCTCGGAGCCGAATTCGTAATCGCAAAGGACGATGATTTTCTCATCCGGCACCCCCTCGGCGCGCAGCTGTTTCACCTGCGCGAGGACTTCATCCACACTCCCGACGGTGTGGATATGGTCGAAAAACCCGCCGACAACGCTTCGAATCGTATCCTGAATGAACGGCTTATCGTCGGCGATAATCACATGGCAATCACGGTAGCGGGCGGTTATTTCGGGCGCAATTCCCGATTCTTCGGGCGTGATCTCAAGAGGAGGAAAAGAAAATGTCTCCCCCCATGCCGGCTCCCCGGATTCTTCGCCTTCCGCCGCCTTTTCGCTCGTTCCGGGAGCAGATGCTTCGCCATATTCCCCGCGCATTGAAAAGGCCTTGACGCTTTCCTCGAGTCTCCCGACATCCGCCCCTTTCAATTGGACGGAAATCTGCCCTTTTTGATATCGGCTCCAAAGATCCGGGTATTTCTGAAGCTCGGCGATAACGGCCGAATCTTCCCCCGATAAAATGACCACCGCACCCGTGAAATCGCGCGTTTCAAAAGCCTGCCTCAAAAACCGGACGCCGTTATCGCTTCGATCCGTGTCATAATTCCCAAGCTGAAAATCCACTAGAATAAAATTGACCTCCGCATCCGCGGTAAAAGCTTCGAGGGCTTCCTCCCGGGTAGCGGCTGCGGCAACGCCCTTGACTTCCCCCATGTCATTAAGGTCGAGTTCTATAGCCGAACGCGTTGATTGGTCATCATCCAGCATCAAAACCCGTATTGGGGTCACGCCTGGGTTTGACCCCAAGCTTGCGCCTTTAGTTGCCGGAAGATTTTTATCCCGCCGCTCGGCCGTCGCCTGTATCACCCGGTTGAATTCCGGCCATAAGGTCCGCACGCTTTCGAAAAAGTCTCGGTGAATTTCAAGAAGTTCGACGTCTGTCTCGGCTGAAATCGTCGCCGTCCGGACCCCTTCTTTCGTCATGAGCGCGATCTCCCCGAAATAATCGTCTTCCTTCAGGGAAAATTTTTCCCGCGCCGTCTTTCCGTTTCGCTTGATTCTTTTTTCGCCCCCGACCCGTCCTCTCTTGATAATGAAAACACTCTCCGCCTTGTCACCCTGCTTCAGGATCACGCTTCCCGCCTTGAATGAACGGTGCTCGGCCCGTGCCGCGAGATACGCCAAGGCATTGTAGCCTAGGGGTTCGAAGGGATTGTAGGGGCGGGGATTCTGCTGCATTTTCTCGAGAAAACCGATGTTTTCCCTGGTTCGCCGGATTCGCTCTTCCGCTTCCGGCGTCCGGATCAGCCGGTCAAACTGATCCGCCGTCAAAGTCAGCGTCGTTACTTTCGAAATCGCCCGGACCGTGGCGCCGCGTTTTTCGCCCGTCACAAGCGCCAGTTCCCCGACCGACGTCCCTTTCCGGACATACGCCAGCACCTTCCCGTTCTGAATCACGGCGGCATCGCCCGAGAGAATGATGATGAAGTCCGAACTTCCTTCCCGCGCGTAAGTCCCCTGTTCGATCATGACCTCCTGAGGCTTGAATTCCCGTATCGCTCCCGTCTCGAGAATCCTCTGCAATTCCTTCTGGCTTTTTTCGGAAAGGAGAGAGACGAGACTCACCACCTGCAGGAAATAATTCCGGCGGAGTTCCCCGTCCGAAGGCAGAATCGTTTCGGTTTTCATCGGCCTCCCCGTAACGATTGAAATATTTCTCTTTAAATTGCCGTCCGGGTCCGTGAAAAAATATCGGAAGCGGGACATCACGCGAGCCAGGTCCCGGCCGCGTAGGCCTTCCTCCCGTAGGACTCCGAGATAATCCGGCGATCCCCGCAACGCGCTCAATTGCGAGCTCCCGGGAAAACCGATCACACGGGAGACCCTGCCCCGGGAATACCCGATTTTGAATCCGATCGAAGGATAGTGCGTGGGATTATGCCGGATCTCGATGCTGACTTTTTCCCCGTCCGGCAGGGAAAGTTGATTTTTCATAAAATCCAGCAGCGGCACAAAATCGACATATCCCGCCTGTTCGATGTCTTGCCCTAAAATGGTCTCGGCCCGTTTCAGGAAATCAAAATACACGGGAAAGGACGTCAGCAATGTCGTTTTCTTCCCCGTAAAAAGCCATTTCAAAAGCGCGCTGTCTTTCCCCAAGCGGTTATTGGTCAGAAGCACATACGGGACATCGTCTTTGGTAAGATTCAAAAGTTCTATTTTCTGAAGGGCTTCGAAAGTCGGATCCACCAGAATCCCCTTCCCCCCGACCCACACGATAAAACTCGGAATCCGATGCCCTCTTCCCGGTGCTTCACCGGTATCCAAAACCGTATAACCGAAACGGGGCCTCAGCTCTCCGGCAAGCAGTTCCCGAACACTCTGCGGGATAGTTCCCGAAACGTGATATGGCCTGCGATAATCGACGTCGATGATGCGCTCTTCCGGAGCCGGAATCTCGACCGGCCGATAACCTTGCCCCGGAAATGAAGGCGCGACATAGGAAACTTCCCGCACCGTGAATCTTTCCTCATCCCGTTCGGCGCGAATAATTTCCACTTCGCCCAAAACCCGGCCGGGCCGGCGCGCATCCACCATCGGCACCCTGACCTTGTTCTCTTCGAAAGGAATAAAATTCACAAAATCGGAAAGGCGGCGCCGGCCTTTTCCGCTTCCCGCCGCGGACAGATTCTGCGCCGCGCGTATACTTGCCTCAACCGCGGAAATTTCGCCGAGTATCTCCGGAGCATCCGGGGCCAGTCCTCTTTGCTGCGCCAAAGCCCTTTCCCATCTTTTCCGAAACGTTTGCCAATCCGCCGACTCAAAATCGACTCCGAACATCGTCTGCTCAAGGTACCCTTTCAGGGCGTCCATCTGCTCTTGAGTCAGAACGAGATTAATCCGGATACCGCTCCGCATCGTGAACGCGAAAAACTCCAACACCGATCCCAAATCGGCGTAATTGATGCCTCCCCGGAAAAACGCGGGCGGAAGAACAAAGGTCACCGGGAAATCCTTCCCCGAATCCAACTGCCCGCGAAGATCTCTCAGAGTTTCAAACGGCAGGGTAAATTGAATTTTCCCGAATGCGGTTTCCACGATCTGATATCCGGCGAGTTCTTTTTCGACGTCGGGACCGAGCGCCGAGCGAATCTGTTCCCGGAAGCGCAGAGGAAAGTGGCTGAAACGGTATTTGAACGCGCTCACCGCCGCCCTTCGGAGTTCTTCCGGCGAAAGTCTCGCCGCCTTGGCAATGTTCACGTATTCTTCGAAAAGACTCGTCCCGAAAATCCCCGAATCGTCCGTGTTGATCGTCACGATCGGCTTCTTCCCGACCAACCCGTCGCTCGCGGTCGTTCCGTTCGGGAAGCTGTGCCTCAAAAACCTTCTCAAAGGATGATCTCCGTAACTCGCCACCGGTCCGATAAACACATTGGAGGTCGGATTCGCCTCTATCACAATCTCCCGCTCCGCGATCCGGTTCAGGACATAATTCTGCCGCGCCGCCAAGTTCCGGACGGCGTCTTCATCGTAGCGAATCGTCACAAAACTGCCCTGATAGCGCGGAGCGTCCCTCATCAGCAGTAATTCCGAAAAAAGCCTCCGTTCCTTCGCCGCATCAACGGAAGCCCCTCGCAAAATCGAATAAATGAGCGGCGCAATTACCCCGTCCACCTGCTTGTATTTTTTCCGGTACCCGCGAAGTTCCCTTTTCAATCTCCGCGTATCAATCGCAAGCCCCGCTTTGCCGAGCCGCCAGGCGTCGAATTTAGCCGCTTTGAGATCGTAATAAATCTGAAAAAGCCTTTCGCTCACATGTTCCCGCCGCTCCGTCCCCAAAAACTGCGAGACATCCACTCCGACGACCAACCCGTGGCCGATCCGGTTGATCCCCAGCTCAATCGCCTCGTCCACATGGCGGATCGCGCTTTCGATCGACGTATTTTCAAAATCCTCGCCGACATGATATGTGAGCCCAAGCTGGGGCTCCCCCCGTTCGCCGCGCCGCCGGTTGTAATCCTTGACCTGCCGGAAGACATCAACAAAATGCGGCGGAACTTTCAATTGCTCCGCGTTGGCGACGTCGAACCCGACCACGTATTCCCTGAGTTCGGGATAGAGCGCCGAATAGTATTCCAGGATATGAAGCAAGGCCTGCACCTGCTTCGCAATTGTCCCCATGCTGTGATATTTCTCGATCGTGACGATAATTTTCGTCTCAAGGCCGACTTCGTCGTTCAAAAGGCGGGTGTTGACCTCATTTTCCGCGGCACGCAATCCCCGGATCGTCGCGAGAAGCCTCTCAAGTGTCAGCTGGATCAGTTTCTGCTCGTCTTGTTCCCGCGGCATGGAGGTGCGGAGTTCAAGAAGCCTGACCCCTTCTTTGTAGTTCCGGAGCGCAATTCTTCGCGCGACATCCTCGATAATTTCGGGAGACCCTTTGGAAAGACGCCCCGCCACTTCATAGACCACCACGAAATCTTCCAAATGCCCTTTCTTTTCCGGACGATATTGCGTAAAGTGGGTAAATTGATTTTTCAGTCCTTGCAATTCACTCTGAAGCTCCTCCTGCCGGCTCGCCGAGGCTTTTCCTTCCTCCAATTGTTTTCTAACTTGCCGGGCACGGCTCAGGAGGCCGTTCAAATCCACCGGCTGGCCGAAGATCTTGCTCAGTTCGACATTCAAATCGTCCCAGCGGACGTCGTTTCTCATCAGCGCGAGAGACCACAAATCTTCCGGATGGATCGATCCTCCGAAATGCGCGTGCCCTTCCGCCAGCGGAATCTGTTTCAGAAAAGCCTCGACTTCGCTCCAGTCCTCGCCCAAACTCGCGCCGCGAGCCGCGATCACCGTTTTCTCCTTCTGCTCAAGAATCTTGATCATCTCCCCGGCTAACGCTTTTCCGGTCATCCCGGACAAATCGGCAAGAAGATCCCGATAGGGGGTTTGCGACAACGCCGCGGCCGAAAGGGCAAAAATCTGTTTTCGTTCCGTCACGCTCAAGTCATCTTTCCCGTTCAGCCGGTTCAAAATCGCAAGCAGCGCAAAACGATCTCTCAGACCGAAAGATTCGTCCCCGGCGATTATTTGTTCAACGCCTGAAGGATCGTCAAAATAAAATGCGTACGCCATGATCCTCATCCCAAACTGGGGACCGTTCTTCTCATCCCGTTCGCCGGGCATTTCATCCCCCGTCAATCCGGGTACTTCCGGAACGCCACCAAGACTCGCGGCGACCGCTCCCGCAAGTTCCGGCTGATGCCTTCGCAAAACAGCCCCTTTCGCGTCTTCAATCGCGCGGGCGCGAACCGTAGCGGCGGCCGCTCCCCACATGGCTTCAAAATCCCCGGCCGGCATGAAATTTCCGGCCGGCATCGCTTCGGAAGTCTCGATTTTCGGAGCAACTCCCATCATCGCGTTGAGATAAATCTCGCTTCCCTGTTCCGCCTTGGTAATCCTCGGTTGAATCGATACGTAGGAAATTCCCGCTTCCCGCGCCCATGTCTCAAGCCCCTGCGCGTGAAAACCTCCGGTCAAAACGGCGGCCCCCGTTCTTTTCCCTTCCCGCATCGCTTCGAGAATCCTCTCCCGGAACGCCTCTTCCCGCTTCACGGCCAAACCGTAAAATCGGGCCGCATTCTCAAAAACAGAGTCCATCTCCCCGGCCGCCCGCAGCCCGAGTTTTCCCGTTTTCACGCCCCGAAATTCGCCGATCCTTTCCGCAAGACGCGAAGGCGTCCGGCTCTCCCGATCCGCCGTAAGCCGGTCATAATCCCGCCGGATCAGATCCAGCCTGAGCAGTTTTTCGGTAAGCCAAACGTCACGGATCAACAAAATGGTTTCCTTCTCTTCCTCCCCCCGGGCAAGCCGGGAAAGAATCGCGTCCGCCAGTTTTTCCGTCTCATCAAAAACCGCTTGGGCGTTTACTTCCGCCCAAAAACTTTTCCGTGCCGCCCATTTTGAAAAATTCGGATACTGCCGGAAGTCAATCCCGCCTTTCGCGCTCTCATAAAGTTTCTCGAGAAGAAATCTGGGATTTTCGCCCGCTTCCGTTCCGGTTTGCGCCTTTAACTTCCGGAACGCTTTCAGCAATTTCCCGTTCACCTTCCCCTTCAAAGCCCCCTCCAGCGCATCCGCTTCTTCGCGGACCCTCAAAACATCCAGCGATGATTCCAATTCCTTCATTTTCAGGATCCGGACCAGAGAGGGATACTCGTCCTGCCAGGCGGGATCTTTTAAATCCAGCGACAGAAATCTCTCCGAAAATTTGCAAAGCACTTTCAGAAATTCCAGAATGTCTTTCGAGTCCGACTCCTCATACCGCCGCCACGATCTGACAAACGCCCGCAACGCTCCGGTCAACCGGCGGTGTTCCGCGTCTCGCAATGCCGCATGAATACCCCTGAAAAATTCCTCCCGTTCGTCTCCCCGGCCGACCACCGCCCGAAACAAATCGATGTCCTTCCGGTACAATCCGGCGTCTTCGATCCCATGCGCCCGCACGCCGTCCGTTTCCCCTTTTCTGAAAAAGCTTTCCGCCAGGAGGAACTTTTCCATCCCGTTGGAATGCCCTTGCTTCATCAGCGAGTCAATGACTTCAAGATTCCAGGAAACCTCCTTGAAGAAGTGGAATTTTTCCGGGCGGAGTTCTCCGGTAGAACCTTCCAAAAAGAACTGGCGAATGCCGTAATGCGCCCGGAGATAACTCAGAATTTTTTCAATATTCCGCTGGGCTTCCGGGTTTCCGTGAGCGTCCTGAATCTGAATGATCAGACCGGAATCCGAGGCAGGATAGTGGGAACACTGAATCTCACCCAAACGGGAAGGAATTTCGATCTCTACCGGGACGGCCTGAAATTCTTTCGGACCGTTTTGCAGCTGCAAAACGGGAGCCGCATAAGACACGGTCTGAACGAGAAAAGTAATAATTGCCAGGCAGGAAATAATCCGCCGGAATTTTCTGAAAAACCGTTTTTCGGAATCTAAAGTTTTGGGGCTCATTATTTGGATAATCGCCTTAAATAACAGTCTTTTTTTATATGTAAAAAAAAGTTAACACATGAATGCCCCTTAGTCAAGATAACCAAGTGTATATATTCAAAATATTACATATACCAAGCCGAGATCGAAAACCCACGTATCCGATTGAATTTAAATAATTTAGGTATTCCTGTGCGAAAAGGGTCGTTTCGCTAAGCGAATTGGCGAAGGCTTTCTAGGAAGATCCGGGCGAAGCTTGAGAGGGGTGGCCGTAGCCCCGCCAAGCATCATAGCGGGAAATATCGGCGGGGCCCCCGAAAGTGAGCCCTTGATCTTCCAAAATCCGGAACCTCTGAGCGAAGCGAAACGATCTTTTCCCCCGCCCTTTTCCTCCCGCTTTTATCTTTCCAAATCAAACCAACAGAAAAAGATCATTTTGCCAAGCGAATTGGCGAAGGATTTCTAGGAAGATCCGGGCGAAGCTTGAGAGGGGGGGGGCCGTAGCCCCGCCGCGTATCATGGCGGGGAATATCGGCGGGCCCCCCTGAAAGTGAGCCCCTGATCTTCCAAAATCCGGAGCCTCTGAGCGAAGCAAAACGATCTTTGCATCCCCCTTTTCCTGTCGACTTGGCTTGGTTTTCGGGTAAGATACGAAACATGCGCGTAAAATCTTTGGAAAAGAAACTCCGTGACACCATTGAAGGGGAAATTCTCTTCGGCGCGGGAAGCCTGGCCCTTTACGCGACCGACGCGTCCAATTACCGGCAGATCCCGGTCGGCATCATCCGCCCCAAAAATCTTGAGGCGGTCATCCGCACCGTTCAAATTTGCCGCGAATTTGAAATGCCGATTCTGAACCGGGGCGCCGGGACCAGCCTGGCGGGCCAATGCTGTAATGCCGCAATCATCCTCGATTTCTCGAAATATCTGAATCGCATCCTCGAAATCGATGCCAAAAGAAAAACGGCGCGTGTGGAACCCGGCATCGTGCTCGATACTTTGCAAAACGCTCTCAGGCCTCACGGCCTGATTTTCGGACCCGATCCCGCGACTCACAACCGCTGCACCCTCGGAGGCATGATCGGGAACAACGCCTGCGGAGCTCACTCCGTCATGGCGGGAAAAACCGCGGACAATATCGAAGAGCTTGAAATTCTGACTTATGACGGGCTGCGCATGAAAGCTGGCCCCCTGAACGAAAACGAACTGGAAACCCTCTCCCGGGAAGACAGTCCCCGGGGAATCATTTATTCAAAACTCAAAACCATCCGGGACCGTTACAGCCCGCTGATTTCCGCGCGATACCCCGCTATCCCCCGCCGCGTTTCCGGGTACAATCTCGACGCGCTTCTCCCTTCTCAAGGATTTCATCTTGCGAAAGCCCTGACGGGAAGCGAAGGCACATGCGTGACCTTTCTGAGCGCCACGCTCAAGCTGATATCCAATCCGCCCGCCCGCGCGTTGATTGTCCTGGGATACCGGGACGTCTTTGAAGCAGCCGATGCCGTTCCCGAAATCCTTGTCCACAAACCGATCGCCGTTGAAGGGTTGGATGAAAATTATATCCGGCGCATGAAAAAAAGGGCTTTGAACCTCAAAGAGATTTCGCTTCTGCCGGAAGGAAACGGCTGGCTCATCGCGGAATTCGCAGGAAACACGCAGGAAGAAGCGGAAAGCCGGGCCCAAACCGCCCTGAAGGGGTTGAACCGGCATGCGGCTTCGCTTCAGGCAAAGCTTTTTGCCGATGCCCGCCGGCAGAAATTGATCTGGGCCGTCCGCGAATCGACTTTCGGATCGTCCGTCTTCGTTCCGGGAGAAAAAGACACTTACGCCGGATTTGAAGATTCCGCGGTCGCCCCGGAAAAACTCGGCCGCTATCTCCGGGAACTTCAGAAACTTTACGATAAGCACGGTTACGACTCCATCACCTACGGGCATTTCGGCGACGGATGCGTTCACACCCGCTTAAGTTTTGATCTCCGTACGGAAAAAGGCATTCTTCAATATCGCGCTTTTGTCGCGGAAGCCGCCGAACTGGTCTCCCGGTACGGAGGGTCTCTTTCCGGCGAGCACGGCGACGGCCAGAATTGGGGCGAATTCCTTCCCCTCATGTACGGAGAGGAACTCGTGGAAGCGTTCCGGGAATTCAAAACGGTCTGGGATCCCCGGAACCGGATGAACCCCGGCAAACTGATCGACGCGTGCCGCTGCGACGAAAACCTCCGCCTAAAAAATTACAAAACTCTCAAACAACCCAAACTGCATTTTACCTTTCAGGAAGACGGCGGAAACTTTTCCCGCACAACGGAGCGGTGCATCGGTATCGCCAAATGTCTCAAAACGGACGAAGGCGTGATGTGCCCCAGTTACATGGCAACCCGCGAGGAAAAATATTCGACCCGAGGCAGGGCCCGACTGCTCCATGAAATGCTACGCGGCGAAATCCTGAAAGGCGGATGGCGCGATCCGGACGTGAAAGAAGCCATGGAAACCTGCCTGGCCTGCAAAGCCTGCCGGAGCGAATGCCCCGTCTCGGTGGATGTCGCGACTTACAGAGCGGAATTTCTTTCTCACTACTACCGAAACCGGGTCAGACCCCTGAGCGCTTACGTTTTCGGATACCTGCATTGGGGATGCGCCATCGCAAAGCGGATGCCGCGGCTCGCCAATTTTCTCACGCAAACACCCGGGCTAAGCCGTTTGATTAAATCCGCTTTCGGGATCGCGCCTCAAAGAAATCTTCCAGTTTTCGCGCCGGAGACTTTCCGGAGCTGGTTTTTTAAACGCCCTCTCCGAAACGCAACCGGTCCGAAAATGATGCTGTGGACGGACCTTTACAATGACTGTTTCACGCCGAAAGTCCTCAAATCAGCCTGCGCCGTTCTTGAAACGGCGGGATTTCGCGTGACGATTCCTGAAAAACCGCTTCACGCCGGACGGCCGTTTTATGATCAAGGGATGCTGTCAGCCGCGAAACGGACTCTCGAAAAAATCCTCCGTCACTTGGCCGCCCGCATAGAGAAGGAAATGCCCATTGTCGTTTTGGAACCGAGCGACGCCTCGGTGTTCCGGGACGAAATGCTTCACTTCTTTCCTCAAAACGAAAACGCGCGTCGGTTGGCCGGCCGTATTTTTCTGTTCGCGGAATTCCTCGAAAAACACGCCCCTCTTCTCGCCTTTCGCCCGACCTCACAGAAAGCCGTCGTTCTGGGGCATTGTCATCAAAAAAGTTTAAGCGGGACGGAAGCGGATTCCCGGATTCTTTCCCGGTCCGGATTGGACTTCGAAATTTTGGATTCGAGTTGCTGCGGAATGGCGGGCGCTTTCGGATTCAAAAAAGAGACTTACGCGATTTCGATGCAAGTCGCTGAGAAAACTCTATTTCCGGCCCTGAGAAAAGCCGATCAAAGCACCTGGATCCTCGCCGACGGGTTCAGCTGCCGCGAACAGGTCAAAGCCGCGGGACGATCCGCCATACATCTTGCCGAAGCGCTTCATCGGCTGTTATAAAAATAAAAGTAAGAGGGTCTCACCTTTTTGTAAGGACCACAGACTACAGTTTGAAGACTAAAGATAAAAAAGCTAATAGAGGAAGGGGTATAAGCTATTTAATTTAGGCGTTTTTGATCATCGTCAAAATCATTTTAAACTTCCTGACGGCACGCAATGCGTGAGGTTCGTTTGCCGGCATCATAATCATCTCGCCCTTCTTTAAGCGAAAAGGCTTCCCCGAGATAATAATTTCGGCTTCCCCGTCAACCAAATGCACCAACGCGTCAAAAGGCGCGGTATGTTCCCGAAGTCCCTGCCCTTTGTCAAACGCAAAAAGCGTAATCAGACCGGCTTTCTTATCCGTAACCGTCTTGCTGACGACAGTCCCTTTCTGATAAGCCAGCAACTTCACCGGATCCAAAACGCGTCCACCGACAGTTTTTGTTTTCATTTAAAGTTCCTTTTAGGGGGCAGCCCCCCTTTGGTAAAGACTACAGACTGAAGACCAAAGACAGAAAAGCTAGTAGAAAAAGGGGCGGAGCCCCTTTCTTATTCAGCAAAAGCTTTCAAAAGCTCGCGGTAATTTTTTGTTATCTTGAATTGAGGATATTCCGCGACAATTTTCCGAGGCGGCTTGAAAAGGACTCCCCGATCCGCGGCTTTGAGCATTGAAATATCGTTGTAGGAATCACCTGCCGCCCACACCGTAAACCCCAGCTGCTTAAGCCCCTCAACCGCCTTTTCCTTCCCGTTCTTCTGCCGGAGATGGTAATTCACGATAAATCCGTTCGAATCCGTCGCAAGCCAGTTGCAGAACAAAGCCGGATAGCCGAGTTTTTTCATCAGCGGCCCCGCAAACTCATAGTACGTATCGGACAGGATGATGACTTGGAACCGGGCGCGAAGTTTGTTCAAAAAATCTTTCGCTCCAACCAGAGGGTAAATCTTTGCGATAACGTTTTGGATGTCCCGGAGCTTGATCCCGTGCTGGCGCAAAATGGCCAGCCGTCTTTTCATCAAAGCGTCATAATCGGGACAATCGCGTGTGGTAAGCCTCAATTCCTTGATTCGGGTCTTCTCAGCCACCGCGATCCAGATCTCGGGCACCAATACCCCTTCCAAATCCAAGCAACAGATCATTTCCGTTCCCCTCTCAAAACCGATTCTTTTCCCCAAAAAAGAGTTCGAGGAAAGTATAATAATTTTCACGTATGTTACCATGAAAATTCTAATCGCACCTGACAAATTTAAGGGGACCTTGTCTTCCCGGGAAGCCGCCCGTGCCGTTGCGGAAGGGATACGGAAATCCTGTCCTCAAGCCGTGATTGAAACGCTGATCGTGAGCGACGGCGGGCAGGGATTTATCGAAGCGCTCGAACAGGCAGAGCGGCTCACTCGACACCGGGTCCGGATCCCCGGCCCATTGGGAAAAAACGTTCCGGCCTATTTTGGGATTTCCGGAAACCGAAAACGGGTTTATATCGAATCCTGCCACGCAACCGGATTTCATCTCGTGCCGGGGAAAAAGCGAAACCCTTTTCTGACGTCATCCGCGGGGCTTGCCGTTCTGCTGAAACGCGCGCTGGCGCTGAACCCCGCTGAAATTTACGTCGGCCTCGGCTCAAGCGCTACCTGCGATGCGGGAATCCCGGTCGCAAGAAAATTCGGCTATCAATTTTATGATGAAAAAGGGAGGACCCTCACGGGGAATCCCTGCGAATTGGAAAGGATCCGAAAAATCAAAAAGCCTTCGCGCCTTTTCACGGGAAAAACGATTCCGAAAATCTACGCGGTATCCGATGCCTTCAACCCGCCCGTCGGAAAACTGGGAGGCGTCCGGATTTACAGTCCGCAAAAAGGAGCGCGCCCGGCCCAGGTTCTCCGGCTCGAGAAAGGGATCAAAAATCTTCTCGCCGTCATCCAAAAAAGCTCGGGACGCAAACTCTCCCGTCTCCGGGGAGGCGGCGCGGCCGGATGTCTCGCGCTGGGCCTTCATTTTTTCTTCGGCGCCCGAATCGTCCCGGGGACCGAATTCGTCTTCAAGAAGCTTCGCCTCCGGGAAAAAATACGGAATGCCGCGGTTATCGTCACCGGCGAAGGCAGTTTTGACGAACAATCTTTCTACGGGAAAATCGCGGGAAAAATCGTGAAGACCGCGAGAAAACACGGAAAAACAATATTTCTCGTAACGGGGCGGAAACGCATTCCTCAAAAATTAAACCGGCGGATTGACGGTTCTTTTTCCGTCGAAGCGATAGTCAACAAAGGAAGGAAATCGTCCCGGATGGAATCTAGCGCAGCGCTTCGGAAAGCCGGGAAAGCCCTCGGAGACATTTTGAAAAAAGACCCGTTTTCGCGGAGCCGGAAGGAGCCCTGTCTTTGAACTGCCTTTGCGGTTTTTCCCGAGCCGTCGGGGCTTTCACCTCCCAGAACAGCCCCGGTCTTTGAGAGCCTGACGGCATCCCGAAGATCCAGGGCCTGCGATATTCGATTTCAAGGCGCTTCATGCGGAAGGCATCCTGCGGGGATCCTCCAGGAGATCCTGCACTTCGAAAGATTTTGCGCCAAATTCTTTGGCGATCTTGATAAACTCGGCGCACTCCTCGTATCTCCCCTCCTGCAAGGCTTCCCGGAGATAAAGCAGCGCGGTCAGTTTAACCGGATTCTTTTTGACTTTCCGGACTCCCGGTGCGCTCAATGGATTCATAGTCGGACTCATGTTGCACCCCTCTCTGAATCTTCTTGAACACTTCCCTTTTGTTTCATCGACGCTTCGTTCTTCCTATTCATATTCACAATGCCTTCTCCGGAAAATAAAACCGTCACTCCTGAAACGAGGTGACGGCCATCCCCCCTATCTCTTTCCCCGATATAAAAACCGGTTTCTTGAAAGCCATGCGATTAAATCGGCAAAACAGAGAAAATAATTCAGGATTAATTTTAAAACTTTAAAAAAAATATTTTTCTCACTATATTTGGTATGCGGCGTTTCGAGAAGCATACAAAATCTAGGCCTGATTTTCCAGTTCTCCCCCACATTTCGATCTTTTACGTTTGCCGCCGGTTCTTTTGTTTTAGAATCATTCGATTTATGCGATTGTCATTTCCGGAATCGTTTTGTATGATGTTCCCGAGACTCAAAAATGAAAGGAGCCGCCGATGTCCACGGAAAGAAAAGGCGTCATCACATTCCAATCCAATCCTCTAACGCTGGTCGGCCCCGAGATAAGGCCGGGAGACCCGGCCCCGGATTTCAAAGTCACCGCCGGAGATCTGTCGCCGGCCGGACTCAAGGATTTTCAGGGAAAAACTATTCTGATCAGCGTCGTTCCCTCCCTCGATACGCCGGTTTGCGACATGCAAACGAGAAAATTTAATCAGGAAATCGGAAATCTGGCGGGAGAGTTTTCCGCGCTTACGATCAGCATGGACCTCCCTTTCGCACAAAAAAGATTCTGTTCCACCGCCGGCATCGAAAAAATCAAAACCCTTTCCGATTATCAAGACGCGTCTTTCGGTATCGCCTACGGAGTCCTGATCAAGGAACTGCGGCTTTTAACGCGGGCGGTTTTCATCGTCGGCAGAGACGGAAAAATCCGCTATGCCGAATACGTGAAGGAAATCACCCAGCATCCCGATTATGAAAAAGCCCTTCAGGCGCTGAAAGCGGCATTAGCCTGAGATCCGGAAAATCCTGTTTCCCATTTCCCCGCCGCCGGGTAAGATATCGCTTATGAATTTTTTCGCGTCGAAAAAAACCGGCCGGGGATGGCTCATTTTTTTTACCGCTCTCGTCTGCCGCCTGCTTCATCTCGTTGCGGTAAAAGATTTCATCCCGTTCAAAAACCTCCTCGGAGACGTCTATTTCTTCGATCAATTCGCCTGGAAAATCGCGACCGGAGCCGCTCATTCGGAAACTCTGACCGCCACCCTGACACCGGTATACCTGGCGTTTCTCGGAGCCTGCTACAAATTATTCGGACATCAATTGCTGGTCCCCCGGCTGATCCAAATCGTCCTCGGAAGCTTAAGCTGCGTATTGATTTACAAAACGGGAAAAATCCTGTGGAACCGGGCCGCCGGGACCCTTGCGGGTTTTATCGCCGCTTTCTACGGAATTTTCATTTTCTATGACGCGGAGCTCCGCAAGCCCTGTCTGGTCAATTTCCTGCTTATTTCGACTTTGTACCTTCTCTCGAAAGTTTCCGCCAAGCAAGGGATCACCCGCTGGATTCTCGCGGCTATCGCTTTTTCAACCGCCGCGAGTCTCCGCATGAATCTTGCCATCGGTCTTCTCGCGATTCTCCTCTGGAGCGTTATCTGCCTTCGCCGCACGTACAAACGGACGGATCTTCTTTTCTACTTGTCGATCTTTATGCTGACCTTCTTCGTCGTCCTGACGGCCTGGCGGGTCTGGTTCAACCATGTCCTTCCCCGTCAGGAAGCCTCGTTCGAAGAAAGCGGTCTCCATTTTTACATCGGCAATCATCCGGACGCGACGGGCACGTACGGGCGGGTCAAAGGAATCCGGGCGGGCGCGCTCGGCCACACGCAGGATTCCAGAAAAATCGTCGAAACCGAATTCAGACGGCCGGTCACCAACGAAGAAATCAACCGCTACTGGTGGAACAAAGGCGTTCGCTTTATTCTGGAGAATCCTTCTCGATGGATTGCCCTGGAAGCCAAAAAACTCTTCCTCATCCTGAACGCGTATGAAATCCCGAACGACGAAAATTTCGATTTCACGCGCCGGAATTCCTGGTTTTTGTCATTTCCCCTTCTTTCCTTCGGATGGGTGGCACCGTTCGGATTCCTGGGGATTTTCTGCCTCAGAAAAGAGAAAAATCCCGCGGCCTATCTGCTTCCCCTCATACTCGGGTTCTACATTTTCTCCCTGCTGCTGATTTTCGTGACTTCCGCCTACCGGCTCCCCATGCAAATTCCGCTGATCCTGCTGGCGGCCCGGGGTATTCTTTGTCTCAGAGAAACATGGGTCTCAAAAAAGGCGGGCTTGTTCGGCTTTTACTGCGGAGTCCTTTTCTTCTTCTTTGTCACCGTCAACCGGGTGACCTTTCTGCCAAAATACCGTTATGACAATTTTATGACCGTGAGGATCGAAAGAACGCAAAAACAACTCACCCAACAGCAGGCCCGGAAGCTTTCCTCCCAAAAACCCAGGGGGGCAATTCTTACGTCATCTTCTCCGGCATCCTCATCACCACGAAGTTCACAAGTTTCCTAGGCAGAAGCCTCGAGACATAGGCAATCAAGCGGTTCTGCCATCCGCTGATCACGATTCTTTTTCCTTTCATCAGCGCTTTGTAGCCGATTTGAGCCGCTTTCCCCGCGTCCATCATGCAATCGTCAAGCCACTTAAGCTTTTTCACGCCCGCAGTTTTGTCAAATTCCGTGCGGGTCCGTCCCGGGCAAAAAGCCGTCACCGTCACTCCCGTGCCGGCAAGTTCGTTACCCAGAGACTCCGTAAACGACAAAACATACGCCTTCGACGCGTAATAGGTCGCCATAAAAGGGCCGGCCTGATAAGCCCCCAAGGACGCTACGTTCATGATCCGGCCCCGCCGACGTGAAATCATGTCTTTCAGGAAAAGTCGGGTTAAAAGCGTCAAAGCCGTGATATTGACCTCAAGCAAAGCACGAACCCCCGCAGGATCCGAATTCACAAAACGCCCGAACATTCCAAACCCCGCGTTATTCACCAAAATATCCACCTGGACCGATTCTTGTTTCAGCGTTTCGTAAATTTCCCGCGAAGCTTCGGGCAGCGACAAGTCCTTGACCATTGTTTTCACGGCGACTCCGTAAGCTTTTTCGAACTCGTCCGCCGCGCGGCGAAGCCGCTCCCGGTCCCTTGCGATCAAAATAAGATTGTACCCGTCTTCAGCAAGAAGCCGGCACAGTTCATAGCCCAGCCCTCTTGACGCCCCGGTAATGAGCGCTGTCTTCCCGGCATTGAAATCATTCGTTCCGTCCATTCGCTTCTCCTCCCGAATAAAAATCCGCAAAAACACAAAATTGCTTTGATAAAGAGAATTTTCCCGATTATAATCCGTTCTTGCGATGAAAAAAACAATCTATCTGCTTACAATTTTAGTTTTTCTTGCCGGATGCGCAACCCAAAAAAAGGAGTCGACGAACGCCATGTCCGATCAAAAATCCGCGTCTCAAATCGTGAAAATCCGCATCGAAACGACCATGGGAGATATAGACGCGGATCTTTATGCCGACAAAGCCCCTAAAACCGTCGCAAATTTCGTCTCCCTCGCCGATAAGGGCTTCTATGACGGATTGACATTCCATCGCGTCATCCCCGGTTTCATGATCCAGACGGGCGACCCGACCGGAACGGGAGCCGGAGGCCCCGGTTACAAATTCGAGGACGAATTCTCACCGGCACTCAAACACGATAAACCGGGCATCCTCTCAATGGCCAACAGCGGTCCCAACACAAACGGCAGTCAATTCTTCATTACCGAAAAGCCGACCTCATGGCTGGACGGGAAACATTCCGTTTTCGGGCAGGTCACGTCCGGGATGGAAACCGTTAAGAAAATCGCAAGCGTCCCCCGCGACCGGATGGACAGACCCTTGGCGCCGGTTATCATGAAAAAAGTAACGGTGCTAAAGGCATCCTCCTAAGCGGCCTCTTCGTTTTTCTGAGGAGACATCCGTCCATTCTTGCGGATTGAAGAACACACAACCTTAGCAATCGCTTTCTGCCCTGCTTGATTGGGGTGCCCGTCCCAAGTCATCGGATAAGGTTGTTTGCCGTTTTTCAGATTTTTTCTCAAAACCGGCAGCAGATCCAAAAATAAAATATTTTGAGCGCGCAAAAATTCCTTCGTCTCGCGCCAAAGCTCCTTCTCGTTTCCAATCAATCGGTCGTACGTATCCGGCCTCCGGGACTGCGCCCGCTCAACCGCATCCTCAAAAACCGATTCTTTCGTCGGAACCAGCAGAACAAGAAACCCGGCTCCCCCGGCCCGGGCTTTTTCATCCATCAGCCGAAGCGCCTCAAGAGAGATCCGGAGTCCTTCGACAATCCTGACATCTTTAAAATCAAGTCCGCAAAGCCGGTACTCCGGTGTAAAAATCGTCCGGCAGGAATCATTCAAGGCAAACGGCCAAAATGCCGGGTCGGAAGGAACTCTTGACTTAAAAAAATCCCGGCCGATACCCCCGGGATCCCTCCGCGAAACAAATATCTTTTCGACCGTCTCCCGCCAAAACGCGTACGTTTTAAAATTCTTCAGAAAAAACGCCTCCGAACCCGAAGGAATTTCACGCCCCTTCATCTTTACCTCATTAAATAAATCCGTTGCCCGTTTTCTTAGCTGTTTTCTTTTTTCAAGCCGTTCGATTTCCCGAAGGACATTTTCATCCGAGCTTTTCAATCCGGGCAGTTGTCCAAAATAATAGACAAGATTAAACGAGTCATACAAATCATTCCCCGCATAAAACGCCTCGACAATCATCTTCGGCTTGAACTTCAAGGCCTCATCCATCCGCGTCAGGCTGTGTGCCGGCCCCCAACCGCTGCTGGCCATATTGTACACGCTCCATCCGCCGATCTCCGCGACCCGCTGAGGCCAAGCATCCTCCCGTCCGACCCCAACACCGTAAGTCTGCGAATCTCCCGTCGCGACAATTGACGCACGCTCAGGCACAGATTCGTTTCGAAATCCAAGCCGGTCATGCCCCGGAAAAGCCGGATTAGGACGGAATTCCAGGACCGGATCAGAAATCAACTGCGGAATCGCAGTCTGCTGATTCGAGGGAGACTTTTCCAGAACACGCGGAAAGAGCCTGAGCAAAACCTCGCAAAGCGCAAAACTTACGCTGACGACAATTACCAAATATAGAATTTTCTTCCGGAAACTCATCTGCTTACAGGTTTCTTCTCCGCAGTAGTAAAAAAACCTTTGTGCGTTTAACTCAGTGTTTTTTAATTCGGCAAATTCTACTGGAGGCAGCTCTCGCGGCCGTTTGGAGCTTGGTCTGGGGCAAAGCCCCAGTCCAAACGGCGAGAGCGCAAGCGGTCGCCTGCCGCCGGAGCGGGCGGACCGCTGGTGACGAAAGTAGATTTGCCGAATAATTTTTCAAAATTCATCTTCCTACGCGTGCCAAAAGTTTCGCCCTGAAATCATAGGCAACGATGCCGAACGCCACGGTCACATTGAGAGAATGTTTGAGCCCGGCCATTTCAATTTCAACGGCTTGGTCGCAAAAAGGCATTAAATCCGCGGACACACCGGTGTTTTCGTTCCCCAGGATGAGACAAACGGGCGCGGTAGGGAAAAAGTCCCGGTAGGAAACGCTTCCCTTTATCTGCTCAAGCAGCACGATTTGATATCCTTGGCCTTTCAGTTCACGAACCAAGCCCGGCGTATCTCTTCTTTTCTCCCAGGGGACCGTATTCTCCGAGCCCAATGCGGTTTTTGAAATCTTATTATCGGGAGGATAACCGGTGATTCCGCACAGCCAAAGTTTTTCGATGCCGGCTCCGTCCGCCGTTCGAAAAATGGAGCCCACATTGTAGAGGCTCCGGACATTATTCAGGATGACGGAAAACGGGAGTTTGTTTCCGGAAGCCATTCGGTGTTATTGCGCGGTCCCGTCCGGCCCGGTCTGTTTGCGTAATTTCACCCATGAAAGGAATTTTTCGATTTCGGCCGTGTCCGGAGTCTCAAGCCCCTCGAATTCACAGCCGATTCGATAGCGTTTCTGCCCCATTCCTTTGCAGCAGTAGACAATTCGCGCGTTGCAGCGAAGGGAACGCCCCATGGGATAAGCGGCGGGCAAGTGAATATTGAGCTCGAAACGGGTTCCTTTTGAAAGCTTGATATAAGACAAAAACCGGGCGCCCCCCGCGGAAAGATCTTCTAATTCACCGTATTCAAACCGATAACGGGGCGCGGTCCAAAACGCGACGTCGATCCGGTCTCCGATCGAAACCCGCGGCACTTTCCGCCGGTTGAACCAGGGAGTCCCAAAAACGCGGCTGAATCGATCCAAGATGCCCATACCGAAGTCTCCTTTCACCCGCAGTTGCAAACGTCCGTTAAAGTTCCCCGATATCCTCGTTCCAAAGTTTCGGATTCTTCCGGATAAATTCCTCCATCATCGTCCTGCATTCCCGCAAGTCCAGATCCACCACTTCCACCCCGTGCGTTTCCATGAATTCTCTCGCCCCCGGGAATGTTTTGGATTCCCCCGCGATCACCTTTTTGATCCCGAATTGGACCACCGCGCCCGCGCAGAAATAGCACGGCATCAATGTCGAATAGAGGACCGTTCCCCGGTAGATGCCGATCCGGCCGGCATTTTTCAGGCAATCGGTTTCGGCATGCATCACCGGATTGCCCTCCTGAACCCTCTTATTATGCCCCTTTCCTATAATTTTCCCGTCTTTGACCAGAACGGAGCCGATCGGGATGCCGCCTTCCCGGAGGCCCGCTTCGGCCTCCAAAATCGCCGCCTTCATAAACTCATCCACGGTATTTCCTCCCTCATCAAAAGACCGGACCTGTTTTTTTAATTCTGTTTCCGGACCGTTCCGTGCGGCAAAAACAAAAATACGTTTTTCCTCATTTCCTTGCTCGCCGGAAGGATCTTCCCTTCATCGACTTTCTCGGCCCAGATCACATCTCCTTCGTTCAACACCACTTTGGTATTCTTGTCAAAACCGTTCAGGAACCGCTCGACCCGGATGAGCGCCAGCTTCACGAAAAAATCCTCCTTTTTTTCCACGAGCCGATGCTGGATCCGGGTAAAATCCTGAAACCACCGTATCCCGAAAAATTCCGAGAAAAACTTCTCCGTAAAATAGACGCAGAAAATCTCAAACCGCGTTCCCGGCCCGCGGATCTCGGCGCTCACCAGAAGAACGCTGTCGTCATTGGGATCTTCTTTGATATCGACAAATTCAATCTCGACAAAATCGGACTGGTGCTTCATTTCAAGTCAAGAGACCGTTCCCTTACTATAAATATCGGTTATCAGGCGGGAATATTTGATTTCTTTTTTCGGCAGACCCCCGAAGCCACCTCCGGGGCAACGGCCCGGCAATCGATACGCCCGACTGTGAACGCCTCTGCGCCCTGACCGCGCATTCGTCCCGTTTTGGCCTTCTGCCGGATTGCGCACAAAAAACGGGCCGGATAATTTTACGGAGTCAGCGCAGCGTTATTTTTTCTCCTGGCAGCACTTGATGCCCCAAGGACAGAGGTTGTAGATCAGGGCAAAGAGGGCTCCCCCCACCGCGCCGTCCAGCAACGCATAGGCCGTCCCGACCAAAACGGATTTCAGGGTCGGCAAAGCATGATACCCGGGATAAATGGAACTTGCCAGATCAAGAAACGCCTTCCCGTACTCCGGCCATTTAACATTCGCGATCCCCACGAAAAAAACGGCCCCTCCCCACAACAGAGAACAAGCGACGGAAACACCGCAGACACAAAGCTTCGATCGTTCCATTATTCACCTCCCGTTGTTAAGAAAAGTTTAGAGACTGCCCCCCTCATTCGCTCATGAAAACCCGGTTAGCCCATACCTATACGATACATCCTCACACGAGACACCGCCACAGAAAATCCCGGTTTATTTCCAAACAGCGTTGCCCCCTAAAAACAAAAGCCCCGCTCTTTTGGAGCGGGGCTTTTGTTTTTCGGCTACCCTCTTTTCGGAGGGCATTATACTGGCTTAACGTTTGATAACGTTGGCAGCCTGTTCGCCTTTGGGTCCAGAGACCACGTCAAATTCAACGACGTCACCTTCATTCAAGGTTTTAAAACCGGTTCCCTGAATCGCGGAATGATGAACAAACACATCTTTCCCCGAATTTTCAGGAGTGATGAACCCATAACCTTTCTGATTACTGAACCACTTCACGGTACCACGTGCCATGACTCTTTTCCTTTCTTGTGAAGCGACAGGCTTACTGCAATAAACCCCGCAGGCTTCTCAAACACCCGCGTTACTACACTTTATTCGAAGTAACCTTCAGGCTTCACATCAATTAAAGTGGAAAAAGCATAATATCTTTTTCGGCTAAAGTCAATATTTTAAGTGCCGGCTCCCCCGCGGCGGTCAGGCATAAATTTCAATCTTTTATTCGAGATTTTCCCGAAACCTGCCGATAAAAAAATAAAGACGATCGCCCGCTTCCAAACGCAGCATCCGGGCCTTTTATATTGAGATTGATAAAGGAGGAAAAAAACATGGAAAGAACAGCCGTACAATCCAGTGATCTTGCCATTGTCGGATATGACCAAAAAACATTGACGCTTGAAGTGGCGTTCCGGAACGGGGGCGTTTACCGCTATTCCGAAGTTCCGGAATATGTGCATACCAGCCTGATGTTCGCCCCTTCGTTAGGTGCTTATTTCAAGCAGAACGTAAAAGGCAAATATCCGTTCGAAAAAGTTCATTGAACTTCAGGCCCCGACGAGACATGAAAACCCGAAGCCTGCTTTCGCAGGATAAAATCTGGTCCAAATTCAGCAACGATAAAGTCGATATCGGGGAAAGACTGGCTAAAGTCATCCGCACCCTGGAAAAAGCCGCCCCGCTGAACCGCCCTCTGCGGGGGCTTTCGATCGGTTCCAGCAATGAGCCCCAGTTTAGGATCCTGCAGTCTCATTTCGGGGGAGGACTTTATCTGCTGGATATCGACCGGACGGCTCTGAGCGCCGTTCGGGAGCGGGTTTTCCGGCAGAAAACAAAGAATGTCCGTACCATCACGAAAGATTTTAAAAAAATATTCCTCGACGCGGCAAAAACAAAGGCCTTCCTGCAAAACAAACTCGGCGGGAAGAAAGTGGACTTGATCACGCTGGAACATTCTCTTTACTATTCGGAAGAATCCGAATGGCCGCGTTTCATCGAAAACCTTTACCGCTATCTGCTGGCCCCCACGGGGGCGATTCACTGCGTCCTAATGGCATCACGGAGCCGGAATCCCTCCACAACGACCTGGCTTTATAATTATTTCGCGGGAAAATTCTTCGGGCACAAAAACGACCAGTCTCTACCCCGGTTCAAAAGAGAGCTCCGGGAAAATCCGGTTTTTAAACGCGCACAAATTTTGTCCGCAAAAAGTCACGTGCATTTCTGGGCGGGCAGCTTCCGACATTTCATGGCCGTTGTCTGGATGATTCTCCTGTACCCGCACATTCACCCCTATAGCCCGTCCCAACGAAAAGAAATCGCGCATACGATCTCGAGGCGGTTCTTCAGAAAGAAAAGTCCTTTGATCCAAGAGCAGGATCATCTGGTCATTTACCGGGGGATTCCGTTCAAAGGGCTGATCTAGATCCGGGACTTTCCCCTGCAAAGCTCAAAATCCCGGAGGATGCAGAGCATTTCATCCGGAGACTTGCTGCGGTTGATGCGGTTCCTGAATTGCCCGATCCCCGGACAATATTTGAAATACCAGCAAGCAATCCGTTTTGAATTCAGGAAACCCGTTACTTCCCCTTCGAATTCAAACTCCATTTCGACATGGCGGATCGCGACACGCTTCCGGTCTTCAAACGAAGGTTCGGGGTCCGGAGGAACCCCTTTCAGGGCTTTTTGCGTTTCACGGTAAATCCAGGGATTCCCCAAAGCACCCCGGCCGATCATGACCCCGTCACAGCCGGTTGATTCAACCAGCCGCCTCGCGTCTTCCCCGTTCATCACATCCCCGTTCCCGATCACGGGAATCTTCACCGCCCGCTTGACCCGCGCGATGGAATCCCAATCCGCCTTCCCCGTATACCCCTGGGCACGGGTCCGCCCGTGAACCGTCACCGCGGAAACCCCGCAATCCTGGGCGATTTCCGTCATCCGGACCGCTTCCCTCCCCGAAACGTCCGAAAACCCCTTTCGCATTTTAACGGTTACCGGGATTTTTTTAACGCGCGCAACCACAGTCCTGAAAATTTTCTCCGCCTTTTCGGGATCCGCAAGAAGCGCCGACCCTCCTCCCGAGCACGTAATCTTCCGGACCGGGCACCCCAAGTTGATATCCAAAAGATCAAACCCCATGGCTTCGATCATGGCGGCCGCTTCTCCCATCACTTCCGGCTTCGCGCCGACTAATTGTGCGCCCAACGGACGGTGGTCCTCCGGCGAGCTCTTGAGCAGGCTCAGAGTCTGCTTGTTCCGGCGCACCAGCGCCTCGGCAGAGACCATTTCAAGGAAAGCGAATTCCATCCCGAACTCGCGGCCGATCACGCGGAACGCAAGATCGCTGCAGCCAGCCAGGGGGGATTGGAGAACTCCCGTTTTAAGAAGAAGGGTCTTCAGACGGATCATTTAAAATCCTGAGGGCAAATCGGCGGTAATCGGGAAACCCGGATCGTCGCTTTTACCGGGGACTCGGGACATTCCCCGCCAAGGCAAAGCCCATGCGTTTCATCGCCTTCACCATCCTCGCAAACGCCTGCGCCGGGGAAACTCCTTCCGTCAAATTATTCATGCAGATTGCGGCATATCCTCTTCGGTTCCTGAGCTTGAAAATCCGGACTTTTCCGGCGGAAATTTTTCTCAACACCTTCTTAGGCATAATCTTCTCCTCTCTGCTTGATCGATGGACAAACTTCGGCAATGGCCTTCCGGAATGATTTCTCCATGTCTTCCGTCCGTTTCGGGGAATATCCCAGCGAAAGCCGCCGTAAAAAGATATCATCCGCCGTCACGGCCATTTCGACCGCGGCGGAATAAACAATCTGCGCTTTAATTATCGGAAGGAAGGGGACAATTCTTTCCTTTAATTTCGGATTTCCCTTCGTCAGGGCCAGGATACGGGGATATTGGGCCCCGTACTTCTCCCGCAGGGCACAAATAATTTCTTCATCCAGCCCGTATTCGCGCGAAACCGCCGCCGGATCCCCGGCCGCTTCCCCGCTCCCGAAAATGGCATAGGTCCTTTCCCGCCGCGGCGCCGTGATTTTATTCACGCAGTCTTCCGCGATTTTCCGGTACGTGGTGTATTTCCCGCCGATGACAAAAAGAATTCCGGATTTTGTTTCGAAAAGATAATGCTTGCGGGGAATTTTGGACGGCGCCCCGTAAAGGCGTACCAGCGGCCGCAAGCCGGCAAACGCGGAAGCGATATCCGTCTCGCCGAGAGACAAGGAAGGGAAAACCCGCCGGGTTTCCTCAATGAGATAATTCATGTCATCCCGCCTGACGTCCACTCGGTCCGGGTTCCCGACATAATCCGTGTCCGTCGTTCCGATCATCGAGCCCCCCTGCCACGGCAGGACAAAAAAAATCCGGTTATCCCTTCGCGACGGAATCAAAAGCGCGTGATCCGAGATCTTCGCGGCGCAAACGAGATGAATCCCCTTCGTCGTGCGGACTTTCTTTTCGGCCTGCGCATCGTCCATCCGGACCAGCTGATTCGTCCACGGCCCCGCGGCGCAAAGAATCCTTTTCGCCCTCATCTCGAATTCTTCGCCGGAAAACCGGTCCCGCACTTTTACCCCGGCCGCTTTTCCGCCCGCCTTAATGAAAGAGAAAACTTCGGCATAATTCGCGACCTGAGCCCCCTTTTCGGCGGCCGACAAAACATTCTCAAGGCATAGCCGGGCATCATCCATCTGGGCGTCAAAATACATCACCCCGCCCTTCAGCCCCTCCCGTTTGAGACCGGGCTCAAGCCGCATCAATTCCTCGCGGCTCAAACTTTGATGCCGCCCGATCCGGTACCGTCCCGCGATACGGTCATAGAGAAAAACGCCGAGCCGCATCATCCAAAGCGGCCGTTTGTCCCCTTTATACACGGGAATAATGAAGCGAAGCGGCTTGACAAGATGCGGCGCGCATTGAAGCTGCAGGGCCCGCTCCCGGAGGGATTCAAACACCAGGTCGAATTCGAAATTTTCCAGATAGCGTATCCCGCCGTGGATCAGTTTGGAGGATTTGCTGGAAGTCCCGCTCCCGAAGTCCCCTTTCTCGAGAAGCGCAACGGAAAGACCGCGGCCCGCGGCGATATTCGCAATCGCCGCCCCGTTGATCCCCCCGCCGATCACCAGCAAGTCATAGTTTTTTTTTGAAAATTCGCTTAGATTCCGGGACAAGATTTACACTCCGTCTTGCGCTTCACGCTTCACTCTTCACGGCTTTAATGCGTTTTACGAACGACGTTCTTTAATACTTCACCGAACAGCCGTATGCCTGAGTCGAAGGTTTGCTCACCGGCCTTCCGTTCATCGCTTCAAACAGCGCCGCCTCGACATAATTCTCCGCCTTCGGAATATCGGCAGGATCCGTACTCGGAATACTGTCGATGGCCCCCTGGTAAACAAGAATCCCGTCGGGATTGATCACAAACATATGCGGAGTGGCTTTCGCTCCGTATGCGCGCCCCACGCGCCCGTCCGGATCCGGAAGGATTGCGGTCGGAACCGCCCCTTTCTCGGCCGCCATTTTATTCCAGGTCTCCGGAGGATAATTCCCCTGTTTCCCGGGCGCGGAAGAGCAAATCAAAAACCAAATCACCCCTCTGCCGGTACAAGTTTTCTGCAATTCCTGCATGCGACCGCTACCGTAGTATTTCTTCACGAATGGGCAGTCATAATTGGTCCATTCCAAAACGACAAACTTGCCTTTCACTCCTTCCAGGGAATGCGTCTTTCCCTGCGTGTCCTTCAGCGTAAAATCGGGCGCTGGATTTCCGGTTACAACCCCTCCGGCCACCCCTATTGAATGCATTCCGAAAAACACAGCCGCAAGCACCCATACTCCCAAAAGAATTCTTTTCCCCCTCATTGTTCACCTCTTCAGCATTAGTTCATTGTTCTTAGCTCTTTGCTTTTAGTTCTTTGTTCTTTGCTTTTAACTTTCAATTTTCAGTCTTTAGTCTGTTGTCTTTGGTCTTTGGTCTTCGGTCTGTTGTCTGTGGTCTGTATTTCCCAGCGCTTTCAACACTATTCCCGGCGTAATCAGTTCAGGCAAAATGACCGGAGCGTTTTCTTTCCCTTGCCCGTAGAAGACATACAGCGGGACGCTGTCTCTGCCGTATCCCGCCAAAGCCCCCGTGATGTTTTCATCATGACGGGTCCAATCCGCTTTCAATGCCGTAATCCCGAGTTCTTTCATCCTCCTCGCAATACGCCGGTCGCTTAAAACCAAACGTTCGTTTACCTGACAGGTCAGGCACCAAGCCGCCGTAAAATCGATAAAGACAGGCTTCCCCTCGGCTCGCAAAGCATCAAGCCGTTCTTTTGAAAAAGGCTCCCATTGAATTTTCCCTCCGGATGCTTCTTCTTGCCCGCGTTTTAAATCCTGAGCCTGAAAATCCCGCCCCGAAAACGCCAGCGCGAGTCCCGCCAAAATAAAAACCGCCGCCATAATCCGGGCCGTTATTCTCCCCCGTCTCGAATTTGTCGAAACAGCCCAGCGTCCCAGAATCCAGACCCCGGCACCCAACGCGAGAAAACCGGAACACAATACCAGCACCGCACCCCATCCCCTCTGAACCCATAAAACCCATGCAAGCCAGAACACGGTCGCCGTCAGAAGCAGTCCCAGGAATTTCTTCAATGTAATCATCCATTTCCCCGGTTTCGGCAGGGACTTCACCAGTACGGGAGAAAAAGACAGGAGCAAATACGGAAACGACATCCCAAGCCCGAGGAATGTAAAAATTACAAACGAAACCCGCACGGACTGCGAGAGGGCGAACCCCAAAGCCGAACCCATGAACGGCGCCGTGCACGGAGTCGCGACCACCGTCGCCAAAACACCGCTCAGGAACGAATGCGCCGGCCCGGAAGTCCTCTCCAGTATTCCCCCCGCGGCCGAAAGCGAAGTCCCGATTTCAAAAACGCCGAACAAATTGAGCGCGAACAGAAAAAACAGGCAGGCGAGAAAAATCACGAAGCCCGAAGACTGCAGTTGGAACCCCCAGCCGATCTGTTCCCCGCCGGCCCGGAGCAGAATCAAAATTCCCGCGAGGAGCCAGAATGACGCCAGTACTCCCGCCGTAAAAATCAGCCCGTGCGTCCGGATTTTCCGGCGGTCCCGGCCGGCCTGCTCCGCAAAATTGAGAATTTTCAGCGAAAGCACCGGAAAAACACAGGGCATCAAATTGAGAATCACCCCCCCGAGAAAGGCAAACAGTACCGCCAATCGAAACGACAGCGGTTTCTTCATCGACGCGGATCCCCGGATCGTTTTTCCGGGCCGGGCCGGGGCGGGTTTTTCGATCGGCACGTCAATCCTCAGCACTTCCCCCGAAAAATCACCGTTCCACCCCGTTTTAGAAATCAGAATCCCCTGAAGTCTTCGCGGGAATTCTTCCGCGACGGGAGATTTCTTCAGGTAGAGCCGGTATCCGTTCCGTGTTTTCTTCAGGCGCTGTTTGGCGGAATGATCGATCATCGCCGGCCTCTCGGGAAAAAATTCCAGGTCCTGAAGTTCCCGGCAGCTCGGCGAAAGAGGCCTGAGACGCATCGCAAAATCACGGTCCAAATCCACCGCCCGGATTTCCCACCGGGTGGTCTGAAACGGCATCTTCCCCCGGACCTTCGCGAAATTCTCCGCCCACCGTTCGTCCATCTCCGGGATTTCATCCGAGACCGGCAGTTCCAGCGAAAGTTCCGCCTTTCCGGGAACGCAAATCTCCCGGCAGGCCAGCCATTTCGCCTCCGCTTGGATTGTCTGGCGCGAACCCGCCGGAACGGAATCGGGGACCTTGATTTCAGCCAAAAGATAAATTTCCCCCCGGTATCCGTAAGTCGTCAGCGGCCCCTCCACGATCTTTTCCGGAAGCGGCCATTGAATTTCCTCCGCCCGAAACCCCTGCGGGAGAATCCACTCGACGGAAGTCGAAAGCCCGGAATCCCCGGGATTCTTCCAATACGTATGCCACCCCTCGTTCATCCGGAGGCGGAGAGCCGCCCAAAACGCGCTGCCGGGCCGGATCGACCGGACTTCAGAAATCAGCTCCGCCTTCACATGAGAATCTCCCGCGGGCACCGCCAAAACATGCGGCACGCCCCAGGCCCATAAAAAGCCCGTCAGGACAAGCATTCCGGCTCCCGAAACGGCCGCGGAACGCGTTCTAATCCGCTTCATCGGTATCCTCACTGAATCTGACATACGTTTCCTTCAGCACATTCTGCGTGAGCATTGCGATAAACTTTCCGGGCTCCTCCAAATGCGGCCAGTGCCCCGAATGTTCAAACCAGAAAAAATCCTTTTTGGGCGCGCGGAGAGCCTGGAAATACCGGTACGCGATTTCCGAAGGCGCCTCAAAATCATATTTCCCCTCAAAAAAATACGCGGGCACTCCGATCCTCGGAATTTCGTCAAACAAATCGGTTGTCCGGATATTATCCCACAAACGCCTGAAAGAGAAATAGCCTCCCGTAAAAAATTTCCAAAAATCGGCCAGCGAATAGTAAGGCGAAGGAAATCCGATCTCGACCAGCTCCAGAGCGCCGGGACACCGGTGAAATCCCCCGCCCAAAACCTCGACCCACTTCGCCAGTGTCAGAGATTTCCCCGGATCCCCGTAAGGCGGCGGTCCGATTTTCTCAAGCTCATGGGAAGCGATTCCGTTCCCGGTCTTCCGGGCCTGCTCCAAGGCGTATTCATAGGAAATCTTCTCTCCCCCCCGGAAATCCGCCACCTGCCCGATCCCGAGGAAAGCGTAGACCAATTCCGGATCGCGCGCCGCCGCCCTCATCCCGATCACCGATCCCCATGAGTGCCCCGCAAGGTAAACTTTCGGCGTCCCGAACCGCGTGCGCAAAAAACGAATCACCTCCCCCGTATCGGAAACCAGCCGCTCCATCGTCACAGAATCCTCCGGGATCCCGCCCCCGCTTGATTTTCCCGAGCCTCGTTCGTCCCAATACGCCACGATAAAGTATTTTTCAAGCTCGGTCAGCGCATGCGCAAAAGGCATCATCGGAAGTCCCGGTCCGCCGTGCAGAAAAAGCAAAACCGGTTTGCTCCGCCGTTGTCCCCGTAGGAGGACCCATTGATTAACGCCTCCGATTTCCACTTCTTCGAGAGAATCGACTCCCTTAATCGACGACGGAAGCGTCTCCTGCCGGATCTGATAACGGAGATACGCCCGGCAGAGCAGGATGAGAAGCGCACCGGCCGTAAAAATCATCAGGCCGGAGGCCAAAATATTCCGCCATTTTTTCCAAGACGCCGGCCTCGTCTTCTTTGCCACGGGTTTCGTTTCTTTTCTCATAAATATTTTTTCATTCCGCTCCGGTTTCAAGGTCTTGCAATCCTTTACAGGGCATTAGTTTAGCACAATCCGTCATTTGCGAGTCATTTTGAAGAAGGTAGCGGGAAAAATTTTCTCGGTAAAATCGCCGAAATAAATCGTATTTCACAAGAAAAAATTCGGGCCGGGGATTTGTTCCACTCCGCTATTCGGCGTTCAGCATTTCAGAAAGGGAATTTTCGCGAGCCAAAACCTCGGGAATTTCTCCGGCGGGCACGGGGCGGCCGAACAAAAATCCCTGGACTTCGTCGCATTGCAGCGAGCGTAAAAACATCAGCTGATCCCTGCTTTCGACCCCTTCGGCAATGACCTGCAAACGGAGGCTTTGCGCCATCGCAATAATCGTGGTCGTAATCGCGGAATTTTCCGAATCATCCGGGAGCCCCGCTACAAAAGAACAATCTATTTTCAACGCACTGATGGGAAAGCGTTTCAGGGAAACAAGCGAAGAATAACCGGTCCCGAAGTCATCGATAAGGATGTGAACTCCCAATTCATGCAGATCTTTCAATGTCTTCAGCGTCGAATGGTGATTGCTCATGGCAATGCTTTCCGTGATTTCGATATTGAGGGTCTCCGGCGACCTTGCGGTTTCTTTCAGTGTTTTTTTGATAGAGGGAACAAGTCCCTTGAATTGGAACTGAACCGCCGAAAAATTCACGGCAAGAGAAAAAAGGGCGGTCCCGCCCGGAAGCTTCCAATTCCGGCTCTCTTCGCAAGCCGTTTTCAGAATGAACTCACCCAACGGAACGATCAGGCCCGTTTCTTCCGCCACGGAAATAAATTCGGAAGGAGCAATCAACCCCCTCTCGGGATGCTGCCAACGCACCAAGCACTCAAAACCCGTTATCTTTCCCGAACAGAGAGAAACGACCGGCTGATAGTATACCCGCAGCTCCCGCCTTTCCAACGCGCGGCGAAGATCAGCTTCGAGTTTCTGCAACCCCACGGCATGAGTATGCATGTCCACGTCAAAAATCTCATACCGTCCCTTGCCGAGCGCTTTGGCCCGGTACATGGCAATTTCCGCGTTTCGGAGAATTTCCTCCGTGTTGCGGTTTGTTTCCGTGCTGAACGCAATTCCGATACTCGCCGCGGTAACCACTTCTTCACCGCTCAAATGAAAAGGGGCCTCCAGTTTTTTCTGAATAAAATTGGTGAACCGCAAAGTCTCCCCCATTCCCCGGATATCGTCCTTCAAAATTGCGAAATCATCTCCCCCCAGATGAGCCATCGTGTCACCGGGCCCCAAATATTCGGAAAGCCTTTGCGCCACCCCGATCAAAAGCTGATCCCCCGCCAAATGCCCCAAGCTGTCGTTCAATAATTTGAAGCGGTCGAGATCCAGTAAAAGTACCGCGAATTTAAAATAAGAGTCCCGTTTTGCCCTCGCGGCCGAACGCTCCAGGCGATCCATAAAAAGGGCCCGGTTCGGAAGCCCGGTGAGAGCATCGTAAAACGCATTGTGAAGCAGCTGTTCCTCCGCGCGTTTTCGTTCGGTAATATCGCTTTGGGAACCGACCATCCGGTAAATTTTCCCCGTATCATCCCGCACGGCGATTCCCCGGCTCAAGACCCATCGATAAGTTCCGTCCTTGTGAGCGATACGGTGCTCATTCGCAAGATGCGAAGCCAGTCCTTCGAAATGAAGCGCAATATCCGATTTTAAATATTCGACATCTTCGGAATGAACGCGTCGAAACCATTCGTCCTCATCTTTACCGATCTCATTCTCCGCATATCCCAGCATCGATTTCCAGCGCGGGGAAAAATAAATCTCATTAGTCCGGAGATCCCAGTCCCAAAGACCGTCATTGCTGGCACAACAGGCAAGGGCATAGCGTTCTTCGCTCAGGCGAAGCGCTTCTTCGGCATGTTTCTTCTCCTCATAAACCCGTTTCTTATCCAAAGCACTCCGCACGGCAACGCCGATGCGGGTCAACCGCTCCTTCAGGAGATAATCGTCGGCACCGGCCTTAATGCAGCTGGCGGCCGTTTCCTCGTTAATGGAACCGGTGACGATGATAAAGGGAATTTTTAAGCCCAGTTCCTGCACAATCCGGAGCGCCCGCATCCCGTCAAAAGCCGGAAGGTTGTAATCTGAGAGAATAATGTCAGGGGAAAAATCACAAAGCGCTTCGCGGAAAGCGCCTTCGGCCTGCACACAGCGGAAAGAAAAAACGATTCCGGCCTTCCGGAGTTCACGTTCCATCAGCTCGGCGTCCGCCGGCACGTCTTCAACGATCAAGATCCGGAGTTCCCGTTCCATGCGAATCCTGTCTGGGTGGACGGTTGATGAAAAACCAGTAAAGGCCGACGTCGCAAATCGCCCCAAAAAACTTGTCGTAATCGACGGGTTTGACGACATAGCTGTTGGCCCCCAGGCGATAACTTTCGACGATGTCCCGGTCTTCTTCCGAAGACGTCAAAACCACGACCGGGATTTCTTTCAGCCACGCGTCCGCCTTAATTTTGGCAAGCAACTCCAGCCCGCTTACTTTCGGGAGTTTCAGGTCCAGAAAAATCACTTTCAATTTCGAAAAAAAACCGGGCACCTGGGACTTCCCGGCCCCGAATAAAAAGTCCGCCGCTTCGGCACCGTCCTTCAGAACATGAAAAACCGCGGAAAGGTTCCTTTTCCTGAAGGCCCTCAAGATCAGTTCCGCATCGTTCGGGTTGTCTTCGATCAGCAGAATTTCAACCGGTTCCATCTCAGCCTCCTTCTCCCTTGCCGGGAATGGAAAAATAAAATACGGCGCCGCCGCCCACCGATCCTTCGCCCCATGTTTTCCCCCCGTGGCGATAAACAATCCGGTGGACGATCGCAAGCCCGACTCCCGAGCCTTCAAATTCCGAAGGCCCGTGAAGCCGCTGAAAAACCTTGAACAACTTTGAAGAATACTGCATGTCAAACCCCACGCCGTTGTCCTTCACAAAATAGACGTTCATTTCATTTTCACTCTGCGCACCGATTTCGATCTTTGCCTGTTCGCTTACGCGGGTAAATTTCGCGGCATTCGAAAGCAAATTCGCCCAAACCTGTTGAATCAGACCCGGATCTCCAACGCAGGGAGGCAAATCCCCGACGACCCATTCAAACACGCGGCCGGGAGATTCTTTTTCAACTTCCTTAATCACGGTCTCAACCAATTTCCGCATATCAACCGTCGTGCGGCTTATCTCATGCCTCCCGATCCGGGAAAGCGCGAGCAAATCGTCGATCAATTTCCCCATGTTGCTCGCGTTTGAACTGATCAGGTTCAGGAACCTTTGCGCTTCCGGCTCAAGCTTCGGGCCAAAATCCTCTAAAAGCGCGTTCGCAAACCCGTTGATCGCACGCAACGGAGACCGGAGGTCATGCGACACGGAATATGTGAACGCCTCGAGCTCCTTGACCGCGTCTTCCAGCTGGGCCGTTCTTAATGCCACTCCGCGTTCAAGTTTCCGATTTAAATCCCGCATCGCCTGTTCCAGCTGCTTCCGTTCAGTAATGTCCCGGGCGGAAGCCACAATCAGCTGCTCCTCGGCAAGCGGGTAAGTATTCCAGGAAATCCATTTAAAAGAGCCGTCCCGGCACCGGTAACGGTTTTGGAAATCAAAAACGGTCCCGCCCGCCGCAAGTTTTTCTCCCGCTCTTATCGTCGCCGGCCGGTCTTCCGGATGGACAAACTCCAAGTAAGGCTTGGCCAAAAGTTCCTCGGTCCGCCATCCCAATACTTTCTCCCATGCGGGATTCAGCTGCTTGAAAAAACCGTCAAATCCGGCAATCGCAATCATATCCAGCGAAAGGCTGAAAAACAGATCCCGTTCTTCTTCGGCCCTCTTTTTAGCGGTGACGTCATCGTAAATCGAGACAATGTCGCCGTTCGGCAGTTTATAAACATAATTTTCCCTCCAGCCGGAGACACGGTTATCCTTATAAAATTGAATCGGGAGATTTTCCGGAACTCCCGAGCGCCAAACCCGTTGAAAAACCTCAAACAATCCGAAGTTCCTCACACCGGGGAAAACTTTCAAAACCGATTTCCCGATCACCTCTTCCCTTTTTATCCGGTCGCTTTTCTCGGCGCTTGCGTTGAAATCCTTAAAAATAAAGTCTTCCCCATTTTCCGCCGCCTCGTATACGGCGACACAATTCGACATATGGTCAAACATCTGCCGGAACCGTTCTTCGCTTTCACTCAAAACTTCCTCCGCTCGTTTGCGATCCGTGATATCAATCTCTACCCCGTCCCAGCCGGTTGTCCCGTCTGCCAGCCTCCTCGGACTCGAAGCAAAATAAGACCATCTAATCTTGCCTGAAGGATCGATAATTCTCGCTTCGGTTTTAAAAACGGAAAAATTCCGATAAGCCGCTTCTTCCTCTTCAAACACCCGCCGGCGGTCTTCTTCATGAACTCTGTCATAAATCAACTCCGGATTTCGCATCCCTTCCTCCGGAGTAATGCCATAGAAAAATTTAACCGTATTGCTCAAATAAGTGAACCGCCTAGTCCCATCACAGGACCTTACGATCTGATAGATCATACTCGCCGGCAAATTGTTGCTGATGGTGCGAAGCTGCTCCTCTCTCTCCCGCAAATCCCTTTCGGCCTTCTTGCGATCAGTAATGTCGGTCAGCATAGCAAAAGAACCGTCGAAGTTATTTCCCGAATCAAGCAAAGCCGACGCGGAAACAAGGCAATGAATCCTCGTCCCGTCCTTGCGGCGAAACCGCCTCTCATAAAAACCGCTTTTCCCCTCTTTTCTCTCGTTCATTATACGTTGATGATCCGGCAACTCTTCCTCGGGCATGAAATCCGTTACGATCCTCCCCTTCATTTCATCCCAGGAATACCCGAGGAGCTCTTCGAGGCGCCGATTCATGTACATTGTTTTAGAATCCCGGTCCATCACCCAAATCCCTTCAAGGGACGTTTCAACGATGCGGCGGTATTTTTCTTCGCTTTGCCGGAGCGCTTCTTCTATTTTCTTGATTTCCGTAATATTTTCGGCGGTTGAAAAAATGTACGGCTGCCCCTCAAGCCGCATCATGCAGGCGGAGAAAAGGAAGAGGCTGGGCTCTCCTTTTTTATTTTTCAGCCGAATTCCCCGCTTGATAATCGATTTCCCGGTTTTGAGCACTTGAATGATGCCATTCCGCTCCTCCGAATCAGGCCAAATCCCGAGATCCACGGTCGTCCGGCCGATCAGCTCCTCTCGCCTATAGCCCGACCAGTCCAAGAAAGCTTTATTTGCTTCGATCATTTCTCCGGATTTCATATCGGTGATCGCGGCGGGATTGGGGGCAAAATTGAAAGCAACCCAAAATCTTTCGCTGATTGCCTGCATCCGCTCCTCGCTACGCTTCCGCTCCGTGATATCGCGGATATGCGCGACCACTCCGGTGATTTTTCCGCGAGCGTCGCGGTGAGGCACGTAAATCGCCGAAACCCATCCGGACTTTCCCGTCCGGGGAACCTGATAGGGAATATCGGGAGAATAAACCGTCTTTCCGCGCAAAGCCTGCTCGAAAAGTTTATCAATGCCGTATTCGCTGAGATGCGGGAATAAATCCAACGCTTTCTGCCCCAAAACTTTTGAAGCCGGCATCCCCGTCAAACTTTCCATAAACGGATTCCAGAAAATGTATCTGAGCTCGGAATCGTAAACCACAATCCCCTCACCGGCCGACGAAACAATCTCAAAATTAAATTGATCCGCCTCGCCTAAAGTGTTCCTGAGATCGTGATACAGCCGCGTGCTTCGCCCGAGCAGAAAGAAAAAAATGCACGCGCTTATGCCGAGAAATCCGGTGATCTCAATGATGTGCTGCCAAGAAAACGGATGGGCATTGGGGAAAACCATTGAAAGAATCGCGTCCATCAGAAGCAAAAACCAGGAAAACGCGAGAAACAAATAGCCGGACCCGAGCTTCGACAGTTTGAATCCCGTAAAGATTCTTTTGCGTGTCATTGAGCTCTTCTCCCGGTAATTTTCCGGTCAGCTAACGGAAAAGCAATTTCCGATGATGTGTGATATTGCAAAAAAACAAGCCGATTACCTGGCAACGGTAGTAAATCGGTATCTTGTGTTTATTTTAGGCTTTGAAAATTTCACGGTCAAACGCAAAGTATCTTCAGAACCAAAATGACGAAAGAGAATTTTTTTATTGATCTTAAATCAAATCAATGATAGTCTTCCCCTGCCTTCATTATACCCTGCGCTTCCGCTTGTATGCCACCACATGTGTTATGGCGCTAAAAATTTCAAACCGGACAGTAATCGCATCGGCAATATTTCTCACATGGCTCTTCACAGCTATGCCCGGGTTTGGACAGCATTCGGGCATTCCTTTTTCAGAACCGGGATGGGTGAAAGCTTCAAACTTCCCCTTGGATGCCGATTTTTTGGCACTCTCAAAAACCGAAGGGATTCCCAACCGTGTTTTCCTTGCATCCCGTAAAAATCTTTATCGGAGCCATAACGGGGGAAAAACTTGGGAACCCGTTTTCCGGGCCAACGGTGAAGAAAAAATCTCTTCCGTGTACGCCTGCGGAGGAAAATGTTTCCTCATTTTGGACGATGGAAAAATTTTGCTCAATGAAAATGGCGGAGGAACCTGGGAGGAAGTCCTTTCTCCTCCGGGAACCCGCAACGTCAAGACCGTTTCAGTCAATCCCGAAGACGAGGAGATTGTATTCCTCGGGACGGGCCGGGGATTGTATTGGAGCCTGGACAACGGCAGAAATTGGACAAAACAAAACGGCGTTTTGGGGAATCATGCAATCGGCTGCGTTTTCATCCCACCGCAAAAAGACAATCTTGTTTTTGTCGCCGCCGGAGAGGACCTTTACCGAAGCGACAACTACGGACGCTCGTTTTTAAAAACGTTTCATCTAACCAGGGAAAAAACCGAAGCCGAAACCGAAGACACGTCCTTTTATGAAGAAACGCTTCGGGAAGACAATGTCCCGCTTCAAGACTCTCTCATCTCGGCCGTAAAAGTTTCGCCTAAAAATCCGGAAGAGTTTCTGCTTGCGACTGCGGAAGGAGTCTTCGTCAGCCGTGATGCCGGCGAATCATGGGCGCCGGTTCCCCGAACCGGGCTCGCGGGGCAAGTTATCCTGGACCTTGAAATTTCACCCGGAGACGGGACCTTGTTCGCGGCAACCGAAAAGGGCGTCCATTGTTTTCCGCGCAGCGGAAAAACATGGACGGAGCTGTACCGGGGCCTTGCCGAAAAAACCATCGGCAAAATCATTCTGCTCGGGGGAGAAAGAGAATCCCTGCTGACGGCGTCACGCCACGCGCTTTTTCGCTGGACGCAAGAATGGCTTCCTCCGGCCGGAGCACCTTCCCCGGAATACACGATTCCACCCGGTGTTTCTCAAGAAGAACTCACCGTTCTCTTCGCGAAAGAACCCTCCGTCCGTGAAGTCCAAAAAGCCGCGGTCCGCTACAACGGAGTCGGTAACGGAAAAATCACACGCTGGCAGATTGCGTCCCGTCTGAAAGCCCTCGTGCCGGATATATCGCTCAACCGGTATTTTTCTTCACATAACACCATTGATCTCGACCGGGGCGGGACCAACGATCCGGATACTTACATCCTGGGACCCGAGTCGTCGTCGACATCCGACTCCCTGAATCTCAGCTGGGACCTGAAAGATCTCATCTGGAGTTCGGACCAGACCTCAATCGATTCGCGGCAAAAACTGATGGTGGAATTACGGGAAGAAATCCTCGGCGAAATCACCCGGCTTTATTTTGAGCGTAAAAGGGCCCTGAAGGATTTTTTCCTGCTCCAGCCTCAAAACCAAAAAGACCGTCTGGAAGCATTGCTGAGAATCGAAGAACTGACCGCCTATCTCGACGGCTTAACGGGAGGATATTTAACAAAGGAGTTGGAGAAGCGAGGAATCAAATATACGTGAAGCGTATTTTGTGAAACGGAAAAAAACAGAAGACGGAAAAAAGGAAAGGAGGAACAGGGACAGGTCTCAGCAGCCCTTTACATTGTAACGAGTTACACAAGAACTGTCCCTCCCTAACTCAATATGTCACCTAGGATCCCAAGATCTCAATTATCAACATACACGTATTTTCATGTTTGCGTGAAAGGCAACAATGGGCAAGTAATCTTTTCGTCTAGAAACGATTTCCGGAATTATCTTATGCGAATTGAAAAATATCGGAAACGCTACGATCTTCAGTGTTTTGCCTATTGTCTGATGGACAATCACGCCCACATTTTGCTACGAGCTCCATCACTTCAAACTTTGTCTAAAGCGATGCAAGCTATACAAGTCGCTTACGTTATGCACTTCAACCTAGTGCACAATCGGCGAGGACATCTTTTTCAGGAAAGATTCACGAGTTGGGTAATTGAAAATGAGGGTCATTTGCTTGAAGCAAAAGAATATATCGAGGGTAATCCGGTAAAAGCAGGAATTGTCAGCCAAAAGGAAGATTACATGTGGAGCAGTGCAAGCGGGGACAGTTCTCTTGTAAAGCTAAGCCTAATAATCCTTTAGCGGGACCTGTCCCTAAGTTGTTTCACGAGAAACTCTTCACGTTTCACGCTTCACGCTCCCCTCCTGCAACCTCAGCTGTCCGCAGGCGGCGGCAATGTCCTGCCCCGCGCTGCGGCGAACGGTCACGCGAATACCCTCTTTCTCGAGGACTTTTTGGAATTCAAGAATCCGGCGCTCCGCGGGAGGGCGAAATTCCTTCAATACCGAATTGCAGGGGATCAAATTCACCTTCGCGTGAATCATTTTGGCGATCCCCGCCAATTCAACGGCGTCTTCGTCCCGGTCCGTCACCTCACCGGCCAGAAGATACTCGAAGGTGATCTGCCTTTTAAACTTGTCCTCCGCTTCTTCCAGGGCTTTCAGGATTTCGGGAATATTGTATTTCCGGTTCGCGGGAATCAAGCGCGTCCGGACCGCGTCATCCGGGCTGTGAAGCGAGACGGCAAGCTTGATCTGATTCAATCCTTCCTCCGAAAACCGCCGTATCCCCGGAACAATTCCGACCGTTGAAACCGTAATCCTTCTCTGCCCGATCCCGAACCCCCAGGAGGCATTGGCAATCCGGATGGATTTCACGACCGCATCATAGTTGTCAAAGGGCTCTCCCATCCCCATGTACACCAGGTTTGTCGGAAGGGACCCCGTATCTTTCGCGACAAAAGCGATCTGGTCCAGAATCTCCCCGCAGGAAAGATTCCGGACGAACCCGCCCTGTCCGCTCGCGCAAAAAAGGCATCCCATTTTGCAGCCGATTTGGGTGGAAAGGCACTGGGTCTTCCGGCCGCCCTGCGGGATCAGGACCGTCTCGATGAAATTTCCGTCGGACGTTTTCAAGAGATACTTCACGGAATGGTCCCGGCAAGACTCCAACCGGGAGCTCATTGACAGAGAACAAAGGCAATATTGCTTTCGGAGAGAATCAAGAAACGAACGGGGGATATTCTTTATTTCCGGCCAATCGCAGGCGTTCTTTTTATAAAGCCATTGCGCGAGTTGTCTTGCCCGGTAAGGCTTCTCACCCTGACGATGCGCCGCGTCCTCGAGTTCTTCAAGCGTAAGATTCCGAAGCGAACCATCCCCGGAGATTAAAGCCATTTCTTGTGTCGCATGAACAAAATCGTGCCCGTTGCGGTCAGCAGCATCCCCCCCAGCACCACAAAATAGCCGTACTCCCATTGAATCTCGGGCATAAACCGGAAATTCATCCCGTAAATCCCGGTGATCACGGTCAGGGGAAGCATCACGGAAGCGATCACCGTCAAGCCCTTCATCACCTGGTTCAGGCGGTTGTTGTCGAAAATCAGATAAGTTTCGACGGTGCTGTTGAGCCGTTCATGGTACACGTTGATGGTATCCATGAACCGGATCAGAACGTCGCAGGTGTCCCGGAAATAAAGCCGGGCTTTCTCGGAAATATGCGCGAACCGTTCCTTCGAAAGGATGGAAATCGTATCCCGCTGCCGGGACATCAGGGAGCGGATATAAAAAACATCTTTTTTGATATCAAAGATGGCCTTGAGAAATTTGTCGTCGGGGTTAAAAAAAACTTCCTCCTCCGCCCAAGAAATTTCCTCTCCGAGGTCCTCGACGAGAGGCTCATACGTTTCCATCAGATGGTCGAGAAGCGCGTAAAGAAAAAAATCGGCCCCTTTTCTCATCCAGAGATCCGGACTTTTCGAGCACCGTTCCTGCATAATTTTGACGCTCGAAATCGGTTTAACGTGATGCGTCACGACAAAATTTTTTCCGATAAAAATATCCAGTTCGCAGGTGCGGATCTGCTCCGTCTCGTTTTTAAGATCGGGCGCGTGCAAAATCATGAAAAGATAATCCGTGTAATCGTCAATCTTGGGATGATGACGGACATTCGCGCAGTCTTCCACGGCAAGCGGATGAAAATTAAAGAAATCGGAAAAAAGGCGGAACTCGTCCTCAGTCGGCTTGTCAAAATCCATCCAGACCAGCGCTTTGGGGTCCTGCAGGGCCTCCCGGACCGAATTCAGCGACACCCCCGCGATTCCTTCCCCGCTCGGAAGAGGACCGGAAGAATCCGGCTTGGGAACGGATTCCTCCCCAAAAAGGGGTGTCCCCAAAAACTGTTTTTGTTTATCCCGTCCGTGAATGTAGAGATGTATCATAGCCGTTTCGTTTTATTCGAGCCCGTTCATATGATCCGCGAAGATTATGTCCGGAAAACGCTCGAAGTCCCTGGGATTAACCCGGTGAGGGTGCTGGAAAATCCAATCGCTGGCAGGCCTTAGTTTTTTTTCTCCCGATCCTCGTTTTTACCTTCACCGCTCAATCCCTGAACGGCTTTCTTGAATTCACGAATGCTTTTCCCCAAAGCCTGTCCGATATCGGGAAGGCGCTTTGCCCCGAAAAGGAGAAGAACCACGAGAAATATGACCAGCAGTTCCGAAAAACCGATGTTAGGCAGCAAAAGTCACCTTCCCTTCGATTCGGATCTCAAAACCCGAAGGCCGGATCTTCTAAGCCCCGGGATTTTCGGACGGCCGGGAACTTTTCGCGAGACGTTCCGCAACGGGAAGGCCTTCCCCGCTGTCGGCGTAGTCCAAAGTCACCCAATCGCCCAATTTTAATTCAGCCAAGCCCGATATGGCCTCCAGCTTGGTCTTTTCACTCACCTGAAACGTCGACAGGACCTTCGGCAAATCCTTCTGTGTCTGGGAAGCGACCACAATCTGCTTCGAAACCATCTTCACCAAAACAACTTCGCCGGAAACGCTCCCGGTCTTCCCGGCGGAAAAGACAGCCGAATTCCCCCCGAAAAGCAACGCGGCAAAAACAAACAGCCAAAGGCCCTGACGTCTCATCTTTTTCAATCCGCGGGCAAAATTATTTTACCGCGGAATCCTCGTACATCTTGAGCTTGGCCCAAGTTTTCCGGCCGCAAATTCCGTCCGCTTTAAGTCCGTTGTCGGACTGAAAACGGCGAATGGCATCCGTCGTGCCGGACCCGACCTTCCCGTCGATTGAGCCGTCGTAGTAGCCGGCATTTTTGAGAGCTCTCTGAATCGAGATGGCCTGAAGCTCAAACCCGGAAGGCGTCCGGTAAACTCCGGATGTCACCGTAACCGATTTCGCTTTGGCGGAAACGCCGCCCTGAAGGCTGGCAACTTCCTGCTCCAAACGGCGGCGGTTCGATTCGTCACTCTTGGAATTTTCCTGCATCACCCGCATTTCTTCGGAAACCCGGTTCAGCTCCGTGGTCAGTCCCCCGACCTGAGTTTTCAGGAGATTGACTTCCTGCTTCATTTTTTTAGTCGCACAACCCGGCATCAACAAAACACAAATCAGCAAACACCCGAAAATCTTAGCACCATCCTTCACGAAACACTCCTCCTTTCCATGCAAACTTTTAGCGATTAAGACTTCTTAAAGATTTAAACTCACGCCTCTTTCTCCGGCCGAAAAACAAACTAAATTTATTCACGGATTGACTTTATGTTAGCTTGAAACATATCAAAGTCAAGCATAAATCTTCCCCCGTTTTCTTTCATTTCGGCTTTAAAAAAATTTTCCCGGATTTTTCCGGCCGGTGTTTTTTTCGAAGCCCTTAAATCCGGCGATTCAACTCCTGAAAAACCTGCCGAAAAATTAAGTACGAGCAAATTTTCGGGTTTTCCGCTATGATAACGGTCGTTTCACAGTCTCAAAAAATCAGGAGGGTTCTCTTAAAAATGGCAAAAACCGTAAAAACGCGCAAAACAAAGGCCTCCCGGAAAACTATTCGTCCGGGGATCCCGGAAGTAAAAAAGGATCCCGTCCGCTACGACATTTCCCTTTTGCAAGACACCGACCTTTATCTTTTTAACGAGGGTACGCACTACCGCCTTTATGAGAAACTCGGATCGCATATCGTGCCGGTCGACGGGATCGAAGGGACTTATTTCGCCGTATGGGCGCCGGACGCCCGGGAAGTCTTTGTCATCGGAGATTTCAACGGCTGGAACAAAACAAGTCATCCGCTCCGGCCGCGGGGAAACTCGGGAATTTGGGAAGGCTATATCGCCGAGGCCCGGATCGGGATGTTGTATAAATATCACATCGTCGCGCGGCACAACGGACATCGTTCCGAAAAAACCGACCCCTTCGCGTTTTTCAACGAGACCCCGCCGAAAACGGCCTCGATCATTTGGGATTTGGCGTACTCCTGGACCGACAAAAGCTGGATGAAAAAACGCCACGACCGCAACAAACTGGACGCCCCGGTCTCGGTTTACGAAGTTCACCTGGGATCCTGGATGCGCGTGCCGGAGCAGGGATTCCGTTCCCTCAATTACCAGGAAACCGCCATTGAACTCGCCCGGCACGTCAAGGAAATGGGCTTCACGCATGTCGAATTCCTCCCCGTTATGGAACACCCGTTCTACGGGTCTTGGGGATACCAGGTTTCCGGCTATTTCGCCCCGACCAGCCGCTACGGCGCGCCGCAGGACTTTATGCATCTCGTGGATTATCTCCATCAGGAAGGGATCGGAGTCATCCTGGATTGGGTCCCTTCGCATTTTCCCTGCGACGGGCACAATCTCGGCTATTTTGACGGAACGCATCTTTACGAGCACGCCGATCCCAAGAAAGGGTTTCATCCGGACTGGGCAAGTTACATTTTCAACTACGGACGGAATGAAGTCCGGTGTTTCCTGATGAGCAGCGCCTTCTTCTGGCTGGATAAATATCACGCGGACGGACTGCGGGTCGACGCCGTCGCGTCCATGCTTTATCTCGATTACTCGCGCGAAGACGGCGAGTGGATCCCGAATCGTTTCGGCGGGAATCACAATCTCGAGGCCATCTCCTTCATCAAGCACCTGAACGAAGAAGTCTATAAAAATTATCCGGACGTTCAGATGATCGCGGAAGAATCCACCGACTGGTCCATGGTCTCCCGGCCGACTTATTCGGGAGGACTCGGGTTCGGGATGAAATGGGACATGGGCTGGATGCACGACACGCTTGTCTACATCACCAAAGAACCCATCCACCGGAAACATCATCACAACGAGCTCACCTTCAGAATGCTCTATGCCTTCACCGAGAATTTCATTCTTCCCCTCTCCCATGACGAAGTCGTCCACGGCAAAGGATCATTGCTCGGGAAAATGCCGGGGGACCCCTGGCAGAAATTCGCCAACCTGAGGCTTCTCCTGGGCTACATGTACACGCAGGTCGGGAAGAAACTCCTGTTCATGGGCGGAGAATTCGGACAGTACCGGGAGTGGAACCACGACGAAAGCCTGGACTGGCATCTCCTCGCTTTTCATCCGCACGCCGGGATCAGACAATGGGTCACCGACCTGAATCATCTGTACCGGAAGGAACCCGCGCTGCACGAGCTTGATTTCCAGCCCGCGGGATTCGAATGGATTGACTGCCAGGACGCGCAAAGCAGCGTGATCAGTTTCATCCGGAAGGGAAAAACGACCGGATCGATTGTCCTGGTGGTCTGCAATTTCACTCCCGTCCCGCGCACTGATTACCGCGTGGGCGTCCCCCGCGCGGGGTTTTGGCGGGAAATCCTGAACAGCGACGCGAAAGAATATTGGGGCAGCGGGCTCGGAAATTTCGGCGGGGTGGGAACGGATCCGATCGCATGGAATCACCGTCCCCATTCGGTCAATTTGACCCTTCCCCCGCTCGCCACCATCGTGCTGCGGGCCGAATGACGCGAAAAAGCGATTGACAAAAAAATCGGAAATGGAAAGCGAGGCGGAAATTTCTAACGCGCAAGCATAAGGAGTTCTGCCGGTGAAACGCTGCATCTGCATCCACGGACATTTTTACCAGCCCCCACGGGAAAACCCCTGGCTTGAGGCCGTCGAGCTCCAGGACTCGGCGTACCCCTACCATGATTGGAACGAAAGAATTAACGTCGAATGCTACGCCGCCAACGGCGCCTCCCGGATCCTGGACGGTGAAGGGCGCATCGTCCAAATCGTCAACAATTACTCGAGAATCAGTTTCAATTTCGGCCCCACGCTTTTAAGCTGGCTCGAGAAAAACGCGCCGAAAACCTATCAGGAAATTCTCGAGGCCGACCGTCTGAGCCGGAAAATCTTTTCCGGGCACGGGTCCGCCCTCGCACAGGCCTACAATCATATGATTATGCCGCTCGCGAACGGCCGCGACAAATACACGCAGGTTTTCTGGGGAATCCGCGATTTCGAACACCGGTTTGGGCAAAAACCGGAGGGGATGTGGCTTCCCGAAACGGCCGTCGATCTCGAGACGCTCGAAATCCTGGCCGGTCAGGGAATTTTATTCACGATTCTCGCGCCCCATCAGGCCAGGCAAATCCACAAAACGGGCGAAGGAAAATGGACCGACGTTTCGGGTGCCAAAATCGATCCGACCACGGCTTACGAACTCCCGCTGGCTTCCGGGAAGAAAATAAATCTTTTCTTCTACGACGGCCCCATCTCCCGCGCGGTGGCCTTCGAACGGCTCCTGAACCGCGGCGAAGATCTTTCGAACCGAATCATGAGCGCCTTTTCCGAGAACCGCCGCCACACTCAATTCGTCCACATCGCGACCGACGGAGAAACTTACGGCCATCACCACCGTAACGGGGATATGGCGCTCGCCTATGCCCTGCATTACATCCAGTCCAACAAACTCGCGGACATCACCATTTACGGGGAGCATCTGTCGAAGCACCCTCCCACGCATCTCGTGGAAATTCTCGAGAACACCTCCTGGAGCTGCTCACACGGCATCGAGCGGTGGCGGGCCAGTTGCGGCTGTAACTCCGGCGGAAGGCCGGACTGGAATCAAAACTGGCGGGCCCCGCTCCGCGATGCCCTCAACTGGCTGCGCGACACGCTGATCCCTCTGTACGAAGACAAAGCTTCGGCGTTCCTGAAAGACCCCTGGAACGCGCGAAACCATTACATCGACGTCATTTTAAACCGGTCACCGGAAAACGTCGGGAATTTCCTTGCCCAGCACGCTTCGCGCGCCCTGACCGAAGAAGAAAAGATCTCGTCGCTGAAACTTCTCGAGCTTCAGCGCCACGCCATGCTGATGTTCACAAGCTGCGGCTGGTTTTTCGACGAGATTTCCGGGATCGAAACCGTTCAGATCCTTCAATATGCCGGGCGGGCGATTCAGCTGGCCGAAGAACTGTTCGGGGATTCCATCGAGAAACAATTCCTCGAAAAACTCAGTTTCGCGAAAAGCAATATTTCCTACCGCCGGGACGGCCGCCAAATCTACGAGCGTTTCGTCAGGCCCTCCATCGTCAACCTGCATAAAGTCGCGGCCCATTACGCGATGAACCTTCTGTTCGAAGGTTACGGAGAAAAAGCGAAAGTCTATTCCTACGGCGTCGACCTCGACGATTGCAAAATTTCACAATCGGGAAAGGCAAAACTTGCCGTCGGAAAAATGCGGGTCACGTCCGAGATTACCTGGGAAAACGCCCAGCTCAGTTTCGGGGCGCTTCATTTCGGTGATCACAATTTAAGCTGCGGGATCAGCGCGTTTCAAAGTCTCGACGCTTATAAAATAATGGCCGCCGAGGCGATGGATGTTTTCTCCCGGGCGGACATCCCCGAAGTCATCCGGACTTTCGACAAATATTTCTTCAAGCCGAACTATTCCCTGAAATCCCTTTTCCGGGACGAACAAAGAAAAATCCTGGACCGCATCCTGGGCTCGACCCTGACGGAAGTGGAAGTGGTTTACAACCAACTGTATCAAAACCACGGCCCTCTGATGCGGTTTCTTCTGGATCTTGCGATCCCCCTCCCGAAAGCGCTTCAGGGAATGGCGGAATTCGTCCTGAACAGCAATCTCCGGCACGCCTTTTCCGACGAGCCGCTCGATCTGGAACAAATCCAGCGGCTCATGGACGAAGCCCGGAAAGGAAAAGTCCCGATCGACACTGCGGGGCTAGGATACGCCTTTCAGGAAACGGCAAACCGCATCGTCAAGCAATTCGCCGAAAAACCGGATGATTTAGAGCTGGCCCAGAAACTGGACCTCGTTGCAGACATCATCAGCCTTCTTCCGTTTGAAGTCAATTTATGGCAGGTTCAGAATCTTTTTTACGGAATGCTTCACGAAATCTATCCGTCCTTCCGGGACAAAGCGAATCAGGGAGACGAAAACGCCATCCTGTGGGTCAAGTATTTCACGTCTCTGGGGAAAACACTTCACATCCACATTCCGTAAAAAACGCGACTCCGGATAATTTTACTGCACGTGCGAGAATCAGGCCGGTTCCGGAAAGAAAATTTACGTCCATGAAGACAAGCTTGCCCTCATCTTCAGGACGCTAAGCGATTACGATTGAAGATAAAGCGCTTTTAACGTCAAGAGCGCCCAACAAAACACCGGATCCGAAACGCGAGAAGTTTCGCCGTGTCCATCCTCCCTATTCGTCACCGAAACAGGTTCCCACCGAACGGGCCGTGCGGACTTCTTCGCTTTGAGGCTCGACCCGACGGAGCTTGCTGACCGCCTTTTCCAATTCAACCGATTCGATGTTCTGTCCGCGAAGACAAACCATGCGGGTAAAGCGTTCTTCCGCCAAAAGCTCGACGGCCGCGACCCCGAAACGCGTCCCGAGCCAGCGATCGAACGGAGTGGGCGTCCCGCCCCGCTGAAGATGTCCCAGCACCACCACCCGGCTCTCGATGCCGACCTCTTTTTCGATCCGGCCCGCGACCACCTGCCCCACACCGCCGAGACGGATCGGGTCCGTCGACCCCTCAACGGTTCTCTGAACGGTTATCTCGCCGTCCTTCGGCTTCGCGCCTTCGGCCACCACCACAATACTGAAACGCTTCCCCAAATGGATCCGCCGCTTGACCTCATTGCAGACTTTTTCTATTTCATAGGGGATTTCGGGAATCAGGATCACGTCTCCCCCGCCGGCAATCCCGGCCCGAAGCGCGATCCAGCCCGCGTAGCGCCCCATCACCTCCAGGATCATCGCGCGATGATGCGACTCCGCCGTCGAATGCAGGCGGTCCACGCCTTCCGTCGCGACGGCAAGCGCGGAATCGAAACCGAATGTCACGTCGGTCGCGTCCAGATCGTTGTCGATCGTTTTGGGAACCCCGATCACCGGAACGCCCAAATCCGCCATCTTTTTGGCAATGGAAAGGGTCCCGTCTCCCCCGATCGCCACCAGCGCGTCCAGCCCGAATTTCCTCATCTGCTCCAGGGCCTCTCCGGAACGGTCCTGAATCATCATTTTACCGTCCTCACCGATCACGGCGTATTGAAACGGATTCGCGCGGTTGGATGTCCCGAGAATCGTCCCGCCCCGGTGCAAAATCCCCGAGACATCGGAATCCTGAAGCGGTCTCATCACTCCCTCAACCAGTCCCGCGTAACCGTCCGCGATCCCGACGACTTCGATCTTGAAACGCCGCAATGCCGTTTTCACGACGGCACGAATCACCGCATTGAGCCCCGGGCAATCGCCTCCCCCCGTTAAGATTCCGATCCGCTTAATTTTCATCGCTTATCCTCCTCACTCGTTGATCAACTGTTCCGAACCGACCGTTTCCCTAATTTATCAAAAATTCTTCTGTTTTCCAAAAAGATTTTCAAACAGGGAGTCCTGATAATCATCGGAGCTATGCGAATTATTCTGAGAATCGGATCCCTGATTGAATTTCTTACCCAAAAACTGGCTCAACAGAATCCCTCCGATCTGAAAAAGCATCTGCTGCCCCGACGACTGGAAGGAAGACCCTCCGGCGGAATCGGAAGAAAACGGATTCATCCCTCCTCCCGCAACGGGAAACGCCGCGCCGAGCCCCGCTCCGGAATTTCGTGAAGAAGAAAAGGGATTTTGCTCCGAAAACACGGAATCCTGCGAAGAGGAGTCAAACAGGGATCGTTGCCCCCGGCTCTCGAGATCGGCCAAAATCGTCAAATTCTCCTGGGCCTGTTCGTTTCCCGGTTCCACCCGAAGCGCGCGGCTAAATGCCCGGCGCGCTTCATAATAACGGCCCGCCTGCATGTACAACACGCCGAGATTGTTCATCGCGGTCGCGTATTTTGGGTCAATCGAAAGCGCCTGAAGAAAAGCGTCTTCGGCCTCGCGAAATTTTCTCATCTCATAATACGCCACACCCGTTCCATTGTAGGCGTCCGCAAGATCGGGCTCGAGCTGAAGCGCCCTTTCAAATTCCTGAATCGCCTGAGGATACATCCTGCTTTTCAGGCAAAGGCTCCCCATCCCCACATAGGGCCGGGGGTCCTGGGGCTCCAGGGACTTGGCCGTCTCAAAAGCCTTCTGGGCATACTGGATATCCCCTTTCTTCTCAAACAGGATTCCGAGATTAAAATGAGCTTCCTGAAGGCCGGGATTGATCTCAAGCGCTTTCTGATAATAGAAAAGCGCCTGATCCGGATTTTCCTTTTTTAGAAAAATTTTGCCGAGATAAAGATAGGTGTACGGGTCGTCATTTTTCAACCCGAGGCTTTCTTTCAAATATCGCTCCGCGTCCTCTTCGTTCTCAGCCTCATAGAAAAGCACGCCGAGATTCCTGTAAATCATCGGGTTCTTCGGATCGAGTCCCGCGGCTTCCTGATAGGCCTGAATCGCCTCTTTGATCCGGTTTTCGCTTCGATACCGGGCTGCCTGATCCATCAATGTGCTTACCTGAACGGTACGGGCGGGATCCGGATTTTCTTCCGCGGCCGAAACGGGGATCGCATTGAAAAATAAGGGGGAAATCAGGGTTACCGCCAAAAATATCCGCATTGCTTTTTTTACCGGTTTTCTCATCGCTATTTTCGCAAGCATTATATCGATTCCGGAATGAAAAGCGTTCTCTTTTCCTTCGAAAAATCCATTTTTATTGACGCTTTGCGAAACGCTCGAGAAACGACACAACCTCCGCCTCAAGCTTCGCGCCCAGAAAATGATTGATCTCCGGAATCCCCGCGGGACTGGTCACATTGATTTCGGTGATCCGGCCCGCGATCACATCCAGCCCGACAAAATAAAGTCCGTCGCTCAAAAGGCTCGGACGAATGGTTTCCGTCAATTCCCGGTCCCGCCGGTCAATCACCGCCGCTTCATACTTTCCGTCTTTTTCAAGACTGACGCGGAAATCCCCCGCCGGCGGGATGCGCCGGTAAGCGCCCAGAATTTCCCCGTTCAAAACAAGGATTCTTTTATCCCCTTCCGTCCGGACCTCGGGAATAAATTGCTGCGCCAACAGCGTTCCGTACTCACGGAGGTTTTTCCGGATGTTCGCCTCATTTTCAGAATCCCCGGACTTCATCTTCACAACCCCGATCCCGCCTCTCTGCCAAAGCGGCTTCAACACCGCTTCTCCGACTTCTTCGAGAAACTCCAAGATAACCGGCGGTTGCGCGGAAACCACCGTCTTCGGAACGCAATCCGGAAACCGGAGCCCGTAGAGCTTTTCGTTCGCGTTACGCACCCCGGCCGGGTCATTGAGGACCGGAACTTTGCCTTTTAGAAACTCCAGTAAATAAGTCAAGGAAAGGTAATGTCGGTCAAACGGAGGATCCTTTCTGAGAAAGATTATATCCAGAGACGAAAGATCCAGGCCCCGAAAAGATTTCAACTCCCGAAATCCGTCGGAAACATTCACCTCAACCTGACGGGCATCCGCATACAGCCCGCATCCCCGGGCCGTAACATGCCGGGAATCGACATAAAAGACCTCATGCCCCCGCTCAAATGACTCCTTCATAATGTAGAATGAGGTATCTTCAAGACACCGGATCGTCTCGGGAGGATCCATGACAAATCCGAATTTCATCCCGCCCATTGCAAACCCTTTCTATTCTGGAAAAACTTTCCGTTGTCCCGCAATGCGATCAAAAAAGGCAGAAAACGCCTTCGATTGTTTGTCCCTAGCTTGAAATCATGAGCCGCGGATGTTATCCGTTTCCGGAACGGCTGACGACGAGAATTCCCTTCGTGCTTCGCTGGAGATCCTCCAGAAGCGGCGAGGTTTGATTGGAACCGCTGATCTCTTTCGACTGATCCACAATGATTTGCCCGGTCAAACGGACGGCCTGGCTGATCGATTCATTTGCCCCTCTGAGATATCCCACATTCTCCCGCCACCAGCCTTCCACTTGCTGATCCGCGGGGGCATTGAGAATTTTATTGAAAACGCGTATCCCCCGCAGGCGGGATTCGGCGGCTTCGATCAGAAACTCCTGAACCTGCTTTTCAACCGGCGTTACCGGATTAAGCGCGGAAGACTGAATCGAAACATGGCGGAAAAGTTCAAGGGCCTTGGCCAGGCGATCGTTTAAAAATTTTTGATTGGCCTTCTGATAAACCCGGATGATGTGGAGCGCTTCCTCAAGGAAAACCTTTCTTTGGGTTTCAAGCGATTGCGGAGAGGCCGTTAACGGAGTTTCCGAAATGGTCTCAACCGCGGCAAGCGGCGACTCTTGCGGTTCTTCGGCAACAGCCGGTTCGGAAAGAGTTTCTTCCTCCGCCTGTTCTTCGGAAATCGTCACAATCTTCGTTTCTTTTCCGTGTTTGATCACTCCGAGATTTTTCTCTATGGCAAGAAGAATAAAAATCCCCATAATCCCTAAAACGCAGACCGAAATGAATACTTTTTTCATGGCAAGACTCCATCTCACACGGAAATTTTGAAGCTCCTAATGTGGTATTTTACGCGGTTCATATTAAAAACGCCAGTAATTCATGCGAAAAACACAGCCCCCGCACGATACTTGCCCTGAAGAAGAATGCGACGCAATCAAGACACAACCCGTTGGGATGAAATGAGATGTGAAGACAAAAGCTTTTCGGTCTAACCGTAAATGGCTTCGGGTTTCGGGAGGGTGAAATAAAACGTGCTCCCCTTATTTTCCTCGCTCTCCACCCAGATATTTCCGTTATGCAGGGAAACGATTTCCTTCACGATGGAAAGCCCGAGACCGACTCCTTCCGGTTTCCCGAGATTCGGATCATGCGCCTGCTCAAACCGCTCAAAAATCATGCGGAGTTTCTCTTTCGGGATGCCGACCCCGTTGTCGCGGACGGCAATCCGAAGGATGTGCTGATCCTGTTCATCGCTGCTGACGGTCACGATAATTTCCCCGTTTTCGGGGCTGAATTTAATCGCGTTGTTGATCAGATTGTCCAGGACCTGAACAATCCGGTTTTCGTCGGCAAACACGATGGTGTTTTCGGTTTGCTTCTGGAAGGAGATCTTGAGATTTTTCCGTTTGGTCATCAGCTCGCAACCCCGGATGGTGGTCTCGATCACCCGGCACAAATCGACATTGCTTTTTGTGATGCGGAGCCGCCCCGCTTCAAGCGCGGTGATGTCCAGGAGGTCATTGATGATTCTCAGCAGGCGGTTGCCCTGATTTTCGATGATCTGCAGAAATCTCGTGATTTCTTCCCGGCTGATCTGATCGTAATTATCAAGGATCAGTGACGCGCTCTTCGTGATGGAAACCAGCGGTGTCCGCAATTCATGCGAGACATTGGCCAGAAAACGGGTCTTGAGTTCATTGACATTCTGCAGAATGTCCATGATCCGGCATATTTCCTGAATAAACCCTTTGGAACGGAGCGACAAAACGCCGATGATTCTTCCGTCATCCAACGCAACCGGCAAATGCCGGAACCCTCTTTCGGCAAAAAGCTTGAATATTTCGAGCGGAGGGCAGGAAGCATTGATCGTCTCGATCGGAGAAGTCATCACTTCTTTGACAAGCGTTACATTGGGGTCAAGCCCCTGGGCCACGACTTTGTTCAAAACATCCCGTTCCGTAAATATCCCGAGAGGCTTTTGCTCAATGCTGTTGACAATGACCGACCCGATCCCGAATTGCTGCATCCGTTTGACCACGGTCAGAACCGTCTCGTCCGGATAGGCACCCACCACAATCGGCGTCAGCCATCCCTTAATCTGCAGAATCGGCTTATCCTGTCCTGTAACGGAACTTTCCTTTGCTGTTTCGGCCACCGCATTCTCCCTTAAGGTTAGTTAAACGGCGCGGTATCATATCACTAAATCCCCCGGGATGCAAATTGTCCCCTCCCCTAAACAAAATTTTTCTGTTATGATGCGCTCCTCAAGGGCATTTCCTTATATTTCTTAAAAACGCGCAAAACGAAAACCGTCTCGCATTCGGATTTTGCTCAAAAAACCTTTTTCTTGAACGGAAAGTTCACAAACGGGGCATATGCTTTTCAATTCTTTCGAATTCGTCATTTTTTTCATCGTCGTCTACTCGCTTTATCGCATCCTCCCCCACAAGGCGCAAAACCTCATGCTGCTTGCCGCAAGTTACTTCTTTTACGGATTCTGGGATTGGCGTTTCCTCGGGCTGATCGGGTATTCCACGCTCATCGATTATGTCTGTGGCCTGAAAATCGGTTCCGGTAAAACCCCGAAAAAGAGGAAAGGGTTCTTATGGCTCAGCATCGGGTCCCATCTCCTGATTCTCGGATTTTTCAAATATTTTAATTTCTTCGCGGAAAATCTGCGGGTCTTTGCCGACCTCTTCGGCATTCACCTGGACTCGCCCACCCTTCATATTATTCTACCCGTCGGAATCTCGTTTTACACATTCCAAGCCATGGGTTACACCATTGACGTTTATCGGGGCAAAATGCAACCGGCCCGAAATCCGATCGATTTCGCGCTCTACATCGCTTTCTTCCCCCAGCTGGTCGCGGGCCCCATCGAACGCGCATCCGCGCTTCTCCCCCAGATCTCAAACAAACGGGTGATTACGGAAACTCAGATCGACGAAGGCTGCTGGCTGATTTTCTGGGGCTTTTTCAAAAAAGTCTTCATCGCCGACAACCTGGCACAAATCGTCAATGCCGTTTTCTCAAAGACGGGACTTTTCTCCGGAAGCGAAACGCTAATGGGCCTTTACGCCTTCGCGTTTCAGATTTACGGAGATTTCGCCGGATATTCCGATATCGCCCGCGGGACCGCCAAGCTCATGGGCATTGAACTCATGGTGAATTTCAAATTCCCCTATTTCGTCACCGATCCGAGAGAATTCTGGAAAAACTGGCATATCAGCCTTTCAACCTGGCTGCGGGATTATCTTTATATCCCGCTGGGCGGAAATCGTTCCGGCCGGATTCAAACCTGCCGGAACATTTTCCTGACCATGCTCCTGGGAGGGCTCTGGCACGGCGCGTCATGGACTTTCGTCTTGTGGGGCGCCTATCACGGGGTCCTGCTGATCATTCATCGCGCGGCCGAATGGTTTTTCCCGAAACAAAAGACTGCCAATTCCGTCCGGGACGGGATTAAAAACGGTTTCGGTGTTTTCCTGATGTTTCACCTGACTTGTTTCGGCTGGCTCCTGTTCCGCTCGAAAGATTTCGCGCAAATCGCGGACCTCCTCAAAAATTTGCTTTTTAATTTTCGGCCGTTCGGATCGGATACCGGAGATTACGGACTGATGATTCTCTTTTATATCTGGCCGTTGCTCTTGATTGAATTTTTCGAAAAGAAAAAAGATGATTTAATGATTATTTTCAAATGGCCCGCCCCGGTCCGCTGGGCCTTTTTCATCCTGCTGTTTTACCTGATTGCCTTCTGGGGAGAATTTGGTGCAAGAGGTTTTATCTATTTCCAATTTTGATTTTCTGATGCCCGCCCTGGATTTTGCCCGGTCCAGGCTCGGGATCGGAAGTTATTATGCGGTCCGATATCTTTTTGCCGGATCGCTTCTTCTGCTGGCCACTTCTCTGTGGTTTCGTTTCGGACACCGCCTCAAACCAAGATGGAAGCATTTTTCCGCTGCCGTAATCTGCGTGTTCCTGTTGAGAGTCATCTTTTTCGATACCGTGTTTTTCTGGCGGCTGTACGGAAAAACGGCCAAACCCGTAACGGAAAAGGAATTTTACGGGCTCGAAATGATCTGGAAAAGCCCCGAATATTTCCTGCAAGATCTTTTCGCCCCGGGAACGGATTATCTCGCGGTCGGCTCCAGCCAAACCCGTACGCTTTTCTCGGGAAATCCCCGATTCCAGATATTCGCTTTTGCGGGCATGCGCCCTATCGATTTCGTTCTTTATCAAGAGAAAATTCTGTCGAGAAACCCCTTGAACGTCCTGCTATATTTGTCCGATTTTGACATTGCAAAAATCCCGAATTTTCAAGTCTACGTCTACGCGCCCTTCCAGGGGTTAAAACTTCTGAAACTGCACAGACAGCTCAAACAATACGGTCTAGGGAACGCATCCTGGGTATTTTCCCTCAAAAATATTTTCGCCTCTATTTTCCCCGAATACCGCTACGCGGACATACCCAGAATTCTGGCCAATCGTATTCTTCTGGATTCTTTCGGCCCCCGGCAGGCTTTTTTCCCGCTCACCGAAAAGGAGGTATTTGAAATATCCTCCAAAGGGCTTAAAACCCTCGACCCGGCCTACATTGGGTTAAGTCTTCTATTTATCGAGGACTTTATCACCTTCTGCGATCAGCATCGCATCAGGGTTATTATCGTCGAAGGACAGTACAACCCGCTTGCTTACACGCAGGAAAACCGGATTTCAAATCGAATAACCAGGAAAAAACTTCGGAAACTTCTGAAAAAATACCCGAAAGTCGTTTTTATCCCTCTCGAAAGGCTCCGTCATCTTTACCCGAAAGATTTTACCGATTTGGTTCACGCAACTTCGAGAGACGGGAAACAATTCACTCAACATTTGTACCGGCTTCTCCGTAAAATCGATTCAAAGGATCAAGACCCTTCGCTTACGGACGAGGCAAGTCGCAGCCCAAAACCGCATGTGCTTATTTGACTTTCCTTCCCCCTCTTTATATAATTTCCGGACTTCCCCATGGATAATTACTTTTGCAACTACTTATTAATAGGAATTTTTCTCCTTGTCGCGGTCATTTTCCCTTTGATCCCGGTTCTGCTGGCCTGGTGGGTGGCACCGAAAAAACCCGGTCCGGTCAAAAACGCTTCTTATGAATGCGGAATCGAATCAACGGGAACGTCCTGGATCCAGTTCAAAGCCCAATATTACCTCTATGCGCTGTTGTTCGTCATCTTCGATATCGAAACCATTTTCATTTACCCCTGGGCCGTCGCGTATAAAAGTCTCGGCCTTTTTGCGTTTATCGAAATGTTGATTTTCATCGGCATCCTTGCCGTCGGGCTTCTCTACGCCTGGAAAAAAGGCGTTTTGGAATGGCGGTAACGACCGGGAAAAATCCTATGACGATTGATAAAAAGCTAAAAGATGAGCTCTGGAAAAACGGTATTTTCGCCGTAAAGCTCCAGGAGCTCTACAACTGGGGCCGCCGTTCTTCCGTCTGGCCCATGCAGTTCGGACTCGCCTGCTGCGCTATCGAAATGATCGCCGCGACCTGCGCCCGGTACGATCTCGCGCGGTTCGGCGCCGAAGTGTTCCGGGCCTCGCCCCGGCAGGCGGACTTGATCATTATTTCCGGGACCGTCACGAAAAAAATGGCTCCGATGGTCGTACGCCTTTACAATCAAATGCCTGAGCCTAAATACGTCATCGCGATGGGCTCCTGCGCCATCTCCGGCGGACCGTTCCGGGATGGCTACAACGTCCTGCGGGGAATCGACCGTTACATCCCCGTAGACGTTCACGTGCCCGGATGCCCTCCGAGACCGGAAGCCTTACTCGACGGATTGATCAAACTCCAGGAAAAAATCGACGCGCAAAGAATCTCCGGCATGGTCAGTTATTCAAAAGAAGCCTCCGGAGAATTCCCCATTCCCCAATACGGTAAAAAAGGCCTTGAACCGAAATACAATCCCGGAATTTTCAGCCCACGGCAATCCTGGCCGGAACAGAACACGAAACAACAGCTCAGAATGCCTCAATATAAACCGGCTCAGGCAACTCCTAAGCCGAATCCCTCTTCGCAAACACCCCCGATACCGCCAAAGCAGGAAAATTCATGAATATTCAGGAAATCAAAGACGATCTCATCAAAGCGATACCGAATCTTCCCCTCGAAGTCGAAGGGAGTTCCTTTGTCATTCCGAAAGAAAAATTCCTTTCCGTTGCCCGTTTCTTTAAGGAAAGCCCGAAATATTCGATGGACTATGTGTCCTGCATCACCGCGGTAGACTATCCGGCAAAAGAATGCCTCGAATCAGTCAACCATCTTTATTCTATGCAAAAAAAACAGGGCCCCGTCGTTCTCAAAGTCCGGGTCCCGAAAGAAAACCCCAGAATGCCGTCTCTGACCGCTCTCTACCGCGGGGCGGAATTCCAGGAACGGGAAGCCTACGACTTGTTCGGCATCATTTACGAAGGGCATTCCGATCTGCGCCGAATCCTGCTCTGGGATGAGTTCGAGGGGCACCCGATGCGGAAAGATTATGTCTCGGAGGACCAGGAGCTATGAGTCTCCCCTGCGCCCCCACCCTAAAAACCGAATTACTGGAAGTTTCGATCGGTCCTCAGCATCCGAGCACCCACGGGGTGTTCCGCATGAACGCGGTCCTCGACGGCGAAACCGTCGTCAAGTTAAAGCCCGTCATGGGATATCTTCACCGGAATCACGAGCAAATCGCGGAAACCCTGCCGTATCTTGCGAACATGCCTTATACGGACCGTCTGGATTACATCTGTTCCATGACCAATAATTTTGCTTACGCTCTCGCCGTGGAAAAACTGGCAGGGATCGACGTTCCGGAACGGGCCCAATATCTCCGCGTCATGATGGCGGAACTCACGCGTCTCGTGAATCACAGCCTTCTCATCGGTTTTCTTCTGAACGATCTCGGGGCATGGTTCACGCCGGTTTTTTATGCGTTCCGCGAGCGTGAAAAAATCCTGGATTTTTTCGAAGCGGTTTCCGGGTCCCGCATGATGTGCAATTATTTCCGCTTCGGCGGCGTCAAAGCCGATCTGCCGGAAAGCGCCCTGGATCAGGTCCGGAGAATCGTCCGGGATTACCCGCGTTTTCTGGATGAATTCGAAAGGCTGCTTGCGGGAAACGAAATCCTGAAAAGCCGCTGCCAAAGAGTGGGCATCCTCCCGAAAGAACTGGCCGTCAACGCAAGCATCACCGGCCCCATGCTCCGGGCTTCCGGAGTCAATTACGACATCCGCAAAGCAGACCGTTATTCCATTTATGACCGCTTCGATTTCCGGGTACCGCTCGGAATGACCGGCGACGTTTATGACCGTTATTATGTCCGCGTTCTTGAAATGCGGGAGAGCGTTAAAATTCTCGAACAGGTCCTCAAGCAAATGCCGGAAAAAGGCGATATCCTCAGCGCGAAAGGCCTTCAGGCCTGCCGGGCGCCGAGAATGTGGAAACCTCCGGCCGGAGACGCTTACGGACGCATCGAATCGCCAAAAGGCGAACTGGGATTTTATCTCGTGAGCGACGGCTCGCCGAAACCTTACCGCTATCATGTCCGGCCTCCCAGCTTTATAAATCTGACGGTGCTGGAAGATCTCTGCATCGGACAAAAAATAGCGGACGCCGTCATTATTCTCGGAAGTATCGATATCGTGCTCGGCGAAGTGGACCGGTAAACGGCGGAAAAGAAATTTCAAGTCGGATCGTTGAACAGAGGAGACAAGGTTAAATGTTTGGTTGGGGCGTTTTAAAAGGAATGCTGGTCACGCTGTGGAATTTCCTGCTGACCTATCTCTGGCCTAAAAAGGGTATTTTTACCGTCCAGTACCCCGAAAAGAAGCTTCCCCTCGCCCAACGCTACCGGAACTTCCCGTTTCTCGTTTATGACGGGACTCCGCATATGATCCGCTGTGTCGCCTGCAAAATTTGCGAATCCGAATGTCCCCCGAAATGCATTTACATCATCCCGGAAAAAGACGCCGAAGGGCGCGTCCAGAAGAAACCCGCCGTCTTCGATATCGATTACGCGATTTGCATGAATTGCGGTCTCTGCGAGGAAGTCTGCCCTTTTGATTCGATTTTCATGGATCACGAATACGAAATTTCAAAGTACAACCGGGCGGAAGACCTGATGGTCCGAAAAGAAGCGCTCTTGAAACCCTGGGAATATTTCGCTAAGATTCGCCCTCACGATTTTGAAAGGATTGAAGCGAAGCGGGCCGCCAAAAGCGCGAAAGCGAAACCCGTTGCTCCCGCGGAAAAACCTTCGCAGAAGCCGGACGCGGGACCGACATCACCGCAACAAGGATCCGTACCGAAAAATGGCTGAAACCATCGATCAAATTTTTGTTCTCGCGAAAGACCGGTTCTTGGACTTATTGGGAATCGTTCTGCCGGACTGGATCATTCTGCTTGTCCGCATCCTGATCTCAATCGCCGTTCTTCTGGCGGTCGCGCCGGTCGTCATGATGTACATGACCTGGCTCGAGCGGAAAGTCCTCGGCCGGATTCAAAACCGTTACGGCCCGAACCGGGTCGGAATTTTCGGGCTTCTTCAGCCCATCGCCGACGGAATCAAGATGCTGACCAAAGAGGATATCGTTCCTAAGAATGCGGATCAGGTGATTCATTTTCTTGCACCGGTTGTCATCGTGATCGCTCCCTTGCTCGTCCTTGCGGTCCTGCCTTTCGGACGGAACATGATTGCGGCCGACCTCAATGTAGGCCTTCTGTTTTTCCTCGGCGTCTCCACGTTCGGGGTTATCGCTCTCTTTATGGGATCCTGGGCTTCGAGAAACAAATATTCGCTTCTCGGCGGCATGAGGGCCTTCGCGCAGATGATTTCTTACGAAATCCCCATGGTGCTTTCGGTCGTTCCGGTCATTCTCGTCACCTCTTCCCTTTCGACCGCCGCGATCGTGGAGGCACAGCTCGGCTGGAAATGGTTTATCTTCACTCCCTGGGGAGGTTTTGCCGCTCTCGTCTTTTTTCTCTGCGGCGTCGCCGAAGTCAACCGGACGCCATTTGACCTCCCCGAAGCGGAATCGGAAATCGTCGCGGGCTTTCACACGGAATACAGCGGCATGAAATTCGCCCTTTTTTACATGGCGGAATTCATCAGCACCTTTGCGATTTCGGGGCTCGCCGTGACCCTGTTTCTGGGCGGATGGGACGGCCCGGCATTTCTTCCTTCCTGGTTCTGGTTTGGGCTTAAAACTTTCATTTTAATCCTGATCATGATTTGGTTCCGGGGAACCCTTCCACGGTTCCGGGTCGACCAGCTGATGGGGTTTGCATGGAAAGTGTTTCTGCCTTTCACATTGGCCAATATTTTCATCGCCGCCCTGTGGGCATTGCTGCCATATCCTAAAAACTTCATTGCGGACACAATCGGAATCACGGTCATCCTAACGCTGCTGCAGATTTTCAACCGGAAAGAAACACCGAAAAAACGAAAGTATCTTTACGCAAACTGACATGGAAATTCTTTACTTCTTCGCAAAAACGGGTTTTTACGCAACGGCACTCGTAACGCTCGCGGCGGCCATCCTGGTCGTCACCCTGCGGAACCTTTTCCATTGCGCGCTTGCGCTGATTCTCAGCCTGCTCGGAGTCGCGGTCACCTATCTCTACCTGAAAGCTGAATTTCTCGCCATCATTCAGATTCTTCTTTATATCGGTGCCATCATGACCCTTCTGATTTTCGCGATCATGCTCACGCACCGCCTGACCGACCGGTCCGTCTCACAAACCAACCGGCAGAGTCTTCCGGCTTTTGCGCTGCTCGCGGTCTTCAACATTTTTTTCATCGCATCTCTCGCGGCGGTACCGTGGAAAATCAACTCCGCCTCTCTTGCGGCCAAAATCGACACGCAGGCGCTCGGCGCTTTCCTGATGGGACCTTATGTGTTCCCGTTCGAAATCATCTCGATCGTCCTGATCATTGCCCTGGTCGGAGCCGTCATTTTAGGGAGGACCGACCAATGACTCCGATCCCGTTGAACCATTTTGTTATTTTTTCCTTATTCCTTTTTTCAATCGGGCTTTACGGCACGCTGACCCGCCGGAATGTAATCGGGATCCTGATGGGAATCGAACTGATGCTGAACGCGGCCAATATCAATCTGATCGCCTTCTCCCGTTACATTTCCCCAAACCCGGAAACAGGCCAGATCTTTGTGATCTTCGTAATCGTACTCGCCGCTTGTGCGGCCGCGGTCGGTTTAGCAATCGTGCTCGCAATGTATCAGAACCGTAAAACAGTACAAGCCGAAGACATTCATATTTTAAAATGGTGACCCAATGGCCTACGCGTATCTGATCCCGGTTTTCCCGTTCATCGCTTTTTTAATTATCATCTTCAACGGAAAGCGGTTGAAGCACCAGAGCGCCGCAATCGCGATCGGAGGCAGCCTCCTTGCCGCAGCCGTCTCAACCGTGGTGATCCTGAACACCCTGAAAGGGGCGACATACAGCCACACGTTCGAATGGATCCGCATCGGGACTTTCTCGCTGAATTTCGGGATACTGATCGATCCGCTCACCGCCATGATGCTCTTCGTCGTCACTTATGTGGGCTCGATGATTTTCATTTATTCCGTGGGATATATGCACGAAGACCCCCGCTTCAGCCGGTTTTTCGCCTATCTTTCCCTTTTCATGGCATCCATGCTGGGACTGGTCCTTTCCAGCCATTATGTTCAGCTTTTTATCTTCTGGGAATTGGTGGGATTGTGTTCATATTTCCTGATCGGGTTCTGGTTCGAGAAACCCTCAGCCGCCAAAGCCGGCATGAAAGCCTTTATCACGACCAAAATCGGAGATGTCGGGTTCCTGATCGGATTGTTTCTCCTGTTTACCTGTGCGGGCACTTTGCAATTCAAGGACTTTACCCCGGAATTCCTCGCCGCCAAAACCCAGGCCGGCGGAGGACTTTTCGCCCTTGCCGCGATTTTGATCTTCGCGGGCGCGTGCGGAAAATCGGCGCAATTCCCGCTTCACGTGTGGCTGCCTGATGCCATGGAAGGCCCGACTCCGGTCAGCGCGCTGATTCATGCCGCGACTATGGTCGCGGCCGGTGTTTATCTCGTTGCCCGCTCATTTGTCCTGTTTGCCCAGTTTCCCCAGGCCCTTGAAGTCGTCGCCGTCATCGGAACGATAACCGCCTTCATGGCGGCTTTCATCGCTCTGACCGCAACCGACATCAAAAAAGTCCTGGCCTATTCCACCATCAGCCAGCTGGGCTACATGATGGCAGCCCTCGGCCTCGGCGGATTCAGCGCCGGGACTTTTCACTTGATGACTCATGCTTTTTTCAAAGCCCTGCTCTTTTTGGGCGCGGGCAGCGTGATTCACGGAACGCAGACGCAGGATCTGCGTGAAATGGGAGGGCTTTTCCCGCGCATGAAAATCACTTCCCTGACTTTTCTCGTCGCGGCGCTCGCCATTTCGGGAGTCCCTCCGCTTTCGGGATTTTTCAGCAAAGACGAAATCCTGCTCACCGCGTATGAATCCGGGAGCCGGGTCATTTTCCTCATTCTTCTGGTCACCAGTTTCATGACGGCTTTTTATATGTTCCGCCTGTTCGTACTCGCGTTTCTCGGGAAGCCCCGGAAGAAAATTCACGCGCATGAATCCCCGGCCGTAATGACGGTGCCGTTATCCGTTCTGGCCCTGTTTTCCGCCGTGCTCGGGATCCCCGGTTCGCCTTACTGGAATCACTGGTTTCAGGGTTTTATCCACGGCGGACACGCGCAGGAAATCCACGTCAATTTATTCGTCGTCAAATGTTCGGTCGCGGCCGCTTTTTCGGGCATCGCGCTCGCGGTTATTCTGTACCGTTTTCTCCCCAAAGTCCCCGAATGGCTTGCCAAAATTTTCAAACCGCTCTATTTGGTTTCATACAATAAATTCTGGCTGGACGAATTGTATCAGCTCATTTTCATCGGGCCGTTCAAAAAGATTTCGCAGCTGCTTTTCAGATTCGACGCGGTCATTGTCGACGGAGCGGTCAATCAAAGCGCGGTTCAGACGGTGAACCTGAGCGCCCTTAAAAATTGGTTTGACCAGCATATCGTCGACGGCACCGTCAACGGCGTCGCGTGGATCACTCAGCGGATGAGCCGGATTTTACGAAAACTTCAGACTGGCCTGATTCAAAATTATCTTTTGATACTTTTATTGGGTCTCTTATTCACAATCGTAATCGGATTTTACCGTTAACTTTTTTTGAAATTTTTTCGGCCGGGGAACTTGACGCTAGCCAAACCTAGCAGTTTGGCAGCCGCAAGTTCTGGCCTCATTAAATTTGAAAAACTTTTACCGTGATCCCGCGCAAACCGCTAGGACGCGGCTTGCTGGGATAAATTCGGCCGGGGAACTTGACGCCAGCCAAACCTAGCAGTTTGGCAGTCGTAAGTTCTGGCCTCATTTAGGAGAATTTTATGTCAACCTTAAGCCTTATTATCTTTCTTCCGGTCCTCGGAATGATCGGCGTCCTGCTGACGCCGAAAACCGAAGTCCAAGCCATCCGCCGCATCGCCACCATCGTTTCGGCGGTTGTGTGCGCGCTATGCACCTTTCTACTGTTCCGTTTCACCGCGTCGCAGCCGGGGATGCAGTTTGTGGAAAAAATCGCCTGGATCCCCCAAATCAACGTTTTTTATCATCTCGGCGTCGACGGGATCAGTGTTCCGATGATTTTCATCACGGGCCTCCTTTCCCTGCTCGCCTGCGTCGCTTCCTACGGAATCAAAGAACGCGTGAAGGAATATTTCGCCCTGTATCTTCTCCTTGAAACCGGGATGCTGGGGACCTTTTGCGCACTGGACCTTTTCCTCTTCTATGTTTTCTGGGAAGTCGTCCTCGTCCCGATGTATTTTCTGATCGGGATCTGGGGCGGTCCCCGGAAAGAGTATGCGGCTATCAAATTCTTTCTTTACACGCTCGCGGGAAGCATTTTTATGCTGCTGGGAATCCTGGCTCTTTATTTTGCCTCAACCCCGCACACATTCGATATCACGGTCCTATCGGTGAATCATGCATTTGCCCTGGGGTTCCAAAAACTGGTCTTCCTCGCCCTGTTTCTCGGCTTCGCGATCAAAGTTCCGATCTGGCCTTTTCATACCTGGCTGCCGGACGCGCATGTGGAAGCCCCGACTCCCATCAGCGTTCTCCTTGCGGGGATCCTCCTCAAAATGGGCACCTACGGATTCTTCCGCATCAGTTATCCCATTCTGCCGGACGCCGCACGGTGGTTCGGAATTTACATGGCGATTCTGGCCGTCATCGGAATTGTCTACGGGGGGTTTGTTTCCCTCGCGCAGACGGACTTCAAAAAAATGATCGCTTATTCCAGCGTGAGCCACATGGGATTCGTTCTGCTGGGACTCGCGGTTTTCAATTATTCGGGTTTTGACGGGGCGCTTCTCCAGATGTTCAATCACGGGACTATCACGGGAGGGCTCTTCTTGCTCGTCGGCGTTCTCTACGACCGGACCCATACGCGTGACCTTTCAAGCTTCGGCGGGTTAGGCGCGCGTATTCCCGTTTATGCGGGCATGCTCACGGTCTTTTCGCTCGCATCGCTCGGGCTTCCGGGACTGTCCGGATTCGTCGGAGAATTCCTCACATTGCTGGGAAGTTTCGTGACATACCGCTGGGCCGCGGCCGTCTCCTGTCTGGGCGTTGTCCTGGCCGCCTGCTATCTCCTCTGGATGATTCAGCGGGTGCTTCTGGGACCTCTCAACATTCAGTGGAAATCCATCGCCGAAATCAACCGGCGGGAGCTTTTCACGTTGATCCCGCTTTTGGTCATCATCGTTTTCGTCGGAATCTTTCCGCAGGTCATATTGAACCTTTTCGGGCCGACAACGCACGCGCTGGTTAACGCCTTGGGAGGCATTTCTCAATGAACGCCGTTCAAAGCCTCGCGCATTTCATCCCCGAATCCATCCTGATCGTGACGGGATTCCTTATTCTGGTCCTGGATTTATTTTCGAAGCCTAAACGCTGGCTGGGATGGCTCGCGCTTGCGGGAACCACCGGGGCCCTGGCATATGCCGCGGCGACGATTCCGGGGAACACGCTCCCTCTTTTTTACGGATATTTCACGATCGATCCTTTCAGCGTTTTTTTTAGAATCACCGCGCTCGTCATTATCACGGTCACAATCCTGATGGCCCTCGCGCACAAAGGAACTCCCCCAAAACAGGAAGGCGAACTCTACGCCCTGCTCGCCTTTATCGGGACGGGGCTGATCTTGATGGCCGCTTCAACCAATCTCCTGATGATTTTCATCTCGATTGAATTTGTATCCCTGACGTCTTATATCCTCGCCGGCTTTGAAAAACACGAGGGCGCGTCAAACGAAGCATCCCTCAAATATTTACTGTTCGGTTCCGTCGCTTCGGCGACCATGCTGTACGGAATGTCCCTGCTCTTCGGTCTGACCGGAAGCGTGGAATTAAACGGCATCCGGGACGCGCTGGCAGGCTGCGGAAATACGGGGCCGCTTCTTCTGATCGCCATGGCGCTCCTTTTTGTGGGGCTTTCGTTTAAAATTTCGGCCGCGCCGTTTCACATGTGGGCACCCGACGTTTACACCGGCGCACCGACCCCTATCGCCGGATTCCTGACCGTCGGCCCAAAAGCGATGGGATTCGCGATTCTCCTGCGGGTTCTCTTTATCGCGCTCCCCGCGCTTCAGAAAGAATGGAGCTCTCTTTTCGCCGTCCTTTCCGCCCTGACGATGACCGTCGGAAACATCGCCGCCGTTTCCCAAACCAACATCAAAAGACTTCTGGCCTACTCGAGTATCGCGCAAGCCGGTTACATTCTGATGGGAATCGCGGCCGCTAACGCGATCGGCCTGGAAGGAATTCTCTTTTATATCGCCGCATACGCGCTGACCAATCTCGGCGCTTTTACCATCGTGATTGTGGTGGTCAATCAATCCAAAAGCGAGGAAATTTCTTCGTTTGCCGGTCTTGCAAAACGAAGCCCGTTCATTGCCGCATCCCTTGCGGTTTTCTTCGTCTCTCTTGCCGGCATCCCTCCTCTCGCCGGCTATTTCGGGAAAGTTCTTGTTTTCGCGGGCGTCATCGAGCAAAAACTGGTCGCCCTGGCCGTCATCGCCGCCGTCAACAGCGCGATCGCGGCGTTTTACTATTTCAAAGTCGTGAAGGAAATGTATTTAACCGAACCCGCCGATTCCGTCCCGGCCGAACGCCCTTTTCCGGCTGTTCTTGCGACTGCAATCGCATTCCTTGCCATTGCGGCGATAGGCATCTTTCCCGCTCCCTTGCTCCACTGGGCAAGCCGATCCTTGATCTTTTAATTTCCGCATCACGCTCGGCTCCATAAACTCCGGCTTGGAAAAGCGAAACCGCAGGCGCTATAATACTCTCGCATAAAAACCGTCATAGCGATCTAAAAGCCGAAAGGAGAAATCATGAAAAAAGCCGGCATGCTATTAATCCTCTCGTTGTTTCTATTCGCGATCCCCGGATTCTCAGAACCCCCTCAACCGCCTGAAGACAATAATACTCCGCAGGCCGATATTCGAGAACTCAAGGAACGCGTCAGCGATCTTGAAGACCGGATGAATGAATACCGGGATCAACTGGACGATTTAAAAGAACAGGTCGAAAACCAACGGGAAGACGCGGGGACTGAAACGGATTAATCTCTTTATGAAGAAAATTTTCGTTTCAAAGAAAATTTTCCCCGTCCTTCTGCTTTTTTGCATACTGGGGACAACCGGTTGCGCATCGGTCCACCCTTCGTCCGGCTTCCTGCATGATTCCGAATCGCTTCAAAAAGGGACTTTTTTTGAGCAGGAGTCACTCGCAGCCGGAGCGTCTTTTTCGACATACCGGAAAATCAAGATCAACCCCGCAGAGTTGAAATTCTTTTCAAGCGAAGACAAGATCTCCGGGACCGATCTTAACCGCCTGGCATCCCGCATGACTGCGGAATTCAAAACACGGCTCGGAGAACGCTACGAAATTCTGGAAGACTCGGAATCCCCGGACGCCGAAACGCTGGTCGTCTCCCCCAGCCTGATATTCCACAAAACTCCCGTGCGCCTCCTGAACGTCATCACCAGTCTTCTGATCTTTTTCCCGGTCACGTCCGGTTCCGCGGCCTTCGAAGCGGCCCTGACCGACGGAAGCTCCGGAAAACTGCTCGCGCAGGTCGCCGAGAAAAGAACGGGGGCGCTTGACATAAAATCTTTACTGATAGGATCTTACATGAAATACACTCACGCAGAGGGTATTTTTAAAAAGTGGGCGGAACTTCTATCCGAATTTCTCACGGCACATTAATCCCGTTTCTCATAAAGGAGAATAAGATGCGAAAATTTTTGCCGATCATTATTTTTTTGATTGTCTTCTTTCCCCGGCCCGCTTTTTCGAAAACGGTCGAAGAGCTGGAAGCTGAAATTCAGAGCATTCAGGAAACCCTTCAGGAATTTCAGTACCGGATGGATCAATTCGAAAACAAGCTCAAGGAATACGAGCTCAAAATCAGCGATTATGAATTCGAAACCGGTTCTCCCGAAAGCAGTCCCAGCGAGCTCCGATGAAAAAAATCCTTTTGCTCCTGTCTTTGAGCTGTTTGACGGCGGGTCCGCTTTTCGCGGAAACCGTCACTTCGCTCCGGCTCCGAAACACCCCTAAACCGGTTTCCGTCAGCGCCGAAGAAACTCTGGACTGCCTGACTTACTGGGAACTTCAGATCTCGGCGGTTACGACGGACATGTATCTCTACGGATGGATGCTCGGAGAAAAAGAACGGATGCGAACCGCTTCCATACTCGCCTGCGCGGACTTAAAAGAGATGAAAGACCGGGTCAAAAATCTTCAAGTTCCGAAGGAGCTGAAAAAACTCAAAGAGACCCATCTCAAAATCATCGACATGCTCCGGAATATTTATACCGGGATTGAACGGAAAAAGCCGGAAGACATCGCTAAGGGATTCAAGATTTTCAATCTGTGGTATGCGCAATATGCAAACGAATTGGATCAGGCCTGGGAACGCTACGGAAGAAAAGTCGATCTCCCCCCGAATTTTGATCCGGCCGGTGAAGAAGACATGCTGTTTGACAACGCCGAGGACCGGGCCGTCTACCTTGAAGCGAAAGACCTCATCCGGAACAAAAAATACAAGAAGGCCTTCGCGAAGCTTTCTTCTCTTCCGTCAAAATATGCCGGTGAAGCGGCGGGTGATTGCATCCGGCTCCGGCAATCGGATTGCCTTCTCATGAGCGACTCCAATATCCCTAAAGAAGAATCCGCCGCGACAAAAGAAGGCCTTTCGTTTCTCTCAAAAATCATGGACCGGAACGGCTACTCCCCGGTTCTTTACGAAGCCTTCTACAAATGGAGGACCATCAGCCAGGAGAATCAATACGGCATGACTCAGTTTTCGGAAATCCCGAACGGAATTTACAATAAAAAGCGGTGGCAGATTATTCAAACGATCAAAAATCACCTGGGGAAGAATCCGCGGGACCGATGGGCGGAAGCTCAGATCAATTTATTATTAGATCTCCCGAATATCAGCCGGAAAGGAGAACACGGGAACGACAACATGATTCACTGGGGCCTCTTATACACGGATGTCCCCAAAAAAGACATGGGAGAAAGTATCGTTATCCCGGGCCAATACGATTCGGACGTCAATCCTTTGGCGCCTGACTTTTACGCGCTCAATTCTTCGGTGATCGACGTCTACGATTTATTCGAAGAAGAAAGCTACCGTCGGAATCATAACAGGAATTAAAACAAAACAAGAGGAGTGCGGTAATGGAATGCAAATCCGCTTCAAATAAAAAGAAGTGCAATTGCTCCTATGAACCCTGTTCAAGAAAAGGAGTCTGCTGCGACTGCCTGCATTATCACCGCAGCATGGGGCAGCTTCCCGCCTGCTTTTTCCCGGATGATATCGAACGGACTTATGACCGCTCGATCAGCAAATTTATGGAAATCCATCAAAAACGCCGTTAAAGGAAAGAAATACGGGTTCACACCTGAATTGCAGGTGTGCCCCCTCTTTTTACTGCTTTTTACTTTTTTATTTCAAAACCGCTTTCAAATCCTCTTCGGGCGTCGAGATCGGCCTGATGTCAAAAGTTTTTACGAGAAAATCCAGAATCGCCGGCGTGATAAAAGCCGGAAGACTGGGGCCCAATCGAATCCCTTTGATCCCGAGCGAAAGCAACGACAGCAGCACCGCCACTGCCTTCTGCTCGTACCAGGAAATGATCAGAGTCAAAGGCAGGTCATTGACCCCGCATTTAAAAGCCCCCGCCAAGGCCTCCGCGATTTTGATCGCCGAATAGGCGTCGTTGCACTGCCCCACATCCAACAGCCGGGGGATGCCGCCGATATTTCCGAGGTCCTGATCGTTAAATCTGAATTTCCCGCAGGCAAGTGTTAGAATCACACAATCCTTCGGCGCACGCTGGACAAACCGCGTGTAGTAATTCCTCCCCGGTTTGGCCCCGTCGCACCCGCCAACCAGAAAGAAATGCTTGATTGCTCCGCTTTTTACGGCATCAATCACTTTGTCGGCAACTCCCAAGACCGCATTCCGGGCAAATCCCGTCATGAGGGTTTTCCCGCTCTTATCGGCCGGAAACCCTCCGAGTTCAAGGGCCCTCTGAATTACCGGCGAAAAGTCTCTGTTTTTGATATGCGTAACGCCCGGCCATCCAACCATCCCGCCGGTAAAAACGCGGTCGCGATAACTTTCGCGGGGTTCCTGAATGCAGTTCGTGGTGAAATAAAATGCCGCAGGGACGCCGTCAAATTCCTTTTGCTGATTCTGCCAGGCGGAACCAAAATGACCTGCCAAATGAGGATATTTTTTCAACCCCGGATATCCGTGAGCCGGGAGCATTTCCCCATGCGTGTAGACATTAATCCCCTTGTCCTTCGTCTGCTCCAAAAGCTCCTCAAGGTCAAGAAGATCATGCCCGCTTACCACAATAGCCGGTCCTTTTTTTACGCCGTTCAGGACGGAAGTCGGCTGAGGATGCCCGTAACGCGCGGTGTGCGCATGGTCCAGAATCTCCATGCAAAGGATATTCGTCTTGCCACAGCGCATGTTCAAATCCACCAGTTCCTCAATTGAGATCTCCCGGCGGTTCATCGCGGCAAGAGCTTCATGAATAAAAGCAAAAATCGCGTCGTCTTCCCGGCCGAGAAGCGAAGCATGCTCGGCATAAGCCGCCATGCCCTTCACTCCGTAAATCAAAAGATGCTGAAGAGAACGGATGTCCTCATTCGGATGATCGTAAAGAATCGACACCAGCTTGGCCTGCGCAAGAAGCCCGTCCATGGTTTCGGCCGGCGAAAACTGCGTCGTAGAAGGCAAAGGCTCCAGTTTCCCCGCAGACCCCGATTCTTCGACGGCTAGATGGTAAAGGTCTTTGGCTGTGTCCCGGATCTTTTTTGCTTCGCGGATGCATTCCACCAAACGGTCGGGATCAAAATTTACATTGGTCACCGTGATAAAAAGGGCTTCCAGCGTGAACCGGTTGATTTTTTCACTGACCTTGCCGAGTTTTCGCGCCTCATGGGCCAGAAAACCGATCCCTTTCAGTTGATGCAGGATAATATCCATTAATCCCGCGGAGCCGGGATCCTTCCCGCAAACCCCTTTCTTTTCGCATCCTTTTCCCTTGTCCGCCTGTTCGCACTGATAGCAAAACATATCCATTTGAGTATCCCCCCAGCTCTTAGTTTTGTTAAAAACCCTCTAAGTTCTCCGATTCCATATTTCGTAAAACACGCCCTTGCCGCAACTCCATAGCTGCGGCACTCCGGCCTAACCCCGACGGTTGAGCCTCCGCGAATTTACTCCGGAAGGCACCGGCCTAGGTGCCGACGTGGAGTTACCTTGTTGTTTCCGGAGGTCACACCTGCAGTTCAGGTGTGACCCCTTTTTCATACCCACATTTCATTTAATATCGCACCCTGCAAACTCACCTGAACACATTTGATTGGAACTTTCCTTGTTGCCCTTGCCGCTGCCGCTTGCGCAAGCCTCAGCAATCCACCGCAGCACGGGACTTCCATA
>JAKQXH010000100.1 GCA_029561555.1 Candidatus Omnitrophota bacterium
GCCCTTTCGCCCGAAACGACACCTGCCATTCGTTCCGCTCCGCCTCAATCGCGAGAAACGCGATGCGGACGCCGCGGATGAAACGGAGCGAATCGATAAACCCTTCCGCGTCCTCGAACGAAGCCTTCCTCTTGCGGAACATTTCCCGGCGGATCACGGCCCAGACCACTTTCCCGTTCAGCCCGATCTTGATATCCCGGAGAAGATCCGACAGCAGACGGGTCCTCTCCAGAGAAAAACGGGCATAGACTTCGTCGTTAATCGTTTCCAAATCAATCCCGGTTTCGATCAAATCCGCGACCACTCGATGCGTCTTCGCGCTGGTATTGCTGAAGCGGAAGGAACCCGTATCGGTCGTCAGCGAAACATACAGCGGAAGGGCCTCTTTCTGCGTGATCGGGATCCCGCATTTCTTAAAAAGGTCATAAACAATTTCCCCGCAGGAAGCCGCGCGGTCATTCACAAGATTGAAGTCCCCGAACCGGCCGTTCGTCACGTGATGGTCGATATTGATCAGCGTCATGCCGGGGGCCACCAGCTTCCGGACTTCCCCGATCCGGTCAAGACGCGGACAATCGACAAAAATGCAGGCATCGAATTTCGGCTTCCGGGGAAGGGCCCGGAACTGCCGCAAGGTCATCCAAGCCTTCCGCGGCATCACGTCCAGCCGGGACGGAAACGCGTCCTCGCTCACGATCCACGCCCGTTTCCCGAGTTTCGTCAAAAGCGAGAGGATCGCGAGCATGCTCCCGACGGAATCCCCTTCGGGACGGACATGCGCGCTCAGGAGAAAATTCCGGTGCCGCTTGATGACGGAACAGACTTCCTCCACGGTGGCATGCGTTCTTTTCCTGCCGTGCACTTTATCCATTGTGTTCGTCCTCGGACGGTCCGGTACCGGGCCTCTCCTCATGGATCTTCTTGATAATCGATTCGATCTGCAATCCGTGCGCGATGGAATCATCCAGATAAAATTGAAGCATCGGCGTCAGCCGCAGCTTGAGCGTTTTCGAGATTTCGCGCTGAAGGTACCCCCGCGCGCTCTCGAGGGCTTTCGCGGTATTCGCGCAGGCCTCCGGGGAACCCATCACGCTGTAAAAGACCTTCGCGTATTTCAAATCCGCGCTCATCTCGACATGCGTGATCGTGACGAATCCGAGCCGCGGATCCTTGAGGCGAAGCAGGACAATCCTCCCCATCTCCTCCTTGATCTGCTCGCCGATCCGTTCCGTTCTTTTCCCCCCCAGCATCCCAATACCCCCGATGTCCCTCAAATTAATTCCATTTTAGAATCCGTAACCAGAAAATCATCTTCCTCTTTCGTAATAAAATCGGCAACCGTGCTCAATACGGAATTCAGATGTCTCTTTTCGTTCCCGATCGCCGCGACCCCCAGAAATGCCGACTGCCATAAATCCTGATCCCCGATTTCGGCCACCGACACGTTAAACCGGGTCCGGACCTTCGTGATCAAGCTTTGCAGCACAAACCGTTTGGCCTTGAGCGACCGGGACTGCGGAATATGAAGTCTGACTTGTAATGTCCCCAACAGCATGAGGTGATTGTCCGAATCTGCCGATCGACTTTTACGGAGAACCCGTCCGGATTTTTTTGCGTGAGCGCCGCCGTATCAATCTCTTTACAGCCTCGCCGCGATCTTCTCGACCTTATAGGCTTCGACGATGTCCTTTTCGCGGATGTCCCCGTAGCCGTCCAGCGCGACTCCGCACTCAAACCCTTCGGCGACTTCCTTGACGTCATCCTTGAAGCGCCGCAGAGAAGCCAGCCGTCCGGAAAACACCACGATCTTGTCTCGAATCAGACGGACCGGATTCGACCGGAAGATACGCCCCTGCGTCACGATGGCCCCGCCGATGCTCCCGACCTTGGAGGACTTGAAAACCTGCCGGATTTCCGCGCGCCCCACGATCACTTCCTTGAGCACGGGTTCGAGAAGCCCTTCCATCGCCTTCTTGATATCTTCGCACGCCTCATAAATAATGTTATAACACCGGATTTCAACGCCTTCCTTCTCGGCTAGCACTTCCGCCTGGACATCCGCCTTGACATGAAAGCCTATAATCACCGCGTCGCTCGCGGCGGCCAGCATCACATCCGATTCATTGATCCCGCCGATCCCCGCGTGCAGCATGCGGAGCTGAATCTTCTCAGTGCTCATCTTATCGAGCAACTCACCCAGCGCTTCGATGGATCCCTGCACGTCCGCTTTCAAAATCAGCTTGAGTTCCTTTAAGCTCCCCTCCTGAAGTTTGCTGTACAATCCTTCGAGGGTCACGTGTTTGTCCATTGCGCTCTGCATCGCCTTTTCGCGAAGCTCGAGCGCACGCTTTTCCGCAAGCTTCCGGGCAACCCGGTCATCTTCCACGACCGCGAAAATCTCGCCCGCCTCGGGGGAACCGGAAAGCCCCTGGACTTCTACGGCATACGAAGGGCCCGCTTCTTTTACGGTCTTGCCCCGATCATTGTGCATCACGCGGACCCGCCCGTAGAAAGACCCGCATACCAGCGCGTCCCCGACTTTCAGTGTCCCGTTCTGCACGAGAAGCGTCGTCACATGGCCCCGGCTTTTAGTCAACTTGCTTTCCACCACCGTTCCCTGCGCGGAACGGTTTGGATTCGCCTTAAGCTCAAGCAATTCCGCCTCCAGAAGAAGCATCTCAAGCAGTTCCGGGATCCCTTTTTGGGTCTTCGCGGACACCTCGACGCAGATCGTCTTGCCTCCCCATTCCTCGGGCGTCAGATCCCGTTTCTGCAGTTCCGCTTTCACGCGCATCGGATTCGCCGCGGGCAAATCCACTTTATTGATCGCCACCACGATCGGAACGCCGGCAGCCCTCGCGTGATCGATCGCCTCCACCGTCTGAGGCATGATCCCGTCGTCCGCCGCCACGACCAGAACGACCACGTCCGTCACATTCGCGCCGCGCGCCCGCATGGCCGTAAAAGCCGCGTGCCCGGGCGTATCCAAAAACGTCACATGCCCCTTTCCGGGGATATCCACTCCGTAAGCCCCGATGTGCTGAGTAATCCGGCCCGCTTCTTTTTCCACGACATTGGTCATCCGGATCGCGTCCAAGAGCGACGTCTTGCCGTGATCCACATGCCCCATGAGCGTCACCACGGGAGGACGGAGCTTGAGATCGCGAGGGGCCTCGTCGGTCACCATGCGCGTCAGGCCTTCATCTTCCTCCTGCCGTTCGACCGGAATCCCGAGTTTCCCCGCGATCGTAAAAACGACTTTTTCGTTCAAGAGCTGATTCACATTCGCGAAAATCCCGATCTCCATCAATGCCTTGATCAATTCGGCGAGGCGCAATTCAAAAATCTGCGCGAGATTTCCGACGGAAATCGGCAAACTCACCTTGCAGGCCTTCCTCTGCCGGACCGGTTCGGGCGCCGGCGCGGGGGGCGGCGTTCTCACATCCGCCGCCGGCATTTCTTTTTTAATCTCTTTTGTTGCTTCCCTCGGCGGCTCCGGAACGGGAGGCTTCGCCGCCGGAGCGGGTTTCTCTTCCGCGGTAATGGTTTTCGTCTTGGACTTGGGTTCCTCTGCCGGAGATTCCTGAGCGGGAGCCTTTGCTGCAGGTGTCGCCCCCTGCGCTTTTCCGAGTTCCGAAGCGACCAATTCCGCCATTTCATCATCGATCACGCTCATATGGCTTTTGGCGTCAATCTTATGGCGCTTCAGCTCCTCAAGCAGGGCCTTGCTCGTGATCCCGATCTTCTTGGCCAGTTCATGAACCCGCATCAATGCTTCTCCCCGTCATTTTTTTTCGCTTCCGTTCCGCCCGAAAGAGCGGCCTTCTGCGCCGCAAGAATGATCTTCTCCGCCGTCTGAGGCCCGACGCCCGGGACCGCCGCCAGGTCTTCCGCTTTCGCGGCGGAAAGATTTTGAATCGTCCGGAAGCCCGCGTTTTTAAGGGCCTCCGCCAATTCTTCGCCGACGCCTTCCAGAGACGTCAGGGGAATTTTCTGGCTCGCGGCAAAAACCTCAATCGCCCAGCCCGTCAGCCGGCTCGCCAGCCTCACATTCTGATCGCGTTTGCCGGCCGCGAGCAGGTACTGATCGTCATTGACGATCACTTCGGCGCGCTTGTCGTCGGCGGAAATTTTTATTTTGGACAGTTCCGCCGGGCTCAGGGCGTTCCGGATAAACGTTTCGGGATCGGCGCTCCACCGCACGATATCGATTTTCTCCCCGCCGAGCTCGTTGACGATGTTTTTCACCCGCTGGCCGCGCATCCCCACGCAGGATCCGACGCAATCCACTTTCTCGTCATGGGAGCAAACCGCGATTTTGGACCGCGCGCCCGCTTCCCGGGCCACCGCCTTAATTTCGACAATCCCTTCGCGGATCTCGGGGATCTCGAGCTCAAACAATTTGGAAAGAAAATTCGGATGCACTCGTGAAAGAATCACCTCGGGCCCGCGCGAAGAAGCTTTCACCTCCAGCACATAGGCGCGGATCGTGTTCCCCTGAAAATACCGCTCCCGGGGCACCTGCTCGCGGATGGGGAGAATCGCCTCCGCCTTTCCCAAATCCACGACAATCGCCTTACGGTCCACCGCGTGGACCATCCCGTTGATAATTTCACCCGCGCTTTTCGAGAAATCGTTAAAGATCGCTTCCCGCTCCGCTTCGCGAAGCTTCTGCATGATGACCTGCTTGGCCGTCTGAGCCGCAATGCGTCCGAAATCCGCGCGATGAACTTCCTGCCCCTTCTCAAGCACTTTGATTTTGAGCGTCTCGGCTTCAATCACAATGTCAAAATCGTCCGGATTGGGAAAAGTTTTCTTGCAGGCGGAAAGGAGCGCGGAACGCAGGGCATTGATCAAAACCTCCCTGCTGATATTCTTCTCCTTCTCTATATATTGGAAGCTCGAAAGCAACTCGCCGTTCATTTCAAAATCCTCTTTTTAAAATAAATGTATCGCAACTCATTGATTTGCAAGATGTTCCGGAAATAAAAAAGTGGGCTTTTGGCCCACTTTCCCGTTTAAAATTCCAAACTCGTTTAAAGTGTTATTAATAATAAGTCTTTGTTACATTTTTGTCAACCCGGGAAACACCTTATTTCCGGCTCCGATCCGCCTTAAAAAAAGTACGCGCTACCATTTTTTTAGAGACTGAGCCATGTCCTGAAGCTCATTCCTCGCCGGGTCTTTAATATCGCCGGAAGCCGACAGCTTCTCGAGATTATCGGCCATTTCGGCCATCGAATTCCTCTTCCCGCGCAGATACTTGAATACGTTATTGAATTCCGTTGCCACTTCCTTGAAATAATCCCTGTCACGGAGGCGCATGTCTTCCGGGATTTCTCCTCCCGCCATCCGTTTCAGAGTCATGCGGAAGCGGTACACCGGACCCGCGACCCGGTGCAGAAAGACAATCCCGATCAACGTCGCAACCAGCACGCTCATCAGCATCGTGAGGCTCACGCGGACCACCAGCAGATTATTCACGTCCGAAAGCACTTCGTACGGGCTGACCCGTCCGATCTTATAAGGGCTCCCGAGAAAAGCCTGCTTCATCGTGGTATGAATCACAAACGACACGACCAGGCAGACCACCATCATGACGGCAAGCATCAGAAGGGTGTATTCGCGCTGGAGAGGCCTGTGAATCAGAAGATTTCTCAGCTGGCGCTTATAAGGACGGGGATTCGGCATTGGCACTCCTTTCTTTCGAAGATGAAACGTTACACTGCGGGGGATTTTATGCCCAATCAAAAGAAAATGCAACTTGCATTTACCCCGCAAGAAAAACAAAAGCGTTGAGCCGGGCCTACACGGTCTGCTTTGCGCAAGGCAATTGTCCGGCCGGCCGGACAATTCGGAATAGCGTGTAAGCCGGCTAAGGGCTCACAAAAAAAGGGGGCATGAAAACATGCCCCCTTTGAAAACTCCAATTTCCCGAAAATCGCGCGTTACGCTGCCGCCGCGATTCTCTCCTGGACCTGCATCTGGCTGTAAAGCCCCTGCACCAGCGACACAAATGAAGACCCCACTTCCCATACGCCGTTTTTGAATTCGAACTGAGCCAGCTCAAAATTATGCTGACGCGTCGCGGGATTATCCGCAAGCTGGCGCACCAAAGAAAGCACCTTCGTGGGATCCATCCCGTTAGCCAACAGCAGAGGAATATTCAACTTCACTTTGGCCCCTTCCGGCAGGACCAGCTCAAGATCTCCCGTATCATCCAGACTGCTGATCGAAATCGCGGGAACATCCATCCCCTTTGCGAAGGCGGAGATTTTCGCCCCCGAGAGAATCTCTTCGCGGACATCGCGGACTTTAAAATGCTTTGCCGCTTCGTAAAGCTTCGCGATAATCGGAGGTTTCTTCCCCTGATTCGCCTGCCCTTTCCACACCGCGACAAACAAATCCCCGGGATTCATCACGCCGTCGGCAATTGTTTGGCCAATGGAATCCGTCGTCTGATCTTTTCCGGGCTTCAACACATCATCCACAAACACCACAACCGGCACTTGATGCTCGGGAGTCTGCGAAATTCCCAGATGTGCCATCAGTTCGCTAGCCCCTTTGTCGCCGTTGAAGGCATTCGCCGCGCGCATCAAATCCTCGGAAATCGCGGGCTTCTGCGACTCACCGCCCAAGCGCGCCCGGTAAGCGATCAACACCGTTTCATCCGCCTCCGGCAGATAATAAACCATCTCCGTGAGGTCTCGTGTCACTCCCAGACTCGCGCCGAGAGATCCTCGTTCCCCGCCGTGCTCCACAAAATAATCCTGAAGGGCTTCAGCGCTTGCTGCCTCACCCAGTGCCGCTCCGGTGGTTTTTGAAATTTCGACAACCAAGATTTTTCTATCTTGAGTTGCCGGATACCCCGGTTCTACAAGCACGGATCTTTCAACTTTCACATCCTGTTCCTCATAAAGCGGCTCCGCGAAACCTCTTTCCCCCCCACTGCCGGTGTAGCCAACAGCAATTTTTTGTCTCTCATAGACTGTTTGCATTTCATAAACCGGTTCTTTCCCAGGTATAGGCGTAACAATATATTCTACCCGGAAATCACCGCCCGATCGCCCAAACGCAATAGCTTTTAATAAAAGCTCAGAACTAACAAGATCCCGAGCTTCTTCGGGCCACCGATCAGCTAATTTTTCAAGAGTTGCCATATCTCGTATAAGAGAGCTATCCCCAACAATTGCAGAAAGCCAAAAGGCTGGATTCATTTTCTTTTCGGCAAGTTTGATCCCAAAAGCCAACACCTGAGCAAACGCTCCGTCAATCGATTTGGTCGCTTCGACAAGACCCGGAATTGCATTAAATGCTCCGGCAGGATTCGCGCCCCTCTCCGCTAAACCAACTCCAAACTTCAGAACATCATCAAGGCTTATCGATGTCCCCTGTATCGCCGTGATAATAGCCGGAATCGCATCCAACGCTGGCGCCGGACCTATTTTCTTCTCGGCAAGACTTCGGCCAAACTCCAAAACCTTCAAAACATTTTCGGGTGTTTTTGTGGAATTAATTACCTGCTCCAGACTTTCCCGAAGAGCTTCGCGTTGAAATTCCAACCTTACCGTTTCCATCAACTCCCGGAGTTTATCGAGAATCTGGCGGCGTTCATCACGCGTAAGCTCCAGCCCTTTGATCATTCCGGTACGCCCGGACCACCAGTCGCTCAAGCCCGTGAGAACATCTTTCATCGCCCCTAAACTCTCCGCTGACGGAGGTGCCATTTCGGCAAGGCGGGCCGCGAGGGCCTTCTGAAAGTTCTCATAATCCTCATATTGTTTCCTGAAATCGAACATGGGATGGTTCGACGCGTCGAGATTCATCGCGAGCATGCCCTTGATCGTGGCAGCCGGTTCAAGCCCCATCACATATCCGGGACGCTCGAGATCGTTGACTTCCTTCCCGTCTATCATCCTCTTTCTCTGCTCGAGAAAATGCGACACGGACCGCTTCTCGACCCGGCCGTCTCTCGTGCGATGCATCAGCGTCGCAACGATGTGGTCCTGAATCAACGGAATATCGGGCGCGTTGACGCTCGTATCGCCCGCGAATCCGCCTTCGATATCATGGTACAGCACAATCCCCTGCGCCTCGCTCAATGCATCCAGGTCCGCCTCGGTAAAGACACGATCGCTTCCTTCGGCGACAAACCCCTTCGGCAAACGGAAAACCGTCCCCGGCCTTCCCTCGAACCGGAGCCTCGAATAATTGATCGTCACGTTATCCGCCGCGATCACTTTCACCCCTTCGGCAACCTCAATGAGCGAATGGCTCACTTTGTGAGTCCCCTCAAAGGTTACCGAATCGGGAACCTGGCTTTCGGGTGAAATAAATTTGCCGGAGGTGATCATGTAATCATGCCCGAAATGCAGACTCCAGATCATTTCCTGAATAATCGGATGATCCCCTTCCTGCGTCGTCACGCCGTTCGCCCAGTAGTGAAGATCACGGTAAGCGAGCGGATCTCCCGCATCCGACCAGCGTGTGCCGAAATTGGTTCCGACGAATCTCGATCCCATATCCCTCAAGATGCCGAGCGCCGCTTCCTGCATAATTTTAAACTCATGCGGAGACAAGCCAAAGCGGGTCTGACGATTAACCTCATCACAGCCGACTAAAATCCCGCCCTCTTCGGCCAAGATCGGAAAATAGTCCTCGAGCGCTATCCTCCACATCGGATAGGAATCAAAGAATTCCGTCTTTTCTGAAAGCATCTGGGAATTCGCGGCATAATACTCGTCAACCGCCGCAATAAACTCGTCCCGCCGGTCGCGCAAAGGCGGCGTCATCCCCTGCTTTAGCATCTCAAAGACCATCAGACGGGCGTTCATCCACGCGTCCAGATCCAAGGGGATCTGCTCCTCGGCCTTCCGTTCCGCCGCCGCCTCGTCATACCCTTTCTTCTGATACTTCTCCTTCAGAGAATCCTTGATCTTCTTCTTCCACGCCGCGAACATATCCGCCCAAGCATCGCTCGTCAGCGTCGTCGAGGTCAGGACCATCGTTGACCAGTCAACGACCTCCAGAGGCCACGCGTCACCGCGGGCAACGCCTTCGATATCCGTCGGCACAAACCAGCCGTTCGCAGTGCCTTCCCCGAATTCCGGCCATGCCGCATTTTTGTGTAAATACGCCGGCTGGCGCGGCAGAGGCTTTGAGAACATCTCAAACAAAGACACGCCCAGCGCCAGATTCAGCTTAAAGTAAAACGTATTCAAAAAGCTATACGGGTAGTCCCCTTCGAAAAGCGGCTTCAGCATCGCTTGAATCTCGCGATCATTTTTCGTGTGCTGCGCCAAAGCAACGGCGTCCCGCCACGCCTGATTCATGGAGCCCCACGGATGAGGCCTTTCCTTGGCCAAAGTCGCCAGATTGGCGCCGATATTTTCCAAAACCTGGGGATTGTCGGCAAAAATGAACGGCATGATCACCAATTCCAGCAGCCAGTCTCCGATCACCACCCTCGACGCAGGGTCCGAAACATGCACGAGATGCTTCTGAATCATTTGCTTCAGAGGGCCGTAAAAATGATCCCGCCGTTTCTCCGGTGTATCGTAAATATGATGGACCGCGTTCAACAATACCTCGCGCACCAAAACAAACGCGGCCGGTTTCTCCGCGAAGCGAAGCACAAAATGCAGCCGGGGATTGAGGAACATATTCCCCAATCCGCTGTAATACTTGAGATCCGTGGCGTTCGCGCCCAGGACTCTCGCGGGGCGCGCGTAGAGATTCGCCCCCTGGCCGCGGTGATAATCCGCGCCGACGGAAGGCAGAAAACTCATGATATTATCCGCGGGACTGATTACGATATGGGCCCCCGCAGGCAGGCACATCGGATTTCCCTGCGCATCTTTCATGTCGGGATCTCCCATCAGCTCTAGAATCTGCTCCGAAGCCTGCTCCCCGAACTCGGTGTCATTCACCTTGATAAACGCCTTGGTCATCGTCTCGGACAAAGTCTGAAGCGCCGAGCGGGTCCCTCCTCCGCCTTTCAGCACCACATTAAAGACAACCGTCTTGCCGTTTTCTTGACACCACTGATCGAATGCCTCGGCATACCCCAAGGCATCCTTTTCGGGGTCCACATCAATCTTGGCGTTCATTGATTCCGCAACCTGCTTCATTTCGCGAACCACTTCGGCTATCCCGCGGAAAATTCCCACGGCACTGCCCCAGTGAAAAGACTCCACCGGCTTCCCGTCCACTTCGGCCCGCTGATGCGGATTCAGAAAGAAGCGCCCCTGCTCCGACACGATTCCATTCAGGGTCGGCATTCCGCGAATCGCCTCAAACCGCTGCCTTTGGATCTCTTCCCGGATGGGATCCGCGTTCAGATTAATCACTTCATGAATCACAACATCCCCGCTCTGCACCCGCGCAAAATTCTTCGCGCGAACTTTCTTGGCGGCAAGCTGGCTGATTTCCGCCGGTGTCGCCTCTTTCAAACTCGTCAACGCGTCCGCGCACCACTGTTCCACGCCGGACCATTTCGCCATGAGATAAATCCGTATCAGGCCGCGCACCGCGTCCGAATAAAGAGCCGCCTTCGAGGGATCCGATTTGATCGCCCGCGCGTTCCGGGCCAACTCTTCCACCGCCTTTTGGGCACGCTCCATATTCGCGGACCGGGCCTCGCTAATCAGCGTTTCGATCGATTCGCGGACAAATTCCCCCTGAATAATGTCCCCGAGACTTTTCGCCGTCGTACGCTCCGAAAGAGAGGTCATTAATCCCGGAAGCCCCACCATTCCGTCCTTCTTCGTATCATAGCGAATTGCCGTCCCCTGAGCGACAAGGGCCTGCTCCATCTCGGTCACCTGATCGACTTTGATGGTCTCCTGCCCCCAGCGATGCTGCAACCGGGGAAGCGCTTCGTATTCATAAATCATCTGCGTCGCTTTCGCTTCGCGCTCCTCAGGAGTTCCCCCGAGTTCCGAAAAATCAACTTTGGGCAGTCCCGCGACCATTGCCGGAGACCAGACATTTTTATTCTCAATGACCCATTGCCGATAAGCGTCTTCAATGTTTCCGGCCCTTGGGATCAGATCGTACCGGGTGAGCCGGTCCGCAGCCACTTCAACGGGCGTCTCGACAAACACGACAGGCGCCACCGCATTCGTTCCGGTTTCTATCGCACGGTATTGATCTTCCGAAAGGCTGTTCACGCGGCCGTCCAAAAGCACATTCCGGCCCTGAGCGAGCATACCGATAATCGTCGCCGTCAGCCACGCTTCGTATTCGGGCGAAATGGAAACCGCCATCATTTTCGCGAACTGAAGGATTTCATCCTCGCGGTCCTGAAGCGCCTGGTCCAGATTCACAACCGGCCCTTCCGGCTGCTCATACGCGATAGACATTCTCCCCTTCGCATTATTTTCAAACCGGATCCTCGGAAGGATTTCATTCAAAAGCTTCTCCTTCGCGCCGTCCTTAAGCCGGGCGGTCTTCGGATCGAGAGACGTCAACAAATCGTTGTCGATCGCAAGAAGCGTGATCGTCCGGTACAAATTCCCCGACGAAATATTTTGTGTGTTTCTGAAATGCTGGGTAATCGAACCCGAAATCGTGGATTTCCCGGTGCCGCTCACGCCAAACACCCGGAAAAAGGTCCCCGGAGGAACCTGATCCCCGAGGCTCATCGCGACGTTCCGGTCCCGCCCCGCGGCAATGCCGTGGCACAGAGCCGGAAGCCCGGCCATCCCCTCAGTTGCCGTGTTATAGCCGATCGCAACCCCCCGATCGACGAGCCCCCTCTCCATCTCCGTCACCTGATCGACCTTGATCGTCTCCTGCGCCCAGCGATGTTTCAGCCGGGGAAGCGCCTCGTATTCATAAATCATCTCCGTCGCTTTCGCTTCGCGTTCTTCCGGCGTTGAGCCCAACTGCGCGAACGGTTTTCTCGGCAAGCGTTTCTCGATATCTGCCGGCACATAAACATTATGATTGTCCAAAACCCAGCGCTGATACGCCGCTTCGATACTTCCCTCCCGCGGAATCAGATCATACCGGGCAAGCCGGTCCGCGGCCACTTCAACGGGCGTCTCGACAAACACGACAGGAGCAACCGCTCCCGCAACGCCTTCGATCTCCCGGTACTGGTCATCCGCCAGGCTGTTCACGCGGCCGTCCAGCAGGACATTCGTTCCTCCCTCAAGCAACCCCGTAATCATATCCGTCAGCCATTTTTCGTATTCGGGCGATATCGCAACCGCCATCATTTTCGCGAATTGAAGAATCTCGTCCTCGCGATCCTGAAGGGCCTGATCCAAATTCACGATCGTGCCGTCGGGTTGCTCATAAAAAATCGACATCCGCCCCTTGGCGTTATTCTTGAAACTCACGCGGGGAAGAATCTCGTTCAATAGTTTTTCTTTTGCTCCGTCCTTGAGCCGGGAGGTCTTCGGATCCATCGACGTCAACAAATCATTGTCGATCGCCAGCATCGTCAGGGTCCGGTAAAGATTCCCGGATGAAATGTTCACCGTGTTCGGGAAATATTTCGTGATCGTTCCCGAAATCGTAGATTTCCCGGTGCCACTCACGCCAAACACCCGGAAAAAGGTCCCCCGCTTCAATGCACGGGTCGGAATACGGATGCTCCCGCGCCCGTACTGTTTCCCTTCCTGCATCTTCGGAATATCTTTCTCGCGATACGCCAGCCGGTCGCTCAACAACGCGCCCCAAAGCACGCCGGGATCCACGTCGGGCCTTCTCACCGTCACGGCATAAGGCCCCGCCTGGAAAATAATCGCCTCACCGCTATCCGTCACGACACGGTTAATCTCGCTGTCGCGGTAAGGGCCCGGGTACGCCGGGAACACAATCAAGTCAAATGAATTATCCGGAAACGGAAGCTGGGTGCTGTTGCCCATCACTAAATCGATCGGATTCCCATTTTTCTCGGCCCGTTCCCGTCCGTACGCCACCGCCGGAATCGACCAATCAATACCGGTAAAATGCACGTCCGGATAAGCCTTTGTCAATTCTTCCAGAAATTCCCCCGAGCCTTCCGCGACCAATAGCACGCGGGCCCCCGGATAAAAAATGTCGCGAAGGTCCTCCCTCGCGCCGAGCCTCACCATATCTCTTCTGAAATCCTCGAGATTGGTGTACACCAATCCGCTGTACGCATTCGTCGCGTGAAGTCGCGCCACTTCCGTGCCGGCATTCGAAACCGCCGGCATCTCGGCTTCCTCTCTCCTTAAATTATAGCGGGAACCGATCAACTGCCGCTTCCGCGCGGGATCACTTCCAAACTGCGCCACGACCTCGTTCCACTCATCCGTGTCGTGAATCGCCGCATCAAACGTCTCGATATTGACAAGCTCACGAAGGCCTGCCTCTCCCCTGGAAAGGTAATCGGGGACCGTAATCGTCTGTCCGTCCCTCGGATCCACTCCGAGAAGAGAAAGCTCGTAATCGAGATTCAACGCGCCGAAAAGCCCCGCCGATTCTTTCACGGGACGGGACAATTCCACTAATTTCTGAAGATTGGCGCGAACGTCTCCCTTGACCAAATTTTCGCAAAGCCTCATGCGTCCTTCCGCCACGCGGCTGATCACGGAACCGGGCAGAGGATTCCCGTCCTCGCCGAGACCGACGCGCCGCTTCACTTCCTGCCAATCCCGATCTTTCTTGCGGGCGGCCGCTTCGCGTCCTCCGGCTGAAACATCCGTAATCGCCTCGATGCGGGGCAAGGCCTCGCCGAGCGCGACCATATTTCCCAAAATATCCTGAACTTCCGCCGCCGTCAGATCTCCGATCGCTCCCAAAGACTGCGCGGTCACGGCGGCAGCGCCCGCTTCGCGCTCCCGCTTCAATTCTTCGACCAAACGCGCCCGCATCGCCCGCTCGTCACGGTACTGAACGCTATAATCCACCAGCGGGTCCGTCGCCAAATCAAAATGGCTGAGGCCTTTTTTCCCTTTAATCGTAAAATCGGGCACAACATCCTCAAGCCCGCGGACATACGTCGTCGCTTCCAGCGCGGGGACTTCGACTTCCTGCCCCTGAGCGTTTCGTTCCTTGATCTTTCCCTGGGCAAGAGAATGAGAAAAGGTACGCCGCTCCGTAGACCCGTCACTCTTTTTCACGATTAAAGTTGAAATCATCGTATTGGGTTCTATCGGTACGCGGCTCAGGCTCCGGCTCTCGCCGATCTCACCGGGTTCCTCAATGTCCTTGTAAAAAAGTATGTTCTCCGCCGCCGCCAAAGCCGGTGCGTCTTCGGGCGTAAACACACGGGAAGTCCCCTGGGCAATGAATCCTTCCGCGAGACGATACACGGTCCCCCGCGGCCCCTTGAATTCAAGTCTCGAAAAATTCACGGTAAAATTGTTCCCGACAATCACTTTAACGCCGGGATCCGTCTTGATCAGCGAATCGCTGACATGATAATCCCTCGGCAATTCAACACCGGAAGACACCACGCTATCCGGCGAAACAAATGCGCCGTCATCCGCCACATAATCATGCCGGAACATCACGCTTCCGAGAAATTTCTGCGCCATGCGGTGCTCGCCGGGCATCAGATTCTGACCGTTGTTTTTGTAATGCAGTTCGCTGTATGCGGTAGGGTCCCCGGCATCCGACCAGTAGCTGCCGAAATTCGTTCCGACAAAACGGGAACCCATCTCCTGCAAAATTCCGATCGCAACCTCCCGCAATGCCTCGAATTTCCCCTCCTGATAATTCAACCCCGTACGGCTGTTAAACTCGTCCAAATTGACGAGCAGGCCATTTTTCATGCTCAACACTTGAAAATACTTCAACATTGCGGAACCAAAGGCCTGCTTGGAATCAAACCCCGCCTGCATCAGCTGCCGGGCGTTTTCATCGTAAAATTTAAGGGCCTTCCTCATAAATTCGTTCCTTCTCGACTCCAGAGAAGGATCCAGCCCCTGTTTCAGGACTTCCATCACCATCAATCGAATCATGTTGAATTCCTGAGGACTGTACGGCATTTCTTCAATAGGAAATTTCTTCATCGTCGCCAGTTTCGCGCGCAACTCCGCCCACCGGGACGCCACCTGAATCGTTGGCGGCGTCGGAATCAGCGTCGACCAATCTACGATCTCACGGATCTTAGCGGTCCCGTCCGCGACCCCGTGGATATTGGTCGGAATCTTCCAGAAATTCGCGACATTGTAGGGCGAGGGATTCCGGTCATAGTAGTCGGGATGATAGGCGAGGGGCTCGGAGAAAAGAAGGAAGAGCGCCACGGCCATCCGGAAATCCAGTTTAAAAAAGAATGTATTGAGAAAACTGCAGGGATTATCTCCCGCAAGAAAGGGCGCAAGAACATCATCCAGCGCCCCCGTTCTTTTCAACTCTTTTGCCAGTCTGACGGCATCCGGCCAGGCCTTAGCGATATCCGCCCAATTGCCGGGTTCCTTGGCGGCAAGCGCCTGCAAATCTTTTCCCAGCGCATCCAAAACATCCTGCTGGTCCGCGAAAAAATACGGCAAAACCACCAACTCCAGCATACGGTTAAAAATAGTCGACTGCCGTTCCAAATACCCCATGGTATTCATTTGCTCCGAGACTGCGTTCCGCAAGGGGATGTAAAATTCTTCCTGCTGTCTTGCATCAGAAGGGAGGAGATGATTGATGCCGTTGATCAAGACCTCCCGGACCAGCGTAAAGCGGTCCGGCTTCTCGGCAAAATTCAGTACAAAATGCGATTCAGGATTCAGGAACATATTCCCGAGCCCCGTATAGTAATCCAGTTCTTTGAGCGACGCCCCGAGCACCCGCGCACGACGGGCATAAAGATTGGCGCCCTGCCCCCTCAGATAATCCTCTCCGGTCGTCGGCTCAAAAATCGCAATATTGTCCGCGGGATCCACTTCGAGATGAATCCCGTATGGAAGAGCGAGAGTCCTTCCGTCCCGGCTCGCGTCAAGGTCTCCGATCAAATCCAGATTCTCGATCGGCGCGTCTCCCAGAGACACGCTGTTCACTTCAATGTCCGCTTTTGTTTTCGTCTCTCTCAGCGTCTGCCCCGCGGAGCGAGTCCCCCCTCCGCCTTTCAAGCTGACCTTGAGCATAACGACTTTTCTCTGCTCCACAGCGGCATTCTGAAGCGCCTGCACATATTTCTCGATATTTTCTCGAATTTTCCGTGCATCAGCGAGCGCCTGGTCCCTCCGGGCCTCATGCTCGGCCGCAAGCGTTTCTTCCCCCTGCGCACGCTTTTCCTCCGCTTCCTTCTGCTCGACAATCGCGTCCCTCAAAAGCTGGTTGTGTCGTTCCAATTCCCGTTTGGGATCAATCGGCGGCACAGACGCGTGTAAGTCCCCAGCCACCTGAGGCAGAATTTCGATCACCCTCTCGATACCGCGAAAAATCCCCACGCCGCTCCCCCATGAATAGGACTCAACCGGATTTCCGTCGATGACGGCACGGTCATGCGGATTCAAAAACAGACGCCCCTGTTCCGCCAAAAGGCCCCCCACCGTATCCGCTCCGCGCGCTCCTTCGCGCATCCTGTCACGCATCCCTTCATAGCGAAGCCTCTGGACCTCCTCCCGGATGGGATCCGCGTTCAGGTTCAGCACGGCATACACCATCACTTCGCCTTTCTTCACGCGATCGAGATTCTTTTTCCGGTTTTTCAGCCCTCTGATTTTCGCGATTTCCTCGGGAGACGCCTCTTTCAGCTCTTCGCAAAGCGCACGGAAAATTTTAATTTCGTTATCGAGGTACTTGGTCAGGAAATACACGCGAAAAAGCGCGAGAATCGTTTTATCGTACAGTTCCTGCTGAGATTCCACATTCCGCAAGTCCAGCGCTTTCTGGATCAAGGCATCAATCGCCTCCGTTGCCTCATCCATGTTCGGGGACAAGGCCTTGCGCACGTATTCCTCGGGATCATACCCTTGAGCCAAAGCGACATCCGCGACAATTCTTTTGTAAGTTTCCTGGTCCGCTCTCGCAAAATCCGCCAAAGTTCCCCGGTAAGCACGATCCAGCAATTCTTCAATATTCAGGCCTAATTGCTGAAGATTGGCCAAAAACTCCGCGGCTTCCTGTTTTCCGTTCCAAATGGTCAGTTCGGATCCGCCGGGAATTTCCTGAGCCCCAACCAAATGATTAATCGCCTCGGGTCTCGACGTATTCACGATTCCGGGACCTTTTAAAAGCGGAAGATAATGAGGGACGTCAATGATCTGGCCGTCAACTCTGGGAGACGTGCTGGCAAGATAAAGCAGGGGCAGCCTCGCATTGGTCTCGCGGGCAAAAACCTGCCAGGTTTTTCCGTCCAAAAATTCGGCCGCTCCGGGCCCCGCAAAAAATCTCTCGAACATCGGATAAATCATGGTACGGAAATAGGCCGTTGCCGCCGTATCAAGCCCCCGCGCCAGTCTTTCTTTCGCGGTCAAATCCGGACGATTTATTTTAATCAAGGCCTCATCCAGCACGTCATCAACCCGCCGGATAAATTTAGAAATCACCGCTTCGGCCCCCACCTCCTGTGAAAGGTCCGGAAAAATCAAATGTTCGGTCGTCAGCGTTCTTAACCGTTCAAAATGAGCATCTAAAACCTGCGCCGCGTTTCCCAAAAGGCTTTGATCCGAAAAAGTCCTTAGATCCTTCAGATATTTCCTCCCGCGGTTCTGGGAAAACTCAAACTTCCCCTGAATCACGGCCTTCGCGGTTTCCTCGTACTGACGGGCCGTAAACACAATCGTGAAATTGACGTTATAACCGAGCGCGATGGCCCGCTTTCCGGCTTCGATCCCGACGGGCGTAGCCGGCACCTTAATCAAATAATTCTTCAATCCTCCGCTCTTTCTCTCGATCAATTGGGAAAGCCTCATGATTTCAATCAGGGCTTCATGGACTTCTTTTGAAAACTCCGCCGAGTCCGCCGGCGCGTCGGCCGTCGGAGTAAAAACCGGCCTCATCTCATAGCTCACATACCCTTGAAAATGCGAAACCGGTTTTTGTAAAGTCACGGGCCGCCCATCCAAGGGACTTTGATAAATCACTCCGGCCGGTTTCTGAAAAACGGTTTCATTCAGCGCCCGCATCGCGGGAATAATCACGCCATCCAAAAACAATTCATCCGCGACGGGAGTCGCGCCGGTGATCCCCTCTTCTTCCAGGCGGGCGATCTCGGGGAGAAATCGGTCGTGTTCACTCTCGTACACGGCCGCAAGCCCGTGGGGATTGGTGGTCATGTCATGAAAAACACCTTTCGACACCAAGTCCTGAAACCAGTCCTGATTCCCGTCCCCGACCGGCATGCGGTCCAAAGACAGGAAAAATCCCTGCTCGTTCAATCGCGCAAGCGTTTCTTCAAAAGCCCCAAGAGAAGCTCCGGTTGCGGCCGGTTGAACCGCTCCGGCCGGAAACGGGAGCGAAAGCCCCGTCACGCCCGCGCGGATTTTCTTCGCAAGCGAATCAATGAGGCCGGATGCAATCTTCCGGGCGGCAAGGACAACCCTCGCGGCCCCGGCAATCGTTTCGTTCTGATACGCACGGTCTTCGGATGCCGGATCCGGATCCAGATACAGCGGGTTATGGATCTGCGACGTACCGGTAATGACCGTTTCGCGCAGCATGGATTTCAAATAAAGCTCCTGGCTGTCTCCGATCTTGGCGATCCGGGGACTCACGGAAAGATAGGAAAGGCCTTTTTCCCGCAGTTTGTCCTGAAGCCCCTCCGCATGAAAGCCTCCGGTAATCACCATCGCCCGGCTCCGTCGGCCCTTTTTCATCACGGAAAGCATTTTGTCGAGAAAATGATTTTCGCGCTCTTCGGCAAGGCGGTAAAACCGCATCGCTTCGTCAAAAAGTTTTTGAGACTCTGCCGTCGCGGGAAGATCCAATTCCACCGCAGAGACATCCGCCACCCGCTTCACCAAAACAGAAGGCGTAAGCGTTTCGACCCGGCCCGAAAGCGTTTGAAACTCCTTCCGCGAGACTTCCAACCTGAAAAATTTTTCGATCAGCGAAATGTCCCGGATCAGCGACAAAAGGTTTTTTTCCTGCTCGGTCTTCACCAGCGAATCAAACACTTTTTCCGTCAGGAGGTCCACTTCTTCAAAAAGCTTTTTCGAGCTAATTTCGGATTGAAAAACCAGATATTCCGCGAAAAGACTGAAATTCGGAAACTGTTTGAAATCAAACCCCTTCTCCGCGGCCTGGTCATAGATTTTCTCCATCAGAAAGCGCGGAAACTTCTTTTCACCCGACGACGTGGCGCTCATTTCGATTTTCTCGAGCGCTGACAGAGTCTCTTCGTCAACTTTCCCCTTCAGAAACTCGAGAACCTTTTCTTTTTCGTCCCGGATCTTCCGGTAATCCAGCGTTCGCTCGATGTCTTTAAGTTTCAGAATCCTGAGAACGGACCCGTAACGATCCTGATTTTGGGCGTCCTTCAAATCCAGGGACAAGCTCTTCAGACACTGCTTGTGCAGCGCGTCCAGATAGCTCTGTAGATACGCGCCCTTCGCCTGATACTGTCTCCACTCCTTCAAAAAATCCCTGAGTTCATTGGAAAGAAAACGGCTTTCAAGAATTTTCACGGCGGCTTCGGTCTTCCGGACGAACTCTTCGGCACGGTTTCCCGAACGGATCACTCCGCGGAAGAGTTCCAGATCTTCCTGATAAATTTTCCGGCTTTCAATCCCGTAGCCCTCGATCCGTCCCGCCTTCCCGTCCAGGCTCCGGTCCAAGAGCAGCATTTCCCCTCCGCTGAATTCTCCGTTCCGCATCAGAACATCGGCAATATCGAGATTCACGCTCCGGTCCGAAAAGAAATGGAAAAGGGACGGATCCAACCGGTCGCCGGCCCCTTCAAGAAAAAGCGTCTGAAACCCATAGTGGTCGGTCAAATAGCGGATGATATTCTCGATACTTTTCTGCGCGTCATAATTACCGTGCGCATCCTGAATATGAACAATGAAGTCATCGCTTCCCGGCGCGAAATAATGCCCTTCGATCTCCCCGAATTCAGAGGGAATCTGAATTTCAACGGAAGGCCTCTGGACTTCTCCTCCGGTATTCCCTTCGTAGAGTGAAAGACTCGGAGCAGACCACAACACCGTCTGCGCACTAAAAACCAAAGCCGTCGCGAAGGAAATTAATCTCAGAAAGCGATTCATGTTCAAAGTCTCCTTTTCTCGAAAATTTTTAAATATTTTATACCCTCAAATATTACTTAAAGTTTAACACCTAAACCCATTCAATTCAAGCAAATTGGCCACTTTTGACAGACTTTTTTCAATTCTTATATATATTTCGCCCCTAACCGTTTCAACTCTATTATGCAGCACGAGATACGGCCTCGGCATTCTGTTTTTCCTCCAACAGACTGTCCAATATCTGTTTCAAGCTCAGCAGATTCAAATCAAGGAATCTCATATCCGACATTTTGACATTTAAATCTTCCTGTTGCCTGAAGATCTTCATCGCATCAGCGCCGTACAGAGCAAGATTGGCCCCAATCACGCGAACGGCCAATGTCTTAAGGCGCTCATCCCTCGCAAGCGTTTCATCGCGGGAATCGTAACGCACTTCAAAAAACCGCTCGCCTAATTTCGCGAAAATTCCGTCGCGGCCGGGGATCGAATGCAGAACTACAATATTCCGGTCCGCATATTCGGATTCCGCGTACCGATGGCTCAAAGTCAGAATATCTTCATGCGACAGCCGGACCCTCTTTCGATACACGGAAGGAATTCCGGCCGTCAAAGCATCCAGATCCGCGTCCGCATCAATACCGCCGATCACGACTTCCTGTCCGTCCGCGCGAGACAGCATCGAGTAAAGATACGTCTCGTCACCGAGCCTCGAAAGGTCGATCAATCCGCTGCCATAATCAATCAGCAGCGTCGAAACTTTAGCGGGTTCCGTCCCGGCAACCGAACGATACAGGACTTCATCCAAGACATCCAAGGACTGAAGCGCTTTGGCATCCGCAACGGCACTCAACCGGGTTTCGAGTCGCCCGATGCCGATCCCTTCCAATGCCCGCTCCATTCTCCCCGCCATATCCGCCGGAACTTCGGGCGCGATTTTTTCTTCCGCTTTTTCTTTCGCGCCGAGCGAAGCCCCCTCAACGGTCTTGACCCCGCCGAAGCGCTCCTTGAGATCGGCCATCCCGCGCTCCAGCGTCTGTCCGCGTTTGCCGTCCGAAGCCCCGCGGATTTTTTCCGCGAGACGCTCCAGCTCCTCTCTCATCTTCTGCATCGCGTCATAGTCCAGCGCTTGCCTCAACTCGCTCAAAGACCACCGGTCAGCCCTCTCCTCGTCCGCCGTCACGGCGTTAGGTCTCCCACCGTCACGATCGTAAGAACTCACGGGATCGCGCGGCCAGACCTTGGCATCATAAAGCGTTTTATCTCCCACCGGACGTTTCACTTCTTCGAACACGGGAAACCGCAGACGGACCTTTAACGCTTGAGGTTCTTCTCCCGGCCGGCGAAGCCAATAATCCGTCACCAATTCGCCGGGTCGGGCACTGACCGTCCGCTCCCCGTCAAATTCATGGACTTCAATCGCCGCGGCGTCCTTGGGAATATCCAATCGCCCGCACGAACCGGTCACGATTCCTTCGACGCGGCTTCCTTTTCGTATAATCGTCGGAGAGCCAAACGGCAGATTGAGAATAATCGCGCCGGGCAGGACATCATCCGGATTTTCAATCACGGCATCCTTGCTGATAATTCTCCCCTTCGAATCCATTTCGACGCCGTAAATTTTCCTCAGCGCCGGATTCGAGCGAAGCTCGCCGATAATTTCCGTCAGAAACTGCAGCATCGTATTGGTATGCGCGTAAATACTGCCCGCGCCCAGATTGAAAGCGCCTAAAGGATATTTCTCGGACACCCGGAGCGCGGCATTCCGGATCCTCACGCGATCCTCCATCGGAATCGGCCGGCCGAAACCGTCCTTGGCCGACCGTTCGTAGAAAATCTCCTCCGGAAGCGTCGCCGCCTCGAAAAGATGCTCCACCCAGTTCAGCGCGTAGGCATAGAACAACGGCTCTCCGTTCGAGGCGGGAGCGCCGAATTCCTCCACCAGCGCGCGGGCCGCAGGCCACGTCAGCCGGTAATCCGCCTGATTCGCGAGCAGAGTGGGTTTCCGGCCCGTCAGCCCCTTCCACATCTTTTGTCCGAAGGAAACGAAAAAGTCCTCGATCTCCCCGAGGCTTCTCGGCTTCTCGACCGCCCGAATAATCCGGTCCGGCGTCACAATCCCCGAAATCTCCCGGGAATCCTGCGAACGCTCCACCAAAAGATTTCCGAGCGGAAGAAGAGTCGGGTCATCGTAGACGCGCTCATCGGCGTACATCGCGATTCCGAAAGGAGCCCCCAGCATTCGCCACGCGCGCATCGGTGCCTTCACCGCGTCCTGAGAAAGGAACACCACTCCCTTCTCGCCCGAATCAAAAAAGAGGAATCGCTGCTTGATCAATTGATCGAAAAACAGAAACGCCTTATTCCCAAACCCGGCCGTGGACGCGATCGGATCGAGACGCGTTCCGTAGGAAGCCATCAAATACACTGCCGCATTCTTGCTGTCTATGTCCGGATCATTGAGAAGCTGTGTTCTTAAGGTGTCCAGACACGCGCTCAGACTTCCCAGGGCGGGCAAAGACGTCGGAACGCCCGGATGCGACACTTCCCAAGGCTTCTCGTCGTCGGGATTCAGCGGAACAAACAAGCGAACCGGACTGCCCGCCGCGAACAATTTCCCGGCCGCTGCGGCCTCTTTCGCCGCGGCCTCTCGCTCCCCGGGCGTTCCGGTAATATCCGAGGCACGCGCCTTTTGGACCGCATCCCTCACCAGCTCATAATTTTCCGCGGAAACCCGGAGTAAGAATTCGTCAAAGTCCTCCCTCCCGGGATTCGCAAGCGCCCGGACCAATTGTCGGTTCATCCAATCGATTCCCCGCCAAATGCTCGGCGTTTGATCGGGCAGGATGTCCAAATCCATCAAAATCTTGTACAGCAGTTTCCTCTCCGGATTCCTGAGCGCTTTCAACGCCGGGAAATTCCCCGAAGAAAGCAGCGCATCGATTTCATTCGGGGACATCAGCTGATTGCCGTACCCAAACAAATTATTTCTCACGATAAATTCCAGAGCCCCCGTTAATCTCCCGAACGCGTCGTACGGTTTCAGAACCGCCGCGACCTTGCTGAGTTTCCCGTACAAATCCTTCTCTCCGAGATCCACGCCGTGATGTTCGAAGATCTCTTCCAGTTTCCTGGCGTTCGTTTTGACCCGATGGTATTTCCATACCGGAAGAATTCCGGCGGAGAGGACCCCTGCCATCACCGGCAGGAGAAAATCTCCGCCCAAAGACTGGGCCGTCTCAATTCCCCGGACGGCCTCCATCCGGTCGATAACCCCCTCGTCCGGAGACGCGGTAATCGTCAAAAGGGTTTTGTTCCGGACTCCCGCAAGAGTTCCCAAAATATCCAAATACGGGACGCCCTGACGGCGGGACCCGTCCACCAAATTCCTGAAAAGCTGATTGTACGGCCTTTCCTGGTGATGAAGATAGTTATGCCGGTAAATATAAAACGCCATTAGACGAAACATTTCGGGAGACGAATTCTCAAGGACCGTTCCGCGAGCGCCATTCTGCGCAAGATACCCCATGAACTCTTCCTGCATTCTCTCATGCCCGGGGTTCATCGGATCTCCGATCACAACCATGCCGTCGTTTTTCACAACACGCATCACTTCTTTTGCCGCCAGCCGGCCGACCGTATAGAAATAATACCGGAGCCCGCCCATCGAAACGACAACGTCGAACGCGCCGTCCCCGAAAGCCCTCAAGTCCCCCGCGTCCGCCGGTTCCACGATCATTTTCGACGGGTCCCCGTTCTCCAAAACACGGTAGTAAAGTCCGGAAAGAACATCCGGGTCATAATCGGTAATGACAATTTTGGAAATCCGGTCGCCGAAGCGCTTGGCAAGCTCGATGCTCAGGCGCCCGGAACCGCTTGCCAATTCGAGAATGGTAACCTGCTTCCCGGGATTGGCCTTTAAATACTGGTCCACCCGTGCCAAGGCCGACTGCAGGAAGAGATCCCAATCCGTCGGCAGCAGGCACATCCAATCCATCAGCTCTTTATTATGGAAAATGAAGGTCTCTTTGTCTGCGGGATCATCGTAATAGACTTCCCGGAGCAAAGGATCTTTTGTGTCAAAAACATCCCCGATTATCTCGTCAAAATACTCCGCGAGCAAATCCATCACCAAGCCCGGATCCTGAGCCGCCTGCCTCTCTATCGCGGCAAACAATTCCGAATCCGGAGTCTCCGGTTTCCGCCGGGCTTCATCCAAAAGCGGGAACAAAAGACTTTGAATCAATTCGACCGAATAGCCGGGGTGTCTTGTCCGGATGCGATCAAGCCTTTTCCGGTTGTTCGCGGCGATTTCCTCTTCCGACGGGAGCTTCCGCTCGAAAGATTCCGCGACGATATTTTCCGGCGGGATATTGAGAAGGGCCACAATTTTTCTCGAAAACGGTTCGAATAAAGGACTCAAAAACTGCCCTTTTTCCTTCGCGCCCTCGACAAAAATCTCCCTTGCGATCCCCCCGAGCCTCACGCGGGTCTCTTCTCCAAGCAGTTTCGCCCGCTGACGCAATTCATAGAATGTCGCGAACGGCTCCGAAAGACCCAGCAAATAAGGAATCAAAGAAGTGTTTTGCAGTTTATACGGCTTCCCTTCGAACGTAATCACCCCGCGATCGTGCGAAAACTGGGACGGATCTCTCAGCATGACCGACGCAATGCGCACAAACTCAGCCCGGCCCTCCGGCGTCTCACCGTTCAGACCGAAAACCCGCTCAAATTCCTGAATCACGAAAGCAAATAAATCATTGAAAGAAAGATCCCTCGGCGCAGCCGGGACCGCCTCTCCGGGCAAAGGAACACCCGCTTGCATGCTCGGCTCAAGAACACCGGCTCCGGCGGGAGGAGGCGCGCGGGACGGAGGAGGAGGCGTCACCTCAACCGGCTTCGGCACTTCGAGCCCCTCGTCTTCCGCAATCGCCGCAAGATCAAAATCGATTTCAAAAGTTTCCGGATTAAACCGGAGCGAAATACCTCCAACTTTGGTCCATCCGGACGCCTCAAGCTCGCCCTTGACCTCTTCAATCGTCATCTCCGCCGGCAGGCGGTCCAGCAATTCGGTCCAGATCACAAAAACCGCGTTATTGACCTCTTTTTCCCGGTCGGTCGGATTCCAAAGATTCAGCGTTGTCCCGATCTCTGTCCGGATCGAATCCGGGTCAATCTGCCGGTTTTGCGCGATGCGGTTACGCGCGAGGAAACTCAACTGCGCGGTCAGTTTCGCAAGCTTGGCGAAACGCACGAAGGCCGGATGGTCCGACGCGGAAGTCCTCATAAAAAGCTGATTCGCAAGGATCATCCCGATAAAATTATTCCATTCCATGTCAAACAGCAGCCTTTCGGATTCCGGCACAATTTCTGCCAGCCGGCTTCGTAATGCAAATTTGTCTTCTTCGGACATGTGCGGACCGAATCGGGGTCTCCCCAACCTCGTCAGCCGGAAATCTTCCCATCCCATTTGCTCCACAAATCTCCGCAGCGCATAGACCATCTCAAAATCACCGAGAAGCTCCATCGCGTTGAAGTCATAATAATTGGTCGCCCCCGCCATCACCTGGGCAACCGCAGGCGCATAGGGCACATATCCCGCCAAATCCACCATCGATAAAATCCGCAGCTGAAATCTCTGAGTGCGGTCCAGAGAAAGCAGGACATCGGGCGTTACCTCTCCGATCATCATCTGGCCATAATGCGCATGCAGGCGGACTAAGGCAGCGATTTTTTGTATTCTCTCTTCGCTGAAATTGGTTCTCTCCCTCAATACCGGAACAATCTCATCGGACCCGACCGCCGGGTGCATCTGCGGATGATTGACGATTGCGTAGCCATAATCATGGAACAGCACCGCATAGAAAAGATTCTCCTTGTCCTCATCAGTCAATTCCATCGAATACCGGAAACGCATGTGATCAAAAACGCTATCGTAAACCATTGTCTGTTCATCAGTTAGGGGCTCCGTCATGCCGGCAGGGATTGCCAATCTCTTGCGGAAATAAGACCAGTCCTTGTTCAGGAAACGGTTCAGGCAGAGAAAGACTTGATACTGATGTCCCACTTTATGGGGGGAAACTTGTGTCATGCGCGACTGGATCTCGGGATAGAGGCTATCGATTTCGGCAAGGATTGCGTCCGGAAGCATATACACCACCTTTGTCTCAGCCGGAACATTTTGCCCAAAAACATTCGAAACAATTTTCCGAGCCAACACCCCACTGCTGTTCCGTTCCAAAACCGTCTCCATCAATCCTGCCTGATTCCGGACCCGAACCTCGACCACGCGCCCGCCGTCATCGCGGACCACTTCCTGAAGCGACTCATCACGATCCCCTCGGACTTCCAGAGGGACCAGATCCTGCTCCTGCATAACCGCAAAACTCCGGTAGAGATCCTGCAAGGCCTGCGAGTATTCTTCCTTCCCGAGCGAGGAGGCCTGCGCCGGTAAAATTTTCGGAAAATCAATGTAAAAACGGTCCCGCTCGGGCCCCAGCCGGATCGGGACTCCTTTTACCCAAGTCCATCCGCTCGCATCGAGTTCCCGCCGGACCTCGTCAATCGTCATATCGGCAGGCAGGGAATCCAGCGCCGCGCGCCACGGACCGAAAAAGTTTCTGAAATCTTCGGGATTACCCGGCTTGATTTTCCAGTTGATCCGGTACGTCGAATCGATGTCCGCCGTCTCAAGGCCGTTCCGCTCCCGGAGCAATTTATTGATCTGGGCGACCAGCTTGTAAAATTTCGCGAAGCGTTCGTAGTTTTCATCGTCCGCCGTCTTGTGGAACATCGGAAATTCGCGGACATTCGCGAGACGGTCGTTCCATTCCGCGACATGATCGTTCCATTCCGCTGCCGGCACAACGGCTCGGATCGCGCGGAGAGCCGCCTCGAACTTATCCTGCGGGAGGTCCGGCCCAAATCCCGAGCGCGCGAGGCGGCTGAGCCGGAAGTCGTACCACTGCTTCCCGCCCGCAAACCGCCCCAGAATGGCCGGGTCCTCGAACTGATGCGTCATGACCGCGCTGGCAAGATCGAAGAAATTCGAGTCCGCGGAATAACCCGCCAGGTCCGCCACATTGATCACACGAAGCTGAAATCGCTCAAGCGGCGTCGCATTCACGATCGGCCAGGGAGTGACCTCTCCCACCATCATCTGCCCGTATTGAGTGTGCAGGCGGTTGTACCGGGCAAGCTGACGGATAGTTGCCTCGTCAAACGTCGTCGTCTCCCGCAAATAGCCGGGCAGATACTGCTCGCCGATTTCGTTATGGACATACGCGTCCGCGTCGGTAGTCTTGGTATAACCGTGATCATGATAGAAAACCGCAAGCGTCGTCAGTCTCCTCTCGGCATCGGGAAGCGCGCGGAGCTGATCCGAAATCTTTCTCAATTCCTCCAGATAGATCTCCTTGCCTGTCTTCCCCTGAACGCGATAGGCATTGATCTCTTCTGGCGAAAGGTGCGGGTAATAAAAGGAAGGCACGGCCTCCATCTTTTGCTTTTCCGCGTCCGAAAGGTGATCGTAAAAATACTGAATGTCCCCCTGTAACAGGCGGTTGTAATAACGGTAGACGCGCAATACGTGAGGAAGTTTTCTTGACGGCATTTCGCGAATCTCGGGATAAACGGCGAGAATATCCTGAATCAAATCTTCGGGGAGATTTTCTCCGACCGGCTCCGTTTCGAGCCGTTCCATCACGGCCATGATCTGGCTCGTCCTCGCTTCGCGATCGACTCCGAGAGATTGAGCGGACGGAGGCGGAGTCTGAGCAGTTCCCCTCCCGGTTGCGGAAGCCGAAGGACCCTCAGCAGGCGGAACAGGTAACGGCGGCTGAGTAGCATCGGCCGGAGGCCCATGCGCGGGCGGGAGGACTCCCGTCCATCTGGCAATCGCCCGTTCGGCATAATCAAACAGCATAAAAATCGTCGGAACCAGCATCAAGCAAAAACCGAGCGCCATGTTGATGATGCTGAAATGCATTGTTTGCTCCGGCATCCAATGAGCAAAATAGAAAAATGAGCTGAGGCCGAATATAAAG
>JAKQXH010000002.1 GCA_029561555.1 Candidatus Omnitrophota bacterium
GAGATGGTGATGCCCGGAGACAGCGTGACGGTTGAGGCGGAGCTGATCGCGCCGATCGCGATGGAGAAGGAATTGCGGTTCGCGATTCGCGAGGGCGGCAAGACGGTCGGAGCGGGAGTCGTCAGCGAAGTGGTTGAATAATTTTTCGGTTAACGCAGTTTAGAATAATTTGACGCAGTGGAATGTGTCGGTCTTTGGCATTCCGGTAATACGAAAATGAATTGGGAAGTGTGGGGGATATGACGGCAGTTCATGAGAAGGTAAGAATTAAGTTGCGAGCGTATGATCACAGGATTTTGGACCAGTCGGTCCAGGAGATTGTAAATACCGCACGGAGAACGGGCGCCAAAGTATCAGGGCCTATTCCGCTTCCCACCAAAATCGAGCGATTCACAGTATTGAAAGGTCCGACGATCGATAAGAAAGCGCGGGAGCAGTTTGAGATTCGTACGCACAAACGGCTTCTGGATATTATCGATCCTACCGCAAGAACCGTGGATGCGTTGATGAAGCTTGATCTTCCGGCAGGAGTGGATGTAGAGATCAAGCTTTAACGTTTGATTGGAATTCCGCAAAACTTCCTGTGAATAGATGCAGGGGGAACTTTACTCATTTTGAGGTTTTAAATTATGTTGGGACTTCTCGGAAAAAAGATAGGGATGACGCAGATTTTTGATGACAAGGGCATCTGCATTCCAGTGACGGTGCTTGAAGTCGGCCCCTGCGTGGTGACGGCGGTCCGAAGTAAGGAGCGGGATCAGTACAGCGCGGTTCAGCTTGCGTTCGGCGAAAAGAAAGAGAAGGTGGCGAATCAGTGCGAGCGGGGGTATTTTAAAAAGCTTAATTTGAAGCCGAAACAGTATCTTCGCGAAATCCGGACGGAAAAAGCCGGACAGTTAAAGATCGGCGATGAGGTCCGCGCAGACAATTTTGAGGTCGGTGATTACGTGGATTTGGAGGGAACTTCGATCGGAAAAGGATTCCAGGGTGTTGTGAAACGCCATGGGTTCAAAGGCGGAGGCAAATCTCACGGCTCGATGTTTGGACGCGTTCCCGGATCCATCGGGCAGAGCTCCAATCCCAAGCGGGTTTTTAAAGGGTTAAGGGCCCCAGGACATATGGGCGCAGAGCGGGTGACTGTTCAGAATTTGAAGATTGCAAAGATTGACGTTGAGAATAATCTGATCGCGGTTCGGGGTGCCGTACCCGGCGTTGAAGACGGGCTGGTTGTTATTTTTGAATCGTTAAAGCGGGGAAAACGGAACGATTGGAAGATTGTTTCGAAGCCTGCGGTGGAAGAAAAGCCCGCAAAAGAGACTTCCGAAGAGAAAAAAGAGGAAACTTCCAGAACGTCCGAGGAAGTGAAAGCGGAAGGTAAGGAATAAGATGATGGAAGCAGTTGCGAAGGATTATTTAAAAATCCCGGTTTACAAGAAAAACGGAGAGCCCTCCGGTGAACAATTAGAGCTTCCCGAAGAGATTTTTGGCGTGCGGGTCAATGAGAAATTGCTTGCGATGGTGCTTAAGGCTTACGCAGCCAATCAAAGGCGGGGGACTCACGATACGAAAGAAAGGAAAGAAGTGCGTGGCGGCGGAAAGAAACCGTGGAAGCAGAAGGGAACTGGCCGCGCCCGGGCCGGAAGTACCCGTTCTCCTCTGTGGAGGGGCGGCGGAACGATTTTCGGTCCTCACCCGAGGGATTATTCGGCTTCGATTCCGAAAGAATTAAAGCGGCAAGCGCTGATTTCCGCTCTGAGCCGCAAAGCCGGCGAAAAGAATATTTTGGTCGCGGAAGAAGTGTCTCTGGAGCAACCCAAGACAAAAGAACTTTTTTCGATGATTAAAGCGCTGAAGTTAGACAGCGAAAGAACTCTTTGCCTAGTTCTGGCTCTGGATGAGAAACTTAAGCGCGCATCCGGTAATTTACGCGAGATTTTCCGCGTGAAACCGGTCGGTGAAGTCAGTGCCCATCATTTGATGCAGAAAAAGAAACTTCTGATCGATCGAAGGGCGTTTTCAGAGCTGTGCAATCGAATTGCTTCGGGGGCGGAGTCGAAAAAACCGGCGGGGAAAGACTCGGAACAGGTGACGTCATGAATTATTTCGATATTATTTCATATCCGCAAGTCACGGAAAAAAGCACTCGATTCTCGGGGGCTTTGGAAATGGAAGCGGGGGCGAGCAAAGACCCTAAGCAGGCTAAGGAAAAGAAATACTTTTTCCGAGTGCATCCGAAAGCGACCAAGCAGGATATCCGGGAAGCCGTTGAAAAAGCCTTCAGTGTCAAAGTCATTTCGGTCAATACGCTCAATATTGCCGGAAAGCTAAAACGGGTGCGGTATCAGCCCGGCTATGCCCCGGATTGGAAAAAGGCCGTGGTGACTTTAAAAAAAGGCCAGGAAATTAAATTTACGCCGTAAGGAATTAAGGAAAAAACATGGGATTGATCAAGTATAAGCCGGTTACGCCAACGAGACGTTTTTCGAACGTTCCCGATTTCAAGGAGATTACCCGGCAGGAGCCTTATAAACCTCTGACCGAGATTAAAAAAGGCAAGGGGGGGCGGAATAATCACGGCCATGTGACGAGCCGGCACCGGGGAGCGGGGCACAAGCGGCGTTTGAGAATTGTTGATTTCGCCAGGAAGAAAATCGGTGTCGAAGCTTTGGTGAAGACGATCGAATACGATCCGAACCGGTCGGCCCGGATCGCTTTGATTGAATATCAGGACGGCGAGAAATCCTATATTTTGTCTCCGGACGGGCTGAAGGTGGGGGACCGGCTGATGAGCGGCGCGAATGCTGAAATCAAAATCGGTAATCATCTCCCGCTTAAGAGCATTCCGCCCGGGACTCCGGTTCACAATATTGAACTGAAGCCGGGCCAGGGCGGCGTAATGGTCCGTTCTGCGGGCGGGATTGCTCAAATTTTGTCCAAGGAAAACGAATTTGCGCACATCAAGCTTCCTTCCGGCGAAGTGAGAATGGTCCGCTTGGAATGCAGCGCGACGGTCGGGCAGGTTTCAAACATTGATCATGAAAATGTTGCGTACGGCAAAGCGGGGCGGGTGCGCTGGCTTGGGGTTAGGCCGCAGAGCCGCGGTGTCGCGATGAATCCCGTGGATCATCCGCTGGGAGGCGGAGAAGGAAAGAGTTCCGGCGGGCGGCATCCCTGTTCGCCGTGGGGTAAGATTACAAAAGGGCTGAAAACGCGGAAGCGGAACAAGTCCTCGAATAAATATGTCGTGAAAGACCGGAGGCGGTAAAACCATGGGAAGATCTTCTAAAAAAGGGCCGTTTGTCGATGACCATGTTTTGGAAAAAGTTCAGAAGGCGATTCAGACGAAAGATCGGAAGCCGATTAAAACCTGGTCCAGGAGGTCGACCATTACCCCGGAATTTGTAGGCTTGAATTTCTTGATTCATAACGGGCAGAAGTTTCTCCCGGTCTTCGTGACGGAAAATATGGTCGGACACAAACTCGGGGAGTTCGCTCCGACGAGGCTTTTCAAGAAACACAGCACGAGTCAGGACAAGGCCAAGGCAGTGGCCGCGGGCGCAAAAACTTAACGGCGGGTGAATGAGCATGCAGGCAAAAGCGATTATTAAATATTTAAGGATTTCGCCGAGAAAAATGCGGTTGGTTGTCGATACGGTCCGGAGGAAACCGGTGGCGGAAGCACTCTACCGCCTGAAGATTTCGAATAAGAAGGCGGCTTTGCTGGTTGAGAAAGCAATCCGGAGCGCGGCGGCTAACGCAAAGGTCCTGAAGATGGACGAAGAGCGGCTTTATGTCTCGCAAATCAAAGCCGACGGCGGGCCCGTTTTTAAGCGGTTTATGTCGCGTTCAATGGGCCGTGCGGACCGTATTCTGAAAAGGACTTCGCACTTGACGGTTATTCTCGAAGAGGGGAAGCAGCGCATGAAGCCCTATACTCCCTTGCAGGAGCGGGAGGAAGCCGAAAAGCCGAAACGAAAGTTGATCGGAAGAAAGAAAAAGGCCGCGGGAAGTAAAGCGGAAAGCCAATAGGACGCTGAAAGGACGAAGGAATGGGACAGAAAACGCATCCCTACGCATTGAGAGTCGGATACATTTACAACTGGAAATCCAGATGGTTTTCCAAAGCCGATTACATTAAATTTCTTCACGAAGATCTGAAGATTCGGAAATTTGTTAAGGAGAAATGGGGTTTTGCCGGTGTTGCGGATGTCGAAATCGAGCGGTCGGGAAGAAAAGTCCGCGTGACGATTCATACCGCACGGCCCGGAATTTTGATCGGGCGGCGGGGATCGGAAATTGACCGCATTCGGGAAGAGATACAGAACCTGACGGAAAGTGAAATTCACGTGGATATTAAGGAAATTAAGCTTCCCCAGGTGAACGCGCAGTTAGTGGCCGAAAATATCGCTCAACAGCTTGAAAAACGCGTTTCATTCAGGAAGGCGATGAAAAAGAGCGTCCAGCTTGCGATGAACAAGGGCGCTTTGGGGATTAAGGTGATGTGCGCGGGGCGTTTAGGCGGGGCCGAAATCGCGCGGACCGAAGGCTACAAGGAAGGAAGCGTCCCCCTGGGAACGTTTCGGGCCGATGTCGATTACGGTTTTACCGAGGCTTTCACCACTTACGGGACGATCGGTATAAAAATTTGGATTTATAAAGGGGTTATTTTGGTTAAGAAAGAAGAAGCGGAGAGAACGAAGCAGTCCGAAGTAAAACATCATACCGCCGAAGAAGCTCCGGTGGAAGAAACGAAGCCGGATGTCGTTCCCGAAGCAAGTGTTGAAACGACGGAAGATTCGAAGAAGAAAGACGCGCCGGCCGAAGAAACGCCGGGGCCGGATAAGAAGGAGAGCGAAAATGTCTCTGATGCCGAGCAGGGTTAAATTCAGAAAATTGCATCGGGGACGCCGTCGGGGGACCGCATGCCGGGGGACGGAGCTCAGCTTCGGGGAATACGGGCTGAAGGCTTTGGACCGGGGCTGGGTAACGGCTCAGCAAATTGAAGCGGCGCGCGTTGCTTTGACGCGCAATGTGAAGCGGGGAGGAAAACTCTGGATCCGGGTTTTCCCGGATCATCCATTCACCAAAAAACCCGCCGAAACGCGTATGGGAAAAGGCAAAGGCGAGCCGGAGTGCTATGTGGTGGTGATTAAGCCGGGGCGGGTTTTGTTTGAGATGTCCGGGGTTCCCGAAGAGTTGGCCCGTTCGTCCATGAGGCTTTGCGCTTATAAGATTCCGATTCGGACGAGATTCGTAAAGAGGGGAGCCTGAGCGATCATGTTGAAGGCTGAAGAGATTCGTGGGTTGGGCATCGAAGAGATGGAGGAGAAGGTTGCCTCGCTTAAAAAGGAACTTTTGGTTTTGCGGACGGAACTGAAGCTGGGAAAATTGGAAAAGCATCATCGCATTGCCGAGATGAAGCGGGCCATTGCCAGGCTTTTCACCATTATTCGGGAAGAAAGGCGCAAAGAGAAGCAAAACAGCTCTAAAAAGGAAAAGGATTAATCTATGTCAGGGGAATCAACGGGGAAAATCGCCGATTATCGTTACCGAAAAGAGCGTGTTGGGGTTGTCGTAAGCGACAAGATGAATAAAACCCGGGTGGTGGAGATCGTCCGTTTGGTGGAGCATCCGCTGTACAAAAAAGTGATCCGACGGAAAGCCCGTTATAAAGCCCATGATGAAAAGTACGAGGCGAAGTTGGGCGATAAGGTGCGCGTTGTCGAAACCCGTCCCTTGTCGAAGGATAAACGCTGGCGCATTGTTGAGATTCTGAAAAAGTAGAAGGGCGGAAACCTATGATCCGGATGAGGAGTATCCTTGAGATTGCGGACAATAGCGGAGCCAAGAAGGCTTCGATGATCAAGGTCCTTGGCCTGACCGGACGGAAATATGCTTTGATCGGTGACGTGATCGTCGCAAACGTGAAGGAAGTGATCCCGGAAGGCGGGATCAAGAAAGGCGAGGTCGTCAAGGCCGTGGTGGTCAGGACCCGAAAACCTATTCGCCGCTCTGACGGAACGTTGGTGCGCTTTAACTCGAATGCCATTGTTTTGATTGATAACCAGAAAAATCCGCGGGGGACTCGCGTGTTCGGCCCCGTTGCGCGGGAATTGCGCGAGAAAGAGTTTACGAAAATTCTTTCTTTGGCGCCGGAAGTGGTTTGAAGGGGATTTGAAATGAAGTTACAGAAAAATGACACGGTTACGGTTTTGCGGGGGAAGGACCGCGGCAAAAAGGGGAAGTTGCTCAGGCTTTTTCCCGAGAAGGCCATGGCCATTGTGGAGGGCGTCAACAATATCCGAAAGCACATGCGTCCCACGCGGGATAATCCCAAAGGGGGGATTATTGTGAAGGAAGCGCCGATCCGGCTTTCCAATGTGATGCTGATTTGTCCCCGTTGCTCCCAGAAAGCCCGCGTAGGGTTCCTGATCCTTTCGGACGGGGTTAAAAAGCGTATTTGCAAGAAATGCAAGGAGATTCTCTAAAGTGGTGACAGCCGTCGTTCCTAAACTCTACGAGAAATATAAAAAAGAAATCCTTCCTCAGCTGATGAAGGAATTCAATTGCACCAATGCGCTTGCCGCGCCCCGACTTTCCAAAATCGTGGTCAGTATGGGGGTCAAAGAAGGCGGATCGGACATTAAAATTCTGGACGGTGCGGCAGGCGATCTCGCGTTGATTACGGGGCAGAAGCCTAAAGTTTGCCGGGCCAAGAAGTCCGTGTCCGGTTTTAAACTCAGAGAAGGTGCCCCGATCGGATTGATGGTTACGCTTCGCCGCGCGCGGATGTATGAATTTATGGAGAGGTTGATCACCGCGGCCATGCCGCGTATCCGGGATTTTAAGGGGATCTCTCCCCGGAGCTTTGACGGGAGAGGCAATTATTCTTTCGGATTGGATGAGCAAATTCTTTTTCCGGAAGTCGAGTATGACAAAATCGCGAAAGTTCAGGGAATGAATATTACGTTCACGACGACCGCCAAAAATGATCAAGAGGCAAAGCGGTTGCTGGAATTGTTCGGGTTGCCGTTTCGGAAATAGATAACAAGGGAGTGAGGAGATCCGGTGGCAAAGACATGTCTGGTTGTTAAACAGCGTGAAGGGCGGTTCAAGTTTAAAGTGCGTCAGTATAACCGTTGTAAACGGTGCGGGCGTTCACGCGGAGTTTTGAAGCGATTTTCCCTGTGCAGGATTTGCATGCGGGAGTTGGCTCACCGCGGGATGATTCCCGGGATGAAGAAATCTTCTTGGTAGGATTCTGGAGGAGAGAAGGATGAGTGATTTTATTGCGGATTTTTTGACGGTCGTTCGTAATGCTTCGCAGGCGAAACATGAGAAAGTGACGGTTTCGGCGTCGAACCTTACGGCGAAAATCACCGAAGTACTGAAACAGAACGGATTTATCGAAAATTACAAGTTAATCGAAGAAGACGGAAAGCGGTTTCTTCGTATCCATCTCCGTTACGCGGAAGGGAAGGAACCGGTGATCAAGTCGATTGTCCAGATTTCCAAGCCCGGCCGGAGGGTTTACATGGGGTATCGCGAAATTCCGAGGGTTTTGGGCGGATTGGGAATCGGGATTGTTTCGACTTCCAAAGGTTTGATGACGGACAAAAAAGCGCGCGAGGATAAACTTGGCGGCGAATTGATCTGCACGGTTTATTAAAATTTTGAGAGGATTGTCGAAAAGTTATGTCTAGAGTCGGGAAAAAACCCATACAGATTCCGCAGAATGTAAAGGTGAGTATCCAGGGGAAGCATATTGCGGTTGAAGGGCCCAAGGGTAAGCTGGGGATGGATTGTCATCCTAGAATGGAAGTTTTGATTGAGGACGGAAAAGTGGTGGTGAAGCGTCCGACCAACCAACCGCAGGATCGTTCCCTTCACGGGCTGACGAGAAGCCTGATCCAGAACATGATTATCGGAGTGGTGGACGGATATTCCAAGGAACTTGAGATCGAGGGGGTCGGGTTTCGTGCTCAGTTGAAAGGCAAGAGTTTGAGTATGGCCTTGGGTTTTTCGCATCCTATTGAGTACGCGATTCCGTCCGGAATCAATCTGGAAGTCCCGAAACCGGAGCGAGTTATTGTTCGCGGGATCGATAAGTATTTGGTCGGAAAAGTTGCGTCGGAAATCCGGAACTTCTTCGAACCCGAACCCTATAAAGGCAAAGGGATTCACTATACCGGCGAAGTCATTCGCAGGAAACAAGGGAAAACCGTAGGATAAGGAGCGGGACGTGTTTAAAGCCGTTGATCGTGAACTGAAGAGAAAGAGAAGACAGCTGAGACTTCGTAAGCGGCTGGCCGGTACTTCGGAATGCCCCAGGCTTAATGTTTTTCGTTCTCATAAGAACCTTTACATCCAATTAATTGATGACACGGAAGGCAGGACGCTTTTTTCTTGCTCAACATTGAAAGAGTCGTTCCAAAAAGTGTCCAAGACCGGCGGAAATGTGGATTCTGCCCGAAAGCTCGGGCTTGCCGCTGCGCAGGAGATGAAGACCGCCGGATTTAGCAAAATTGTGTTTGACCGGGCGGGGTATTATTACCACGGCCGGATAAAAGCTTTGGCCGACGGATTGCGAGAAGGAGGGTTGAAATTTTGACCGACGAAAAAGTTCAATCAACGGAAGTCAATAAACCGGGAGAATTTCAGACCCGAAAAGGGAAGACCGAGTCCCAGGGGTTCGAGAAAGTCCTTCATATTAACCGGTGCGCGAAAGTCGTCAAGGGCGGAAAGCGCTTTCATTTCAGCGCCTTGGTCGTTGTGGGCGACGGAAAAGGGCAGATGGGATACGGACTGGGGAAAGCCAATGAGGTCTCCGACGCGATCAAGAAAGCGCTTCAGTTTGCCCGCAAACACACCTTTCCGGTTAAATTAAAAGGATCCACCATCCCTCATGAAGTAATCGGGCGGTTGGGTGCGGGAAAGGTTTTGTTGAAACCCGCCGGGGAAGGAACGGGAATTATTGCGGGGGCGGTCGTTCGGGCCCTTTGCGAAGCGGTAGGGATTAAAAATATTCTGACAAAATGTCTCGGAAGCAATAATCCCATCAATCTTCTGAAGGCAACGGTGAACGGATTTGAGAATTTGAGGTCGCTAAACCAATCGCCCGAAATCGTTGCGGAAGCGCAGGGTGATGAGGCGAAATCATGAGAGCGAAATTTCCTTATAACAAGAAGAAAAAACGCGTCGGAAGGGGCCCGGGTTCCGGGCACGGAAAAACTTCCTGCCGCGGACAGAAAGGGCAGCTTTCCCGTTCGGGTGAGGGGCGAACACCGGGGTTCGAAGGGGGGCAGAACCCTTTTATCCGCCGGATTCCAAAACGTGGTTTTCATTCTCCTTTCCGGAAAGACTATGCCGTCGTGAATTTAAGCCTATTGGAGACTTTGGGTGAGTCCCATGTTACTCCCCGGAAACTTTTGGAGCGGGGCGTGATCAAGGATCTGAAAAGCGGATTAAAAATTCTGGGGGATGGGGAGCTCAAAAAGGCGGTTACGGTCGAAGCGAACCGGTTTAGTGCATCGGCTCAGGAAAAGATTAAAAAAGCCGGCGGGAAAGTCGTGCTGATCGGTAAAAAGCAGGGATCATCCTAAACATGTTTCAGGCTTACGCGAACGCATTCAGAATTCCGGATCTGCGGAAGAAGATTTTATTTACGCTGCTGATCATCATTGTATACCGGTTGGGAACTTTCATCCCGACTCCGGGGATTGACGGACATGCGTTGAGCCAATTTTTTCGTAGCATGGCAAACACGCCGGGCGGATATCTCTTCGGGATCATGGGAATGTTTTCGGGAGGTGCGCTGCAAAAGGCGACGATTTTTGCTTTGGGGATTATGCCTTACGTTTCTGCTTCGATCATCATGCAGCTTCTGACCGTGGTGATTCCGCAACTGGAGAAGCTGTCCAAGGAAGGCGAGGAAGGCCGCAGGAAATTGATTCAGTACACCCGCTACATGACGGTTTGTCTGAGCTTGTTGCAGACTTTTTTTATCGCGCTCTGGCTTGAAAACCCTCACGCATTTCAGGGAATGGTGATGGTCCCCAATCCCGGCTGGCCTTTCCGGCTGATGACGATGCTGACGATTACGACCGGAACGGCGTTTATTATGTGGCTCGGCGAGCAGATTGACGAATTCGGGATCGGGAACGGGATGTCGCTTCT
>JAKQXH010000004.1 GCA_029561555.1 Candidatus Omnitrophota bacterium
CTGAGCTACTGGCCCAAAAACACCTTAGTCTCGGTGCTTGCGAAGGCAAGCACCATCAATTCTTTTCTGGGCCGTCCTAAAACACATTTCACCGTCCATCGTTAGGACTGGCCCAAAAACACCTTGCCTTCGGTGCTTGCGCAGACAAGCTTTTACGATTATTTTCCGAAAGAAAATATCCGCAACAACTGAAGGTGAGTTGTTATTCTATTGAGGTCGGCCGTTCTACGCAATATTTTTATTGCGGATCCCTATAAAATCTTCCGTCCTTCAAAAAGGGGTTTCGCCAATCTTCTCGCGGGAAATCAGCAATAAACCTTGTTTGACTTCAAAAAGCTTCTCCGCGGCTTCGGATCAACGCTTCTCCTTTTTCCGCAATATTTTCGCATACGAATAGATCACCAGCAAGATAATGAATCCCCAGTACACGATGATAAAAATCCATCCGGACAGCCTCATTCAATCCCCCCGGCCATCGAGCGAAACCGGTCTGAAATCGGACTTTCCGTAAAAAAATCAAAATCACCCACGGCTCCGGGCCTCCCGGCCGGACAGAATACGCCTCAAAAGGTTCTGAACTTCCCGGTGAGACCCCACAAAAAAATCCGCGCATGTCTCCGCGGATCTTCCGACTCGAATGCTAATCCCCCGTGCAACCGCACGGAAAGCCTTTTCGTCCGTCTCATCATCGCCGATAAAAACCGGAAGGACCTCTTTCCCGCGATAATATTTCTTCAAAAGCCATCTCACAGCGCTCCCTTTATTCCAATTGACGTACGGCCGGAGTTCCAGAACCTTCTTCCCCTTCTGGATCGAAACGCGGTGAGCTTTTACAAAAGGCTGCACGGCGCTTCGGACCGCAAAAAGAAGCATTTCCGCCCGATCCCGGCTTAAAAGCCGGTAGTGAAGGCTCAGTCCGAAGCGCTTGTCTTCAAGCCCCGCCTTCGGAAAATACTCAAGCAGCCCCCGCAAAACAAAAGCCAATTGCTTCATGAGCCGCAAGGCCCTCTTAGCTCCGGGATGAATCCATTTTTCCGCTCCGGCTTTAATCTCCAGGCCGTGATTGCCGGCGTAAATCAATCCGCGCATCCCGGCAAATTTCCGAATACCGGCAAGTTCCCTTCCGCTGATAATCGCGATATTGGAGTCCGGCAGGCTCTGAATTCTTCCCAAAATACTCCGGGTCCGTTTCGGAAAAACCGCCTTTTCATAGTGCCGGGCCAAAGGGGCCAAAGTCCCGTCGCAATCCAGCATCAAAAAAAGGTTCGGGGCTTCAATCATTCGCCGAATTTGTTTTGAAGTCAGCCTTCGCGTCATGGATCCCTCTAGAACGATTTCACGAGTTCCGCAACAATCTCAGCCGCCCAACGATAAACGTTATGCTCCCGAATCACCGTCCTCATGCGGGCCATTCTCTCTTTTCTTTCTTCCGGAACCATGTTCAAAGCCTGATGAATCGCATCCGCGGTCCCTTCGATATCATACGGATTGATCAGCAACGCGCTTGAAAGCTCCTGGCTCGCCCCGGCAAATCGGCTTAAGATCAAAACGCCGCTCTCATCTTCCCTCTCCATCACAAATTCCTTCGCGACAAGATTCATCCCGTCATGCAGCGAACTGACCAAACAGAAATCCGCGGCGCGATAAAACTCCCGAATCACGTCCTGCCGGTGATGATCTTTCAAAAAGAGGATGGGTTTCCAATTCCCCTTCTGAAATCTCGTATTCACCCTCTCCGACAAAGCCTCAACCTCCTTCAGGTGGCTCTGATATCCCTCGATCAAAGTCCGGGAAGGCGCCCCGAGTTCCACGAACACAAACTTCTGAACGCAGTGAGGATATTTCTCAAGCGTCCTCTCGATTGCGCGGAAACGCTCCAAAAGACCTTTGGTGTAATCGATGCGATCAACCCCGATCCCGATCCATTTATCCGTCAAGCCGTAACTGCGTTTCAGCGCTGCGACCTTCTTCCTGACCGACTCGCTCTCCTCAAAACCGGACGCTCCCGAAACACTGATCGGGAAAGGCCGGACCGAGCAGGTCTTGCTGTTACGGGTCACCGAAAACGTCGACCAATCGATACGCGACTCCAGAAAACGGTCGACGGTATCCAGAAAATTATTGCAATGATATTGCGTATGGAATCCGATAAGATCGCTGCCCAGCATTCCGTCCAAAATCTCCTTCTGCCAGGGGCAGATTCCGAACGCCTCGGGGTTCGGCCATGGGATATGCCAAAAAAGGGCGACTTTTGCGTCCGGTCTCGCCTCTTTGATCATTGCCGGAAGAAGAGCAAAGTGATAATCCTGAACCAGGATCAGAGGAGATTCGTCGGGGAGCTCCGACAAAAGGGCCTCAGCAAATTTTTGGTTCACTTTGTAGTATTCATGCCAATCCGTCACGCGAAAAACAGGCCGCATGTGGCTGATATGGCAAAGCGGCCAAAACCCTTCGTTGGAAAATCCGTAATAGTACCCGCGCTCCTCTTCGGCCGTGAGCCATACACGCTTCAAAAAATACGTCGGCTTTGAAGGCGGTACGGCAATTTTCCCGTGTGAATCCGAGGTGTCACGATCCGCGTCGCCGCTTCCGTGCGCCACCCAAACGCCCCCCGTCGCCTGCAGCACGGGGTCCAGAGCGGTGACCAGACCGCTGGCGGGCGTGATGCATTCAAACTCCTTTCCGTTTTCCCGCCTCCGGTGCATATACGGTTCTCGATTCGCGACCACAAACAAAGAGCGTCCCCCCAATTTGCTTTTGAGATAGTCCCGTAACCGATCGCGATCCCAAACGGCCCCATGGGCATTCATCGCCCGGGATTGCTCGGCGAGAGTTTTCCGGACGGATTTCAGATGCGAAGCCATCCGGATCACCGCGGAGGCCAGCTTATCAATATCTTCGGGCTCGGACGAAACATTGAGGGACGGCAATTCTTCCCCGGACGCCGTTTTCTTGATTGCCTCGGCAATTTTGGCGATGGGGCCCGTCACGCTCCAGCGGATAATCACGAGCGTCGTCGCCGAAAGGATAAACGCCAGTATCGAAAACGTAACGGCGGAACTCTTCCAAGCCTCCTGGATTCTCCGGACAATGAATGTCCTGTCATGAATCAAGCCCAAAGCCCCCACCACTTGATCCGCCTTCGTGATCGGCATGGCATAAAAATTCACGTCCCGTCCGTCCCACTTTCGGTTCACTTCGGTAGGCTTTGAATTTTCAGCAGTATTCTCGCATTCGGCCCGGAAAAGATCCCTCTGGCCCAATTCGGTCGGGATCGTGATCAGGCCGGTATCTTTCAGATAAACGATAATCCCGACCAACCGTTTGTGCCCCGTAAATTTCTCGATAAACTTCCGGATCCGGCCGGGGCTTTCCGTCTGCTCCAAAAAAGGCTCGATCGCCTCCGTGAACGTTTTCGCCAACACCGAAGCCCGAAGCCCAAGCTCTTCGTTCAGACGGACTTCTTCGTTGCGAGTCTGGAGATAGGAGAAAATCAATACCACGAGTGCGGTCCCGATCAGAAGCGACATAATCAGCCGCAACGTAATTTTCACGTCACATCCCCTTTCTAAATCCGACTGGCGGAATAGGCAAAAAACAAAAACCGCCATCCGAACAATTTATCCGGATGGCGGCCCGACCATCACATCCCTATCCTCTAGAATCTCTCTAGACCCCTTTAAGCGACGGGGTATTCTAAACAACTTCAAATCGAATCGCAAGCGCAACCGGATTTTTTCCGCAAAAGCCGAATCCCGCTTGAAAAAAAAATAATTCCGCGGATAATACGCTCATGGATCCGGAATCGCTCAGACGGGCCGCGCAGCCTTTTCAATTCAAAAGCCAGCTTCAGTTGCGGCAGTTGACGGGTCTTAAAGCCACCAACCTCGCGCAAATGCTTCAGATCCTGAAAAGCGCTCCGGGCTCCGTCATTTATCACCACACCCATCACTTTCTTCAGCAACATCAGTACCTGACCCCCGAACCGCCCAATGATTTTGCCTACTGGGTCCGAGAATCCCTGCAGGAGATCAAGCTCGCGGAAAAACTCACCAGCATCAACATCTGCGATTACCCCAACATCCGCTCCCTGAGAGAAAAATTAATTCAGACCATCGAGCCGTTTCTGGAAAAAAACCGTCATCCGCTTCGGGAGGCGCCCGAAGGCCAGGAAATGCACTTTATCAAATGCGTCAGTTTTGTCCTGCCGACCCCCTTCACCGCCTATGACCTCAATGAATTCGCGGCGGTATTGCAAAAAATTTCAATCCACTCCATTTACTATCACATGTTCGAATCCCGAATCCGCCTTGAAAAGCCGAGCAACGACTTTTCCCTTTGGCTGGAGCAGGAAATCGGGGAAACGGATCTCGCGAAAAAAATAGCCCGCCTCGATCCCTACACCCACACGATCGAAGGACTGCGCGGGAAAATTCTGAAGCTGATCGATGCGCGGTTTCGCCAGACCCCAGGTCTCGACGGCCCGAAGGGATCCGGACCGGAGGTCCCCGCATGAATCACCCCCTTCAGGCTTACGAATCCGTCGTCGGGCCCCAGGTCATCTATGAGCTGCGGCTCCTCGCCGAGAGGACCAAAGGCTGGACCGTCCGCAACATCAACTCAACCGCCGTCGGGGGCGGAGTGGCGGAAATCCTGAACCGGATGAACCCCCTTCTCCAGGAACTCGGCATCAATGCCCGTTGGGATGTCATCAAAGGCGGAGAAAAATTTTTCAAGGTCACCAAAAAATTCCATAACGCGCTTCACGGAAAAGAAGAATGCTTCTCGGAGGAAGATTTTGCCGTTTTCCTCGAGAACAACGAAATCAACGCGAACAGCTTGGACTTATCGGGAGAAGTTCTTTTTATCCATGACCCCCAGCCGATCGGACTGATCAACCGGAAAGACAGCGTCAATTCAAAATGGCTTTGGCGCTGTCATATCGACGTATCCAATCCCAATCCGCAGGTTTGGAACTTCCTGCTCCCCTTCATTAACCGGTATCACTCCGCCGTCTTCTCGGCCCCGAGCTTCAGCCAGAAACTCCTCATCCCCCAGGCGCTGATCTCTCCGTCCATCGACCCTCTGAGCGACAAAAACAAGGATCTTCCGGAAGACGTCATCCAGAGAATCCTTGAACGGTTCCGGATCGATCCGGGAAAACCCATCGTCACGCAAATTTCCCGGTTTGATTATCTGAAAGATCCCGTCGGGGTCATCGACGCATTCGAAATGGTCCAGCGTTATGTCGACTGCCAGCTCATCCTCGCGGGCGGCGAAGCGACGGACGATCCCGAATCCGCGGAAGTCCTCGCCAAGGTCAGAGACCGGGCCGCAAATAATCCGGACATCCATGTCCTGGCCATTCCCTCGGGAAGCGATCTGGAAATCAACGCGCTTCAGCGCGCTTCTGCGGTCGTCGTGCAAAAATCCCTTAAGGAGGGTTTCGGACTGACGGTATCGGAAGCTCTATGGAAAGGGCGCCCCATGGTGGCTTCCGCCGTGGGAGGCATCACGCTTCAAATCACCCATAAATATTCCGGGCTTCTGTGCCACAGCATCGAAGGCGCAGCCCATGCCATCAAGCAGCTTCTGCAAAACCCGGATTACGCAAAAAAACTCGGGGAAAACGGCAAGGAACACATCCGGCAAAACTTTCTACTGACGCGCCATCTCCGGGATTATCTTCTTCTGTTCCTCAGTCTCTACCGGGAAGGCGACATTATTCACCTCTGAGCCAGCGGGGCATTCCCCCGGGCAAAGAAAATCGCCGACTCTTACAAACGGTTCTTCTTCAGCCAGTCCTGAAATATTTTTTTCCGTTCCTCGGTCAGCACAACCGTGACCTTGTCGCGGACTTGAAGCAAAGTCTGCCCCTGCGGAACAATAATCTCATCCCCTCTTTGAATCGACGAAAAGACAATCCCCGCCGGAAGCCCCAAATCCTTGATCATCCGGTTGCCGAGACGGGAGCGGAACGGGATAACAAAACGAAAGGAAACCGCTTCGTGTCCGCTTTGCGGTTCCGGTCCGAACAACTCGTCCTGCTGATTCTCCCCCACCCGCCCCAAATAAGTCCGGAAAACCGCCTCCTGACGGATCACGCCGGCAATCTGATCGGGATGCAAAGAATCCATAACGGGAATTTCACCAATCCGTCGGGCCATCATCACCTTAACCGCCTCATTCAGGGTATCCTCCGGGAAAAAAGTCTCGTTCAGCGGCGTCATCACGTCCTCCACCAGCAAAATCGGGGCATCCTTTTCGAAAAGAATCTCGCGGATATCTTCGGCGCGGACGACCCCCAAAAGTTTCCCGGCATTATTCACGACAAAAAACGTCTTATCTTTCCCGGCCGAAATTCTCGAAATCAGCTCACGCACATGGCGATGATTTTCGACGGTTTCAAACTCGGACGTCATGACATCGCGGATCTGAAGATTCTGAAGAAGCCGGGACTCCTCGAGAGAGTCCACATCAATCCCCTTCCTGCGGAGTTTCTCCGTGTAAATGGAATCCCGGTTCAATGCCTGGGAAATCGAAGTCGCGGTCACCACCGCCACCATGATGGGAAGAATCAGACGGTAGTCACCGGTCATTTCGAAAACGATCAGAATCGCAGTGACCGGCGCGTGAGCCGCCGCGGCAAAAACACTTGCCATCCCGACCAGCGCATATGCGCCGGGCGGAGCAATCTGAAACGGCAGGCGGTTGAACAAAAGCTTGCCGACCGATCCCCCCAGAACCGATCCGATAAACAAAGCCGGAGCAAAAACGCCTCCGGAACTGCCGGAGCCCAAAGAGATCGACGTGGCAAAAATCTTGGCCGGAATCAGCAGCAAGAGAAGCATCAATCCGAGATTTCCGTGCAGAACATCTTCAATGCTCTTGAGGCCGGCGCCAAAGACCTGCGGGAAAAAGTAACCGATCCCCCCCAGCAGCAGTCCGCCCAAAACGGGCTTCAGCCATTCCGGCATCCGGAGATCGTCAAAAATATCTTCCGACTTATGTAGCGTAAACATAAAAAGAAGCGCCGCGAAAGCGGAAAGGACTCCGAGCAAAAGATAAATGAAAATTTCATGCGGGTTGTAAAGGCCGTAGCTCGGGGCCATAAACGAAGGGTGCTCTCCCAAAAACATGCGGCTCACAATACTGGCCGCGACGGAAGAAATCACCACCGTCCCTAATGTCTTGGCGCCGAAATCCTTCAGAATCACTTCCAGCGAAAAAAGGACCCCCGCAATCGGGGCGTTAAAAACACTGGAAATGCCGGCCGCCGCGCCGCAGGCCACCAGATTTTTAATCCTCGCCTCGTTCAGCCGGAAAATCTGCGCAATCGTAGAGCCCAGCGCCGATCCGATCTGAATGATGGGGCCTTCTCGTCCCACCGAAGCCCCCGACCCAATGGCAATCGCCGACGCCAGCGCTTTGACCATCACGACAACCGGCCGGATCCGTCCTCCGTGCAGAGCCATGGCCTTCAGCACTTCGGGCACGCCGTGCCCTTTGGCTTCCGGCGCACCGAATGTCACCAAGAGGCCGACAAAAATTCCTCCGACCGCCGGAATCAAAATAACCCCGTAGCCTCCCAGAAAAGAAAGCCGGGCCAGACCGTCGGTGAAAAAAAGCGTCTGGCAATATCCAATCAAACGGATAAAACCCACGGCCAAAAGCCCTGTCAGAATTCCGACGACTGTCGCGATGATGACGGGAAACAAAACATGAGAGGCCAGAAACAAATCATAGCCCATTTTGAAAAGCCGAAGGAACCCCTTCCGCAGACCGGCTAGCGCACTCTCCATCTCATTTCCCGCCTTTCTCAAACATCGTTTTCAGTACCTGTGCGGTCGCGGGCGGAATATCGATGGTCCGGAGCGGAAACGGAATCACGACCCCCTCTTTCCGGTAACGGGCATGAAGTCTTTTAATAAACTCGTGTTTGATCAAATACTGATCCACAAACTCATTCCCCCTCAAAATAACCGTAAAATCAATGCTCGACTGATTAAACGTATTGTAGCGGATGAAGGGCTCGAATCCGGGGACTCCGCCGGGAACGGTTTTCATCACGTCCCGGGCCACGTCAATCGTAATCCTCTCGACCCGCTCGAGATCCGAGTCATAACTGACGCCGACATTGACCAGCACCGCCAGTTCCTTTTGAGGATAATAGTAATTCAAGATCCTCGCGTTCACCAAAACCTTATTGGGGACAATCACCGTATTGTTCGGAAGAAGACGAATCCAGGTCGAACGCCATCCGATCTTTTCGACGTACCCCTCTTCTCCGGAGTCCAATCGGATAAACTGTCCCACCATAATAATACGATCCCCGATAATCTGAATCCCCGAGAAAAAATTCTCCAGCGTCGGTTGAAGCGCGAGCGCAACCGCCAGCGATCCAACGCCGAGCGAAGCCAGAACCGGCGTCAGGGAAACTCCGAAACTGTTCAAAAGAATCAAAAGTCCCAAACCGTAGATAATCCCGCGGGAAAATCCCCGCACCACTCCTCCGGAAGTTTTTAAAAGTTCAACCTTCGGAGAATAATGCCGAAGCAAATCCCGGATCAATTTATCTAAAAACAAAACCAGGGCCACAATCACGGTCGCCTTAAATGCGGGAGCTGCGAGCGCAACCCCCTTGTCATACCCCGCCGTCCTGCAGGCCGCGTACGCGCCGGCTCCGAAAATAAGCAAAATCAACGGGACATTCATGGCATCCAGCAGGATGTCATCGAATTTCCATGCCGTTCTATTCGCAACCCGTCTCACAACGCCAAAAACGATTCTCTGCAAAAATACGAGGGCAACACTCCAAACCAAAAAAAACACCGTCAAATAAATTCCGAAATGAATCTCCACTCCAAAAACATTTACGGTCTGCATCTTCTCATCCTCCCTATCCTTTCAATCTTCGGCCGTTCTTTCCCGGCAAACGAAACATGAGGCATTCAAACGGATGAAGGGCCAATCGTCCTTCCCGAAAAGAAATTTTCCGGCATTGTCCGCCGTACCGAAGCCCCTCGGTATCGATCATCAATCTGCCCGCCCTCTCCAGTCCTTCTGCCGGAACCCATTCGGTGCGCTCCGAAAACGAAAAAAAGATCCGGAACCGGCACCGAGCATTTTTCCCGTAATCAAGGCGGACCCACTGTCCCGCATCGTCCGCCGACACGCCGATATCCCGTCTCGAGAAATCCGAACAGAAGCGGCTTTGCCGCCGCAATCGAATCAAATCGGCACACAAACGGTGCAGGTGCCGGTGTTTTTTTCTTCCCAGCAGACCCCAGTTTAATTTGGAATCATCAAATGTTTTCCTGCTTTTCGGATCGGGAACCGATTTCCACCCGAAAGAAACAAATTCGGCCGCGCGGCCCTTCCGCACCGCTTCAATCAATCCGGTATCCGAATGGTCGATAAAATATTGAAACGGATTCAATTCGCCGTATTCCTGCCCCATAAAAATGAGTGGAACATAAGGGGAAAGCATCAGGACGGCCGCCGCAAGCTTCTGTTTCTCAAACGAAACAAGAGAACTTAAACGGTCTCCGTACGCACGGTTCCCGACCTGATCGTGGTTCTGAACGCAAACCACGAACTTCTCGAACGAAAGGCCTTCGGTCGAATTCCCGTGGCGCCTCCGCCGGAACGGAGAATATTTCCCGTCATACACAAAAGCCGACCGCATCGCTTTCGCCAAATCTCCGACCGAGGTAAAATCCCGATAATAACCGCCCCTCTCTCCCGTCAGCAAAACATGCGCCGAATGATGAAAGTCATCGCTCCATTGAGCGGCCAACTGATACCCTCCGCGGGCACGAGGCCGGATAATTCTCGAGTCGTTCAAATCGCTTTCAGCGATCAACACGGCACTGCGTCCCGAAATGCGAGCCTCCCGTTCCGCCCTCTCCTGAACTTCTTCGAGAATATGTTTCGCGCTGAAATCATAAATGCCGTGAATGGCGTCCAACCTCAGCGCATCCACATGGTATTCGGTAATCCAGTAAAGGGCGTTACTGACGATAAACTCCCGTACCCCCTCGCTGCCGGCATCGTCATAATTCAGGGCAGAACCCCACGGAGTATGATATTTCTTCGTGAAATAAGGACCGAAATCCTGCAAATAATTTCCTTCCGGCCCGAAATGGTTGTACACAACGTCCAAACAGACGGCCAAACCCGCGCGATGGCAAGCATTCACTAGCCTTTTAAGCCCCACCGGCCCGCCATAACTGTTTTGCACGGCGAAAAGCCCGACGCCATCATAGCCCCAGTTCCTCTTCCCCGGAAATTGCGCAACCGGCATAATCTCAAGACAGGTCACCCCGAGTTGTTTCAGATAAGGAATTTTTGCGATTGCGGAATCGAAAGTCCCTTCGCGGGTAAAAGTCCCCGTGTGCATTTCATAAATAATGAATTCGGAGAGCGGCACTCCTCTCCAATTCTGGTCGGTCCAACGGAAATCTTCCGGACTCACAATTTCGGTGTTCCCGTGTACCCCCTGCGGCAAATACCGGGAAACCGGATCCGGACGTTCCGTTCGCCCGTCCAGCACATAAATATAGCGATCCCCGCAGGAAGCCCGGTCCGTTATCGCCTGAAAATACCCCCAATCATCCTGCCGAAGAGGAATTCTTTCCTTCCCGCCTCTCCGAATGATTTTCGCGTCGATTCTCGAACAGAAAGGCGCCCAGACCTTAAATCGAACGTTCCCGTCGGATAAAATATTCGCTCCCAGATCCAACCGCCAGGCTTCCGCATGATTCTCAGTTCCCATTTTCTTTTCTTTCCTTCAACCGCAGGAGAGCCAAAGAGCGGCCCTCCAGAGGATAATCCTCCGCTTTTTTAAAACGCCGATCCTCATTTTGTTCCCTTGCCGTATCGACAAGACGCTCCCAAAATTTACCCGGCCCCGGATCGGGGAGGCGAAACGGGATGGCCTCATGGTGGGCGTTCAGCAATAAAAGCAACGTATCTCCGGTAATTTTCTCCCCGTTTTCATCAACCTCATTCAAAGCATCCCCCGAAAGCCGGACCCCCAAACAGCGGACAAAGCCCGCGTTCCACGCCTCATCCGACATCTCCTTCCCTGAAGGCTCAAGCCAGAGGATATCCTTGACGCCGGAACCCCGAATCTGCCTCCCCTGGAAAAATTTCCGCCTCTGTAAGACGGGCTGCTCTTTCCAGATTTTCACCATTCGGCGGCAAAACGCCAGAAACCTTTTCTTTGAATCGGAAAGTTCCCAACTGAGCCAGCTCAGCTCGTTGTCCTGACAATAGGTGTTGTTGTTCCCCTGTTTGCTCCGGCTCAATTCGTCCCCCGCGCAAATCATGGGAACGCCCTGAGACAAAAGCAATGTCGCCATCAAATTTCGCTTCTGCTTTTCCCTTAGCGAAATGACCTCCGGATCCTCCGCCGGGCCTTCGACACCGCAGTTCCAACTCAGGTTGTTATTGTCACCGTCCCGATTTTCATCCTGATTGGCCTCGTTATGTTTTTCATTGTAGCTAACCAGATCCTGCAGGGCAAACCCGTCATGGCTGGTAATAAAGTTAATGCTGGCGTACGGCCGCCGTCCGCTCTGCTCGTAAAGGTCACTGCTCCCGCAAAGCCGCGAAGCAAACTCGGCAACCACTCCCCCGTCCCCTTTCCAAAAGCGACGGACCGTATCCCGGTATTTCCCGTTCCATTCCGCCCAGCCGACCGGAAAATTCCCGACCTGGTAGCCGCCGTCCCCGATGTCCCACGGTTCCGCAATGAGTTTCACGTTCGCCAGGACCGGATCCTGCTGAATGATGTCAAAGAAAGCGCTCAATTTATCAACCGAATACAATTCGCGCGCCAGTGCGCTCGCCAGATCGAAACGGAACCCGTCCACGCGCATCTCGAGCACCCAATACCGCAGGCTGTCCATGATCAGCTGAAGCACGCGCGGATGCTGCATATTCAGCGTATTGCCGCATCCCG
>JAKQXH010000050.1 GCA_029561555.1 Candidatus Omnitrophota bacterium
GCGGTTTCTCAGTACACGGGCCGGGACGTGATCCTCGGAATACGGCCCGAGAATATTTACGACAGACTGTTTGCCCAGGCGGCTTCCGACGAGTTTACCGTGAAAGCGACGGTGGAAGTGGTGGAGCCGATGGGTTCCGAAATTTATCTTCATTTGACGACGGGTCACCATTCCTTTATCGCCAGAGTCGGCCCCCATGATACCGCAAAGGAAAACCAGGATTTGCAGTTGGTGTTTGACATGACCCGGGTGCATTTTTTCGACACGGAAACTGAAAAAGTAATCATTTGATGCCTCTTTCCGCCGCGCGGCGTTTGATCATAACAGGGCTCAGCCTGTTTGCGGTTTTGGCCCTCGGTTATTTTTCCGTCTTCTCCCTGAGTTTGGCGAAGAACGGAACAATCTGCTTCTGCCTTCCTTTTTTCCTCCTGCTGTTCGTGCTTCCTGCATTGTTTGTCTGGACGGTTTGGGGGCGCTGGGCGGCTGTCGGGATGCTTTCCGTTGCGGCGCTGATCAATCTTCTGGTTTTGGTCGTGACGCAGCAGAAAAGTTTCCTGGCTTTTTTCGCGTATTACGCGGGCTTTTATTTTCTGTTTGCCTGGTTTGAACGCAGGAATCAGAACCGTCTGTTGCTCGCGGAGTCCGAAGGCGAACGGAACGAAAACGAGAAGAACGAACAGGAAGTCCGGTTTGCGAAGCTCAGCGAAGACCTGGATGCGTCTTTTCAGAAGTACAGCGTTTATTACAGCCTCCGGGAGGTTGCGGAAGAATTCGCGACGACTTTAAGCCTTGAGCACCTTGCGCGGATCGTGGTCAAGCAGTTGAAGAGTTTTATCTCAAAGGCTGAGGCCTGCCTTTTGTATCTGGCGGAAGTGGACCAGATGAGCCTTTCCCTGGTGCATTCCGAAACGCTGAAGGAAGGCGAGAGGATCAAGAGCAAGACGGGGGATGTTTTCGATCTCTGGGTGCTCAAGACCCGTCAGCCGCTGCATATTTTGGACACGAAAAAGGATGTCCGGTTTGATTCGCGCAAGATGGAGGACGCCTCGATTCGGAGTTTGATTGTGGCGCCGTTGGTGGACGAAGGCCGCGTGGTCGGGATGTGCCGGGCGCAATCGAGCTATCCGAATGTGTTTACCACCGAGGATTTGAGGCTTCTCTACGCGTTGAGTGTTCTGGCTTCTCCCGCTTTTGCGAATGCCCTGTTGTGGCAGAAGACGCATGAGCTGGCCATCCGGGATTCTCTGACGGGGCTTTTTGTCCACCGTTACTTCAAAGACCGCTTGAAGGATGAGCATCGCCGGGCCCTGATGAGCAATGTGCCGCTTTCGCTTCTGATGTGCGATCTCGATTATTTCAAAAAGTACAACGACTCGTTCGGGCATACGGCCGGGGATATGATTTTGGTCAAAGTCGCGCAGGTCCTGGCGTCGGAATCTCCGGAAGGATCCATCGTGGCGCGATACGGGGGAGAGGAATTCGCGATTTTAATGCCCCGAATCGCCAAACCGGATGCCATGCAGATTGCCGAAAAAATTCGGCAGAGGGTGGAATCCGGGGAAGTGGAGATTCGCCGGGAGATGACCAAGATCACCGTTTCGATAGGGGTCAGCACGATTCCCGACGATACCATGGAGCGGGAAGAACTGCTCTTGAAGGCGGACCAGAGTCTGTACGCGGCCAAGCGAGGAGGACGGAACCGTGTGGCTTCCGTCGGTCCCGGGCCTGGCAAATGAGGCGATGACGATGGAGAAGAATTTAAGAAGAAATATGAATCGTTGGCTTCTGCTGGCGGGCTTTTTGGTTTTTTTTGTGTTGGCTCATTCGGTCGAACGGTTCGGCGCTTTATGGTATTTCTCGCTTTTGGCGGTTTCCTCGCTTTTTATATTTTATTTTTCCCTTGCCGGAGATCTTCTTCAGATTGCGATTGTGTTGTGGGTATCTTCTTTTTCACTGCTTTGGCACTGGGGCGCGACTTGGGATGCCTGGTTCCTCGCGTTTCTTGCCGGTTTGCTTGCGCTTTACGGGGGAGGGTTTTACGAGCGTTTCGAATGGAGGAAAAAGATTTCTTCCTTCGAGAAAAGAAAAAAGAATTCGGAAGAAGCTTTGGAGGTACTCAAACATCGTGTCTCCGAGAAGGAAGACTCTCTGAGGGGAATCTCCAAGCAGCTTGAAGATATCCTCCGGCTTTATGAGCTGGCCGACAAATTAAACGAATGCCTGAGCTTTGAGGGCCTTGCGGCGGTTCTGAAGGAACGGATGCTGATTCACATCGGGCTTTGGAAGGCCGTCTTGCTGGTGTTTGCGAGCGAGGGGATTCCTCCATCCATGGTGCGGCGGATTATCGTTTACGACGAAGGGAATGCCGAGGAATCCCGGGGAGAGGAAGATCTCTCTCTGTTTGAGAAGAAAATCGTTCAGGAGTTCAGCGGCAAGAAGGAGAATTTTTGTTTTCCGGAAGAGAAAGATCTTCCGGCGGGATTGTCCGGAGGAGGCTTTGTCTTCCCGTTCTGGATCTTTCCGCTCGTGGTCCAGAGGCGGGTGATTGCGCTGCTTCTGGTTGAGGGGGGGCGACAAGAGGATATTCCGAAATTTCAGGTGATCACTTCCGAACTTGCGCTGCATGTCAAGAAGATCCGGTTGTATGAGACCGTCAAAGAGCTTTCGATCGTGGACGGGTTGACGCGCGTGTTTGTCCGGCGGCATTTTTTGGAGCGGTTCGAGGAAGAACTCAAGCGCGCAATCCGGCACAATTTCAAACTGGCCGTGCTGATGCTGGATATCGATCATTTTAAAAGATATAACGATAATTTCGGCCATCTGGTGGGGGACGTGACGCTCAGGCAGGTGGCCCAGGTGATTCGGTCGACGGTTCGTCGCGTGGACATCGTGTCGCGGTATGGCGGTGAGGAATTTGCGATCGTACTTCCCGAAACGGACCGCACCGGGGCCGTCGAAGTCGCCGAGCGTATTCGTTCGGCGGTTGCCAAGAAACGGTTCAAGGTTTATGATGAGGTGACAAAGGTGACTGTGAGCATCGGAGTCGCTTCCTTCCCGGAGGATTTGGGGACGGATTCGGCCGGCGCTTTTCAATCCGATTTTATTCTGGAACTCTTACGGAAGGCCGATCACGCCGTTTACCAGGCAAAGGAAGAGGGGCGGAACCGCGTGGTGGGCTTCGATAAAGAAAAATATCGGGCACAATAATCCTGTATTGCGGCTAACGACATCAACGGGGGGGGTGACATGAAATTTTTCATCGATACGGCGAATTTGGAAGAAATTCGTGAGGCGGCGAGTTGGGGGATTTTGGACGGTGTGACGACTAATCCTTCTCTTGTGGCGAGGGAAAAACGCGATTTCAAGGACTTGATCCGGGAGATCTGCGCGGTCGTGGAAGGCCCGATCAGCGCCGAGGTGTTGAGCACCGAGAAAGAGGGCATGCTTCGCGAAGGGCGTGAACTCGCGAAAATTCATAAAAACGTGGTGATTAAATTGCCTTTGACGGTGGATGGATTGAAAACGGCCAAGATTTTTTCGGCCGAAGGGATCAAGACCAACGTGACGCTTTGTTTTTCTCCTTCGCAGGCGATTCTCGCGGCGAAAGCGGGCGCGACTTTCCTGAGCCCGTTTGTCGGAAGGTTGGACGACATTTCCCAGCCCGGTATGGATTTGATCAAGACCATCCGGACGATCTATGCGAATTACAATTATCCGACGCAGATCATTGTCGCCAGCATCCGGCATCCGCTGCATATTGTCGATGCGGCATTGATGGGTGCCGATATTTGTACCGTGCCGTTCAAAGTCCTGGAAGGGCTGGTCAAACATCCCCTGACGGATATCGGAATCGCGCGCTTCCTAAAGGATTGGGAGAAGGTGGGTTCGCAAAAGGGCTCCTGACCCTTATTATTGAATTGTAATTTAGAGTTCTTCTGATAGAATAAGCCCTTCACGATTGCTTTTCATTGCTAAACGTTGTAATGAGGATACGCTTGGAACTTAAACTACCGATGAAGGTTACCCGAATTACCGGAGTATTGTGTCTTTGTGCCTTGGCCGGGCTCTTTGTGATGGGTTCTTCCGGCTTGCTTTTTGCGGCGGGCGACGAGACGGTGAAGGAAACTTCCGAAGGGCAGAAGAAACTGGAAGCGGAGAATCTTCCGGTTGAGGTGGTGGCGGATTCCCTTCAGTATGTGAAGGACGAGAAGAAGATTATCGCCGACGGGAATGTCCTGGTCACCTACAAGGACATGAAACTGCAGGCCGATCATGCCGAAGTTTACACCGACACCAAAGTCGCGCACGCCCAGGGGCATGTGACTGTTTTTGAAGGCGAATCGACCCTGAGCGGAGAGAAAACGGATTACGATTTCGAGCATTACAAAGGCACGTTCCCGCAGGGGACGGTTTATCAGGAACCGTGGTACGGGAACAGCGAAGCCATCGAGCAGGTGTCTAAAAACCGGATCAATACCACCGATACCAGTGTGACGACCTGCGATCTGGAGAGGCCGCACTACGAACTTCATTCCCAGAATGTCACGGTGTATCCGGACGATAAGATTGTCCTGCGAAACGTGACGTTCCGTGTTTTAGGAAAGCCGTATTTCTGGCTGCCATACATGACCATTCCGATCGATAAGAATCACGCTTTGTTCGAAGCGCGCACGGGTTATTCGGACAATTTCGGATTTTATTTTCTGGCCGCGAAGGAAATGAGTCTTTCTAAGAACGTGAAGATCAAGCCCCGGGTCGATTTCCGGTCGAAGAGGGGCGTCGCGTACGGAGTGGACTCGATGTATTGGGTCCCCAACTTTGGACGCGGGAAGATCATCACGTATCTGACTTCGGACAAGCGTGCGCCGCATCCGGTGGAAGACGGGGACAATCAGGTCCAGAACCGGAGCCGAGAGACCCGCTACCGGTTTACCATCCGGCACCGGACGGATTTTGATCAGGATACCAATGTGGTGGTGAACTGGCACGAGCTCAGCGACAAATGGCTGCTTCAGGAATTTTTTCAAAGAGAGGACCGGCGGGAAGCAAGGCCCCGGTCCCAGGTGGTGGTGACCCGGGTCAAAGACAGTTACGCGTTTTTCACCGAAGTGGTGAAACGGACTAATCGCTTCTGGCCCGAGCTGGAAAAGCTCCCGAGACTTCATTTTACCTGGAAAAACCAGCCTCTCTTTGACACGAATCTCCTTTATAAACACGAAACCGATTTTGCGAATTTCCAGAAGTTTGCGAGCATCCCGACCACGGACGGAGCCGATGAGGTCAACAATGAGGGGCAGGATACGGTGAGGGCGTACACGAACCACGCGTTCCAGTATCCTTTCAGGGTTTTTGACGGGCGGGTCAAGGTGACTCCGTATGGCGGCGGACAGGTGGCGTATTACAGCAAGGGGCAGGACAGCCGTGACGGTCTCGGACGGTTTCTGATGAATTGCGGGATCGAGACGAGAACCCGCTATCAAAGGACATTTGACCGGTCGATGAAGTTTCTCGGGATGGACATCAACAAGCTCCGCCATATTGTCGAGCCGATTGTCCGGTATGATTCGATCCCGATCGACACCAAGGACCATAATAAGTTTTACCAGATGGACAGCGTGGATGCCATGCGCCGTCACGATATCGTTCAGTTCGCGCTGGAAAACCGCCTGCAGACCAAGCGCCATCCCGACGAGGATCCGTCCGCCTGGCAGCGGGTGGACGTGGTGAGCTACTCGACGTACCTGAATTACGAGTTTGGCGACGGACGGGACGGGGGTTCGACGATGACGGATTGGGGAAACAAGTTTTCTTTCCGTCCCTACGATTGGCTGACTTTCCAGGGGCGCGCCATTTTTGATTTTACCCTGCAGGATTTCAAGGAAGTGTTCTACGATGTGGTCCTGAACCCGAAAAATGAAAGGGTCCGCCTTGTTTTGAGCCAGGGGTATTTGGCGCGGGATCCTCAGTACGGGGATAATTCCCGGACGAACGTGATCGCTTTCGATTCGACGGTGAAAATAAACGAGCGGTGGAAGATCGGCGGATATGCCCGCGCGGAGCTTCAAACCCGGAAGGTGGAAGAATGGGAAGTCCGGTTTATCCGGGACCTGCACGATTTTATCCTGACGTTCGGCGCGAATGTGAGAAGCTCCAAATTTCAGGAAGGGACGAACACGGAATTTTTTGTCTCTCTGCGCATGGTGGCGTTTCCGGAAGTCGCTTTCGACGTCGGAAACCGCTCCACGCTGCCGGATCCGAGGATCGGGCATTTCTACGACGGCTCGATTGACGAGAAGCAGATGCCGGCCCTCGAAAAGGGCGCTTACTGATTTTCTTTTTCTTCATTTCATTTTCTTGCCTTGAAAACAGGATGCTAAAAAGGGAGTTTGCCGCAAAATGAAGATCGGAGTGATTGGGTCGGGGCATGTGGGATTGGTGACGGGCGCTTGTTTCGCGGATCTCGGGCATGAAGTCCTGTGCGTGGATCAGGACGTTCGTAAAATCGCGCTTCTCAAGAAAGGGAAGATGCCGTTTTTCGAGCCGGGATTGTCCGAACTGGTCCGGAAGAATCAGGCGAAAAAACGGCTCGTTTTTTCGACCCGGATCCGGGACGCGGTCCGGGAGGCCGAAGTCCTTTTTATCGCGGTCGGGACGCCGACCAAGGAAAGCGGAGAGGCTGACCTTTCTTCGGTGGAGGCGGTGGTGACGGAGATTGCAAAGTGCCTGCGCCGGTATTGCCTGATCGTCGAGAAAAGTACGGTCCCCGTCGAGACGGGGAATTGGGTCAAGCGGACCATTTCGATCAATATGAAGGGGAAAAACAAGACGGATTTTGACGTCGCTTCCAATCCGGAATTTCTCCGGGAAGGCGCCGCGATCGAGGATTTCATGAGGCCCGACCGGATCGTGCTCGGCGTCGAATCCAAGCGAGCCGAAAAAATTCTCCGGACGCTTTACGAACCGCTCAACGCGCCGATCGTCGTTACCGATATCAATAGCGCGGAGATCATCAAGCACGCGTCCAATTCGTTTCTGGCCAGCAAGATTTCCTTTATCAACATGGTCTCGCGCCTGTGCGAGAAAGTGGGCGCGGACGTCAAGAAAGTGGCCGAAGGCATGGGCTATGATTCGCGGATCGGGACGCATTTTCTGGACGCGGGGGTCGGGTTCGGAGGGTCCTGCTTTCCGAAGGACCTCGCGGCGTTCGTGCATATCGGCGAGAAAGCCGGCGCGGATTTTTCGCTCCTGCGCTCGGTCATCGCGATCAATGCGGGGCAGCGAATCCACTATGTCCAGAAGGTGAAGGAAGTGCTTTGGAATCTTTCGGGGAAACGAATCGGAGTCCTGGGGCTTTCTTTCAAACCGGACACCGATGACATGCGCGCCGCGCCTTCGATTGATGTTATCCGCGCGCTTCAGGGCGAAGGCTCGGATATCCGCGCGTTTGATCCCGAGGCGATTCCCGCGGCGAGATCTTTCTTCCGGGGGGTGACTTACGTCAAGACTCCTTACGAGGCGGCCAGGGGAGCCGACGCGCTTTTGTTTCTGACGGAGTGGAAAGAATTCAAGGAACTGGATTTTTCAAAATTGAAACGGCTGATGAAACGGCCGCTCGTTTTCGACGGGCGAAATATGTTTGACCCCAAGCAGATGAAGGGGTTCGGATTTGAATACGTTTCGGTCGGCCGGCAGACGGTGAACCGGAGCTGAGATTTTTCGGAGTTTCGACCGGGAAAAAACGAGAGGAGGGATTGACGATGAAGGGAGTGATTCTTGCGGGCGGGTTGGGGACACGGCTTCTCCCTCTGACCAAAGTGACGAACAAACACCTTCTTCCCGTTTACGACAAGCCGATGATTTACTACCCGCTCGAGAAGCTGATCGAAGCGGGAATCGAGGAGATCATGCTCGTGACCGGCGGGAATTCCGCGGGGGATTTCCTGAGGCTTCTCGGGAACGGCCGGAAATTCGGGATCCGGGACATCCATTACACGTATCAGGAAGGGGAAGGGGGTATTGCGGACGCACTCCGTCTTGCCGAAGATTTCGCGGAGCACGGCAAGATTATCGTTATTTTGGGCGATAATATTTTTCAGGACAATATCGCGGCTTGCGTCGAAAAATTCAGACGGCAGGAACGGGGAGCGCGGCTTCTGCTCAAAACGGTGCCCGATCCCGAGCGGTTCGGAGTGGCCGAGATTCGCGGGAAAAAAATCACCCGGATTATCGAGAAACCCAAGCATCCGACGTCCCGGTGCGCGGTGACGGGCGTTTACATGTACGATCATCAGGTGTTCGACATCATCCGGACCCTGAAGCCTTCTCGGCGGCGGGAGCTGGAGATTACCGATGTCAACAACGCCTATATCCGGCGAGGGCAAATGGAATACGACATCATGAAGGGGTTTTGGACGGACGCGGGGACTTTTCAATCCCTCTTCCGGGCGGGCCAGCTGGTTGCCTCCCGGAGCAAAGCTTCCCGCTCCGGCCGGTGACGCGATGGCAAAAATTCTGATCACGGGCGGATGCGGTTTTATCGGAAGCACTTTCGTTAAATATTTTCTCAAGACGCATCCCGCCGATTCGGTCGTCAATCTGGATAAGTTGACTTACGCGGGAAATCCGGCCAATCTGAAAGAACTGGAGAATCATCCCCGGTATTCCTTCGTGAGGGGTGACATTGCCGATGAGTCGGTTGTCCGGGACTGCATGAGCGGGGCCGGCGGGGTCATCAATTTTGCGGCCGAAACTCATGTGGACCGCTCCATTCAGGACCCGTACGCGTTTGTGCGGACGAATTATCTGGGGGTTTCGGTTCTCCTGAAAGTGGCCCGAGAAGTCGGGATTTCCCGTTTTCTCCAGATTTCGACCGATGAAGTCTACGGTTCGATTCTCGAAGGCTCTTTCACGGAAGATTCTCCTCTTTCTCCGAACAGCCCGTATTCGGCGTCGAAAGCGGCCGCGGATCTTTTGGTCCGCTCTTATTGGGTAACTTACAAGTTTCCCGTCCTGATCGTCCGGAGCTCCAATAATTTCGGCCCTCATCAGTATCCCGAGAAAGTGATGCCGCTTTTTATCACGAATCTGATCGAGGGCAAGAAAGTCCCTCTGTACGCGAAAGGGGACAATGTCCGGGACTGGCTCTATGTGGAAGACAACTGCCGGGGGATTGATCTCGCGTTCGAGAAAGGCATGCCCGGCGAGATTTACAATATCGGCGGCGGAAACGAAATGACGAATCTTGCCCTCGCGAAAAAGATTTTGGGCGCTTTTGCGAAGACCGAGGAATTTATCCAATCGGTTCCGGACCGTCCGGGCCATGATTTCCGCTACAGCGTGGAAACGGCCAAACTCCGGGGGCTCGGGTTTGCCCCCCGCTATGATTTCGATCAGGCGCTTTCCCTCACGATTGACTGGTATCGGCGGAACGAGTCGTGGTGGAGGCCTCTGAAGCAGGACGAATTCACCCGGAAATTGTAAGATCAAACATTCGAGAGTATTTCCTTCGATGAAAATTTTAATCACGGGCGCAAACGGGATGCTGGGCTGTGCCTTGGGGGAGGTTTTCAAGGGGCATGAGCTGACCGGCACGGGGACCGGCGACGCCGCTCACCTTTCCTTTCCGTTTCGCGAATGTGACATCACGGATCCTGACGCCGTTCTGGATTTAGTCGAAGCGGTTCGCCCGGACGCTGTTTTGCACGCGGCGGCCTTCACGGACGTGGACCGTTCCGAATCCGAGCCCGAGAGGGCGCTTGCCGTCAATTTCGAAGGGACTCGGAATCTTTTGAAGTCTTTTCACCGGAGCCAGCCTTTCCTGCTCCTGATCAGCACGGATTATGTTTTTGACGGAGCCAAGCGGGCGCCGTACCTTGAGGAAGATACTCCGAACCCCCTGAGCGCTTACGGGAAGAGCAAATATCTGGCGGAAAATTATGTCCGCGAGAATTACCCCTTCGGCTTGATCGTTCGGACCTCATGGCTTTACGGTCCCCGCGGGAAAAATTTTGTGGATACGGTGCTGAGACTATCCCGTGACCGGGATTCTCTCGGAATGGTGGATGATCAGCGGGGGAGGCCCACCTACACTTTCGATCTCGCGGCGGGACTCAAGAAGATATTCGACTATTGCGAGGAGCGGGGCGGAAAGGCGGATCCGAAAATCCTGGGCGTGATGCATATCGCGAATTCCGGCGAGGCGACGTGGCTTGATTTCGCGCGCGAGATTTTCGCTTTGTCGGGACGAAAGACGAAACTCGAGGCGATCACTTCGGCGCAACTCGGGCGTCCGGCGCCGCGTCCCGGATATTCGGTGCTGGATGTCTCGCGGTATGAAAAATTCGCGGGAGGCCCGTTGAGACCCTGGAAAGAAGCTCTTGCGGAATATTTCCGGCGCTGGGCGGTATCGGAAAGCGCGTAAAGTCCGGGCTTTGCGCCATGCGAAAAGATGATACAATAACCTTTTAAAAATCGGTTTCCGATTGCATTTGAATGAATCAATCGTTAAGCGGAGGAGAAAAAGGACCATGGCGAAATACCTGGTGACGGGAGGGGCGGGATTCATCGGCTCTCATGTTGTCGAGCGTCTTTTGAAGGGCAACCACGATATCCGGGTCTTGGACAATCTGTCGACCGGATTTAAGGCAAATCTTGCGCCGTTTAAGGATAACATCGAATTCATCAAGGGCGATTTGAGAAATATGAGCGCGGTCCGCCGCGCCGTGAAGGGCATGCGGGGAGTTTTTCATCTGGCGGCGATTCGCGCGGTGGCCCGTTCGGTTGATAATCCGGTCGAGACGAACGAAGCGAATGTGACGGGGATGCTGAATCTTCTCGTTGCGGCGCGCGATTCGGGCGTGAAACGGGTGGTGTATTCGTCCAGTTCTTCGGTTTACGGGGAAAGCCGGAAATTTCCCCTTCATGAAGATGACAAACCGGGCCCGGTTTCTCCTTACGCGGCGTCAAAACTTATGGGAGAGTATTACTGCCGGATTTTCACGCGGCTTTACGGGCTGGAAACCGTTTCGCTTCGTTATTTCAACGTCTTCGGTCCCCGGCAGAATCCCGAGTCTCTGTATTCCGCCGTGATTCCGATATTCATTTACCATCTTTTGAAGGGGAAATCCCCCGAAATCCACTGGGACGGGAAGCAGTCGAGGGATTTTTCCTATGTGGATAATGTTGTGGAGGGGAACATGCTCGGGATGCGCGCTCCGGCGGCGAACGGGCAAATCTTCAATATCGCCTGCCATGAAGAGCATTCCGTGCTCGAAATTTTTAACGAAGTCAAACGGCTTCTCAAAAAACCGGCTATCAAACCCCGCTTTGCGCCCAAACGGGCGGGGGATGTGCGGCGGACGCTCGCGGACATCAATCGCGCGAAGAAAATCCTGAAATTCAGGCCGCAGACCCTTTTTTACCCGGGGCTTGAGAAAACCGTGAATTGGTTCATCGAATCCGGCGTCTGGAAAAAGGTCCACCTTTGAACATGAAGACGATACTCATCACGGGGGGAGCGGGGTTCATCGGATCCCATCTGACCGGGCTTTTTCTGGGAGAGGGGCACCGGGTGATTTGCGTGGACAATCTCGTCACGGGAAATATCGAGAACTTGCGGGCTTTCGAAAATAATCCGAAATTTCTTTTCATCCAGCACGATGTGTCGCATCCTTTTTTTACCGAGGAAAAAGTCGATTACATCCTGCATTTTGCCTCGCCGGCGAGTCCCGCGGACTATCATCGCCTTCCGATTCAGACCCTTAAAGTGGGGGCGCTGGGAACGCATAACGCGCTGGGCTTCGCGAAAGCCAAAAAGGCCGTGTTTCTCCTCGCGTCGACCTCGGAAGTTTACGGGGATCCCTTGATCCACCCGCAGACGGAGGAATATTGGGGGAATGTCAATCCGATCGGGCCTCGCGGCGTTTACGACGAGGCGAAGCGTTTTGCCGAAGCCATCGCGCTCGCGTATCACCGGACGCACGGGGTCGATGTGAAGATCGCGAGAATTTTCAACACCTACGGCCCTCAGATGCGCGAGAACGACGGACGTGCGATCCCCAACTTCATCAGCCAGGCGCTTTCGGGAGAACCGCTGACCGTTTTCGGGGACGGGAGCCAGACGAGGAGCCTTTGCTACATTGAGGATCTGATTGCCGGGCTTCGGAAGCTTCTTTTTTCGGGGTTGAATCAGCCCGTGAATTTGGGGAATCCCGACGAAATGAGCATGCTCGAACTCGCGAGATTGATCATTGACGTGACGGGTTCGAAATCAACGGTCCGGTTCGATCCTCTCCCTCAGGATGATCCCCGCGTCCGGCGGCCGGACATTTCCCGGGCGAGAAATTTCCTGCAGTGGGAGCCCAAGGTGGATATCCGGAGGGGGCTCGCGAACACGGTCGAGTATTTCAGGAAACTGAGAGATGGCAAGAAAGAATCGCGCTAGAATTAATTTGATCGTCGGGGGGACCAGTTTCATCGGGAAAACCCTTTCTTCCCATCTGCTTTTGCGGGGGGAGAAAGTTGTCTCGACTTATCAGAGAAAGCGGAAGAAAGGGCTTCAGCCCCGCGCGGGATTGAGTTTCCTGCCGTGCGACGTGAGGGAGAAAAAAGAGATGGTCCGGCTGATCCGGAAGGTCAGGCCGGATTGCGTCTATTATCTCGCGGCGCAAGGGTCGGTACGGAAATCATGGCTCGACCCGGAAGGCACGATCGATGTGAATTTTTCGGGCGGCTTGTACGCCCTGGAAGCCTTACGTGATTTCGGGCTGAATTCGAAATTTGTCGTGTTTTCGTCGGGAGTGGCCTACGGGGAGTCTCATCTATGCGGAAGAAAACTGCGAGAGGACGCCTGTTTGCTGCCGAAGGATCCGTACGGGTTGAGCAAGCTCGCGATCGATTTTCTGGCCCGGATGTACGCCAAGGTGTTTGGAATTCATACGATTGTTTTAAGGCTTGTGAATCTTGTCGGGCCGGGGCAGTCCGTTTCCTTCTCTCTTTCGAATTTTGCCTATCAGATTGCCGGGATCGAAGCCGGGAAGCTCGCGCCGGTTCTCCGGGTCGGGAGCCTGGACAGCCGGAGGGATTATCTGGATATCCGGGACGCACTCCGGGCCGTGGACGCGGCGATAGCCAAGGGGGAGAAGGGCGGTGTTTACAATGTGGGCTCCGGGAAGACGAGATTGCTCGGCGACGTTCTGAACGAGTTCCTTTGCCTGGCGCATCTTGGCCGGGGGCGCGTGAAAATCATCCGGGATTTGTCCCTGAGTTCCAAAGACGAGATCCCGTCGATGAGTCTTGACTCATCCCGCCTGCGGCGTCTTTCGGACTGGCGACCGAAGATTAATTTCAGGGAGACGTTGAAAAGCATTTTGGATTACTGGAGGGCCTACTGGAATGAAACCTGACGTGACGATTTTACTGCCCGCGTACAATGAAGAAGAAGCGATCGGGAAAGTGATCGACGACGTGAAAGCGGCGATGAGCCGGAGTTCCCGGACGTATGAAATCCTGGTCGTGGACGATCAGTCGACGGACCGTACGGCGGAGATCGCCGTGGAAAAGAGTGTCCGGGTTTTCCGGAGAATGACTCAGGGGGGATCGGGGGCGTCCCGCCGGACGGGGATTCTCAAGGCCGAAGGGGATATTATCGTGATGCTGGACGCGGACGGTTCCTACGACGCGTCCGACATCCCGAAAATGCTCGAATTTTTTCCCGAATACGATCAGGTCAACGGCGCCCGGACCAGCGAAGAGGGGACCCTGAAGCTTTTGCGCGCGCCGGCCAAGTGGCTGATCCGGAAACTGGCCTGTTACCTGACACGGACGCATATCCCGGATCTGAATACCGGTCTGAAGGCCTTCAAGAAAGAAATTATGAGAAAATATCTCTGGGTCCTCCCGGACGGATTTTCCTGCGTAACGACCATGACGCTGGCGTTTCTTTCGAACGGGTACGCCGTGAAATATATCCCGACAAAGTATTTCAAGCGGATCGGGAAATCCAAGTTTCATCCCATCAAAGATACCGCTGCGTATCTGAATACGGTTGTGCGAATGGTTATGTACTTTAAACCCCTGCGCGTGTTTATGCCGCTCTCCTTTTTTCTGGCGATTTTCGCGGTGCTCAAGGCCGTGATCACTTACGCCCTTACGGGAAGGCTTCAATCGTCGGATGTCATCATTTTCATGACGGCGATTATCGTGGGCGTTTTGGGGCTTATCGCCGACCTGATCGTGGCCTATCAGAACCGCGATTAAAGACGCATGGTCAAAACTTTTATCTCCATCCTGATTTCCGTTCTGATTCTGGCCGCGATTTTTTCCCAAATCAATCTCGCCGAATTCAGGACGTACCTTTCGGAGATGGATGTCCCGGTTTTTATTCTCGCGGTTTTGTTTTTTGCGCCGCTGATATTGGTTTCCGCCTGGCGCTGGCAGATCATGATCGCGAAATGGGCGAAGATCAGCCTTTGGGAATCGACCAAGCTGATTTTTGCTTGCGCGGCGCTGAATATCCTCCTCCCGTCGCGGGTGGGGGATCTTTCCAAGGGGTATTTCGCGGGAAAGGCCGGAGGGCTCGACATCAAGCGGGGCATGAACATCGTTTTTTTTGAAAAATACATCGATTTTGCCTCTCTCGGAATCGTGGTGCTGACAGGAGTTTTTCTCGGGGCCGGAGGCGGGAGCGCGACGGTTCTTGCCCTTTGCTTTTCACTGGGGGTTCTTGCGGTGTTCCCGCTTCTTTATTTCGTGCGATTCGACCGCTGGTTTGGCGCCTCCATTTTTCAAAGCAATAAAATTTTATCGAAACTAAAGGGATTCTTCTGCGATACCCAGGCGTATCTGGACGAGATCAAAAACGATGGCCGTTATCTGGGGGCGATCATCGCGATTTCGATCGGATTGTGGTTCCTCCACCTCCTTCAGTTTTATTTTGTTTTCAAAGCGCTTCATTCCGTCGTGACGTTGTTCCGGGTCTTTGAACTGGTTCCCCTCGCGATTTTGGTCGGGCTGATCCCGATCACGATGGCCGGCGTCGGGACCCGGGATTCGGCGATGATTTATTTCTTTTCCCCGTATGAGAAAGTCCCGGTAATCGCGGGCGTGGCGTTGCTGTCGTCGCTTCGCTATTTTGTCCCGGGGTTTTTGGGGCTCTTTTTTCTGAATCAATACATTGTGAAGGAACCGTCCAAATGAGGATTTCCCTCGTGATTCCGGCGTTTAATGAAGAGTCGAGGATCGGGGCGACTTTGGAGGAGATCGGGCGTTTTTTCTCCGGGAAGGACTGGCAGAGTGAGTTGATTGTCGTCGATGACGGCAGTCCGGACCGGACTTGCGGCGTGGTGGAGACGGCCTGGAAGAATTTTCCCGGGGAGAAAAAGCTTCTGAAAAACGGCGTGAATTCCGGAAAGGGGTACAGTGTCCGGCGGGGAATGCTCGAGGCGAAGGGGGACTATGTTTTTTTCAGCGATGCCGATCTTTCGACCCCGATCGGGGAGATTGAAAAGCTCCTTGCGGCGTTCGGAGAGGGTTTTGATGTCGCGATCGGATCAAGGGATCTCCCGGGATCCGACGTCCAGGTCCATCAGAATTTCATGCGAGAATTGATGGGGCGGATATTCAACCGCATCGCGCGCTTTCTGACTTTCAAGGGCGTCCATGACTCCCAGTGCGGATTCAAGGGGTTCCGGCGGGAGGCGGCGCAGGCTCTGTTTTCGCGCCAGAAAATGGCGGGTTTTTCGTTCGATGCCGAGATTATTTATCTGGCCCAGCGGTTGGGCTTCCGGGTGAGGGAAGTCCCCGTGATTTGGCGGAATTCTCCGAAGAGCCGGGTCTCGGTCTGGAAGGACCCCGTTTTTATGCTTCTGGATCTCCTCCGGATAAGGTATTATCATCGCCATTGTGGAAAAGCTTAAAGATACCGGAACCGGGCTTTCATCTTTCCAGACCGCCGCGCTTTTTCTGATCCTCATCGCGGCGTTTGCGCTTCGCGTGTGGGGGATTTCATTCGGGCTTCCCGATCTTTACCACGCGGACGAACCGATTGTCGTCAATCACGCGCTGGCTTACGGCACGGGAGATCTCAATCCCCACTTTTTCAAGATCCCGCCCCTCGCAAGCTATTTCCTCTTCGGGTGTTTCGGGTGCTATTACCTTATCGCCCGCTTGACCGGAGCGATTCATGGCGTCGGTGATTTTGAGAATCTTTTTTTGTCCGATCCTTCTTCGTTTTACTTCATCGGGCGTCTTGTCTTGGGGGCTTTTCTCGGTGTTTTGACGGTCTATGTTTTCTACCGTTTCCTGAAAAAGTCTTTTTCTATAAGACATGCGCTGCTCGGGGCCCTTTTTCTGGGCGTTAATTTTCTCCATGTCAGGGACTCGCACTATATTTACGCGGATATTCCGCTTTTGCTGGCCATGACTGCTGCCTTTTTCCCGATATTGAATGTTCTGGAGCGGGGAAGGCTGCGCGATTACGCACTGTTTGGTGTTTGGCTAGGCGTTTGTGTTGCTGTGAAGTACAACGGGGTTTTCGTTTTTGTTCCGTTTTTAGCGGCGCACTTCCTCCGGGAGAGGTTTCGTTTCTCCTCTTTTTTTTCGCCCGCTGTTTTTGCGACGGGCGCGATTTCGATTGCGGTTTTCTTCCTTCTGAATCCTTTCGCTTTTTTGGATTGGGGGCATTTCTTTAACGAGCTTTTCAAGCAATCCGGCGCGGAAGGGTTTACGGGGTTTTTACATCATCTGACTTATTCTCTTACGGGAGCGCTCGGGCTTCCTCTGCTGATTTTAGGTTTTGCCGGGACGGCGGTTTCGGCTTTTCGCCGGGATCCGAAACGGCTGATCTTTATTTCTTTTCTTTTGGCGTATTACGGAGTCATTGTCTTTTTTGGCCAGCCTTACGACCGGTATGTGCTTCCGATGATTCCTTTTTTTATTTTTTTTGCCGCGGACGTTTTGCTGGAATTAAAAAGTCTTTTCCGCTTGAACGGTCTTGTTTTCGGATTTCTTGTCGGGATTGCCGCGGCTTTCCCTCTCGCCAAGAGTGTTCTCTGCGACCGGCTTATGGCTGAGCCCGATGTCCGGACCGTTTCGAAAGAATGGGTGGAATCGCATCTTGCCCCGGGGACCCGGATTGCGCTGGATGTTCCTTTTTTTATGCCCCGCCTCAAATTATCAATCGGGCAATTGCAGAAGAAAAGGGGACTAGCGCTTCAAAACGGATCTTCCGCCCAAGTCAGGAGAGTGGAGAGGATGATTGCGCTTGCCGGGCGGGATGAGGGGCCCCGGTACGAGCTTTATTATTTGGGCGACCCGAACCGGGAAAGTTTCTTTTTTACTTCCGGCAAGGTCCCCTATGATGTTCGGGACCTCCGCGACCGGGGAATTGAATATGTGCTGATTGCCCGGATCAGCCCCGATTTCCATCCCGCCTTTTATGGCTCTCTCGCGCAATCTGCGACACTTGCGGCGAGGTTCAGCCCTTATGAAGACGCTTCGCGTCTTTGGCCTGTGGACCGGCAGCCGTTGACGGGGGCGCCGTTTTCGATGAAAGATCTTCTCTCCCGCCGTAGAAACGGCCAAATCATCGAAATCTACCGCCTAGCCTAAGTAACCGTTCAAAAGTTTTTTGAGATTTCAGGCTATAAGGTTCGGCAAATCTGCTTCCGCGATCGGCGACGCGACCTTGCTTTTACTGGGAGCTAGTGCCGAAAAAAGATTTTCGGCCGGTTCGGTCGCTCCTGCGGCGTCCGACCGCCTGCGCTCTCGCTGTTTGGACCGAGGCTTCGCCCGGGCCAAGCTCCAAACAGCTCCGAGAGCTGCCTTCAGTTGAATTTGCCGAACCTATCAGGTGCGTAGAACTCTGCTTCAGGCAGATAGCGATTCGTGGGTGCTTTGATATGAAATTCAGGGGGAATAGTTGAGCTGAGCACATAGGCGGAAGATTCGAGGAAGACTTGGGCGAATCTTGAGAGGGGTGTCCGTGGCGAAGCCGCAGGCGAAGAACATCGGCGGGGTCCCCCGAAAGTGAGCTCTAGCACCGATTTGTTGTTTGTAAATCGGTGCGTAGTGCTTCCCGAATCTGAAGCCTTCGTGCGAGGCGCAACTATTCTCGCAGTGGTTTTATTTTCTATTAAGAGGACTGGGTTAAGCCTTGGCGGGATTGTATTTCCGGGAGCTCCGGACGCGCCAGAACGAAAAAGAGTCGAGAAGGGCGTGTCCCATGATTCGCATGTTGACGGAGGATTTCCCTGCCTGACGCCCCCGGTGATTGGAAGGGACTTCCTTGATCCGGTATTTGAGATCATGCGCCTTGATGATGATTTCGGGGAGCACGAAAAGAGACTTTGACCTCAGGTCGATCCGGTCCAGAAGCTCTTTCGACCAGGCCTGAGACCAGTTGTAATCGTTGATCCGGAGTCGGAAAAGATAATTCAGCAGGAAAATGTAGATGACGGAAAGAAAGAAACGGAACAGTTGATAAGCGTTCCGTTGCCACCGCACGCCCAGTACGACATCCGCTTCTCCCGCCGCGAGAGGGATCACGAAATTCGGAAGCTCCGAGCAGTCGAACTCTTCGTCCGCGCCGATATACATGAGAAATTTCCCGCGCGCTTTGGCGATCCCGTCTTTGAGGGATTTGGTGTAGCCTTGATTTCGTTCGTGAATAATGAGCTGCGTCGTGGGATATTTCTTGAGTTCTTCCTGCATGACTTCTCTTGTGTGATCCGAACTTCCGTCTTCGATCAGAATAACTTCCCAATTCCATTCGGGATGCGCGTAAAGGATCTGATGCAGATTCCGAAGGACGTTCGGAATGTTGAGCGCTTCATTGTAGACGGGCATGATGAAGCTGATAAACGGTGAGCTGGATTGTTTTTCCGGAGTCATATTTGAAAAGATTATAGAAATATCCGTAAATGTCAACTTCATTGTCCAGTATGGCGTATTTTATCAGGAAATGAGACGGGTTTAGTTCGATGAATTTTACGTAAGATTTTGGATGTTTCGGCCATTTATCAACCGTTGGTTCCGCATTTTCTCATGGTTTTTGAAATCTGACAGGTTATTTATTTTTATTTAATTTCGCAAATCTTTATCATTTAATGGGTTGCAAACTTTCAGGCTTATTTGCAACAAGTTTAATCATGTGTTACATTTTTAATGTAGTTTAAAACTTAATTAATAATAAATATTTAATAGTATGCAATTATAAACAAATTTAACAAACTGAGCAAAGGTATGGAGAAATATTTCTCAAAAAGAAAACAAAAATTCGTCGCGTTTGTAACGGCATTTTTCTTTCTTGCGGCCAACACCGGTTGGAGTCAAAACCCGGTTCAGATTTCTCCCGTCACGGAATTGCCTGCTGTTTCTTTTTCCGATCCGATTACGATCCCTGATGAGATCGGAACCATTCAGGAAGAATTTAACTCGGGAGTGGGGGCTCCGTTTGTATTTTTCGTTCAGGATGCGCATGCGATCATCGATGCCCAGAACAACATTCAGGCGCTGATTGATTACCTGGGTGAACGGTACGACGTGTCGCTGGTTGCCTTGGAAGGAGGGAAAGGGAAGTTGGATCCGACGCTTTTCCGCGCTTTTCCCGATGAGAAAATCAAGCAGAAGGTGTTTGGCGACTATCTGAACCGAGCCGAGATGACGGGTGCCGAACTGGCCGCGATTTTGAATTCCCGGGAGACTGCCTGCTACGGGATAGAAGACTGGAAGCTGTACGAAGCGAATTATCTTGCCTATTTGAAGGCGGCCCAAAAACGGGATGCGATTTTGAAAGAACTGGAAGCGCTTAAGGCCGACTTGGACCGCCGGAGAAAAGAAATCTATTCCCCGAAACTCAACGAGTTGCACGAAAAGGTCCGGGCATTCAAGGAAGAGCGGAGCCAGCTTATCGAACTGCTGAAGTATCTGAAAGGAGTGAGCCCCGAAGCGGCGGCCGACGGTGAGGCCTATCCTCATTTGAAAACGCTTTTCGACTCGATCGCGCAAGACGATTCGCTGGACAAAGAGGGATTGGACGTTGCCATCCGGGACATGGCGGAGTATTTCAGGAAAAAATATCTTCGCGGGATGAAGAAAGGCGAGGTGATGGATTTTAACGAAAAATATCAGGGGTTTATGACGGGACGCATGGACCCCGCCACGTTCTTGAGGTATCTGCTGAAGACGAGCGGGGAGCGGGGCGTGAAATTTAAGCTGACGGTCCAGTTGCAGGAGTTTCTGGGATACGCGGACACCCTCTCGACGATCAAAGGAACCAAGATCTTCGACGAGCTTGAGCGTTTTCTCGATGTGACGGAGGCGGGAATGGCCGCGAAGCAGGAGGAGCGTGAGCTTGGCGGAAAGTACAAGCGGATGGATATCCTAAAAGATCTGGCTTTGCTGGAATTGAACCGGGAGAAATTGCGGGAGTATCAGAAGGAGCCGGAAGCGTATCTTTCCCTTGTCAAGGACCGCCGCCTGTTTGATCCCGCGATCGAATTTTACCGCTTTGCGGTCGGGCGTGACGGTATGCTCCGGAAAAATCTCCGGGAGCTGATGAGAAAGGAGAACGCCAAGGCCGCGGTGGTGATCCTGGGAGGATTCCATACGCTCGGTTTTGAAGAGGGGCTTAAAGAGAGCGGATGTTCCTATGCGGTTGTTACGCCGAAAATCCGCTCTTTGCGCGGGCAGGAGGAATACGATGCGGTGATGAAAGGGAAACTTTCCTATACCGATTACCTTAAGACGACTTTTTACGACGCCTTCGCGAGACATGCCGGGATGAAGCTGGTTGCGGAGCTGAATGAGCCGGATTTTAAGCGGATACTCAAATTTTGGCGCGATGAACTCATACGAAAGCTTGCCGCCGAGGGGCGGGTCACGGAAGCGGGCGAGTACACGAAGTACATCGATTTGCTGGTCAAGGTGTATATCGAGAAATTCGGAGCGGCGAGTCTTGCCTCGAAAAGCAAGGAAGAAATCCTGGATGACGTGAGGAAGGCCTTGCAGGATGCGAATGAAAATATCCTTTCGAAGTGGTGGGGACGTTTTGAATCCGAACTCGGCGCATTCATGCAAGGGTTCAGGCCTCTTGCCGAAAAGAATCAGGTGACTTCCGAGAGCGTTCAGACCCTGCTCAGGGATTTTGGGAACTCGAAACCATCTAATCTCCAGGCTGTTCGTGCGATTTTGAGTTATCAATTGTCACCTGCGGAGTTGAAGCCATTCATCGATGCGGCGCTTGGCAAAATCGATTTTTCCGCTTCGGAACCTGCGGAGTATGAGAATGTAACAAGGGCTGTGATTGTTGATGCCGCGGTTGAAGCTCTTCAAAAACAAATTCAACCTGAAGGAGTGTCCCCCGAGGTTGTTGCGAAAGCCGAGGGGGTTGTGCGGGATATTCTTGCGGATCAGGACCGTACGGTTAAAGCAATGCCGGCGGACGTTCCTCAAAGTTTTCAAGCTTCTCAGAAATTTGTGACAGGGCTTTTAAGCCGCGCGGAGGAAGGTGTCCGCGGTGAAACCGGTTTGGCGGAGCCTCAGGCGGTCAAATTAGCGACTTTGCAGGCGCTGCGAAATATCCAGGGCGAACAGACCCGGGAGTCTTTTACGCAGGAAATTCCTGCCGCGAAACCTGCGCCGGCCGTTAAAGCGCCTGAAAATGAAACAAATCTCTCCCGTGAGGCTCCCCGGGTTGCGCGGGAGAATCAAGAAAACGCGTCTGCGAAAGCTTCGGCGGAGCGTGTTATTCGCCCGGAGGTTTTGTCTTCTCGGCATGTTGCCGATACCGCTCAGTCACTTGGCGCGAACGCTACGGCAAAAGAACAAGTCCTTTCCCGTCTGATGGATGTTTATGTCTCTTTCTTGAAAGCCGGGCAGAAAGTGTTAATCGATTTACCCGAGAATATTGGGAATCATTATCATGCAATGGGTGAGATTGCCGAACGAGACGGGAAATTGGTCGTTGTGACAAAAGGGAATTATTTTGATGAACTCGAAGGGTTGGAGTATCCGCTTGAGACGATTACTGCCATCACGGATGTTAAGCCCTTCATTCGCGAGCGGGAGGGGAGGCCGTTTTATGTTTTATATCGGGTCATTTGGGATATAAAAGATACCGGAAAATTTGTGGGGAGTGTTTCGGATCAAGGCTTGTTTTCAGCGGGGCTGGCGTATGTCGGCGGGGATGAGGAGGAATTAGGGGATTTTATCGCGAGAAATTTTGGATTCAGAGGCGATACCGTCGATCTTCTGGAACGGGTTCAGGATGAAGCTTTCCCGGTAACTGATGAGGACGGACAAGCAAAGTTTGCTACGCCGCTTATGCCGTTTTCCGCAGACCCTTCTTACGCGATACGCGCGTTAAAGAGCGGCCGTGAAGATTTGGCCATCGTTGAGGTTGAGGTGCCTCCGGATCAGGTGGTTGTGGATATGGATGGCGGCTATGGGTGGCAAAATAAATTGAGAGCGAGGCTGAAAGAGAATCCCGGCCTTCTTTTTGCGAATGAAAGGGACGGCTACGAGGCGGAGTATACGTCACTGGCTCCTAGAATACCTCCGCAGTATATCGGCATGATTTATACAAAAGACGGAATGGTAGAGTTGGCTAAACGGGGTGAAGTGTTGGGGTCACCGGAATCAACGGACGCCGCTTCGGCCGAAACTCGGCACTCCGCACCAACCCCGATGGTTGGTGCTTCGCTGGGAGATGAGGACGATTGGCAAGCGGGAGAGATGCCGGCGTCGGATTCTCCGGAGGCACCGAGGGTCAGTGTCGGAACTTTTGAACGGATCGCGGCTTTGTATGACCGGGCGGCAAGGCTGATTCGGGAAAATCCGCGTGTTGTGCGTGGGGATTTTTTGAAATTACTTGATGAAGCCGGCGAAATTCCGAGGGGAGCAAGAACCCGTTTTGAATGGAACCTGGAAAAATTTGACTTCGATCGGGATCGTGTGAAGCGGATTCAAAAAGAGCTTCGTCTGGAAGGGGTTAGCGGGCAGACCTTCCTGCCGAGAGAGATCAGGAAATCGAAACGGTTGAAATCATTTCTCAGAGAGACAATCGGTTTCGATGATGTTAAGGAAAGCTTGAGAATTGAATTTATGCCGGATTCGATATATGTCTTGCTGGGGGCGGAGACTTATAGAAGGACTCATCGGTCTCCGAAGTTTAGCGGTGTTGCTATGGAGACGCAGGCGACGAGGCTTGACAATAGCTTTGGCTTCTTCTCTACCCAAAATGAGGGAGTCTGGAACGGTATCAGCCTTGCAGGGTTACTGAGTTTCGGAAAGTTCGAGGGAGAAGATCCTTTTGGCGCGGATCCGTCGACGCAAACGCACGAAGAGTTTCATAAATGGCAATGGACTTATTCCGCCGGAAGGGAAACGGATTCTTGGACCTGGCCTGACGAAGGTCGGGGGATCCGGTTCGGGATTTTGGAGGAGATGGCGGCATTGATGGCAGATCAAGCGGGGTTTGCAATGGATTGGGATTCTTTTGTGCGGTGGTTTAGTTCTTATGCGGAAGATTTGGGCGTTGAAGGGGATGAGGCCACGTTACGGAGTTTTTTTGATGTTTTGCGCATTGTTCAGGCATTTAATTGGGGGAGATATTTGCTGGAGATCGCGAAGAGGAAGGAATCAGATGTGCCGGTGTCACCGGATGAAATGATCGCCGCGATTGAAAAGTCGGCGCGCTCTACGGCGATCAGACTGGAGGCTTTGTCGCGAAGTGGCGAAGATGAAGCAGTCGGCGATTTGTGGAGGGGATTGATGCGGGGATGGGCGAGGCGGACGGTGTGGGGCGCGCTTGAAAAAAGAATAGGAGGCATTTTCTCCAAAGATCCCGGGGATGAAGCAAGAAAGAAGGAAATCGAAGCCATTCGGCAATCTCTGGATTCAGAGGAAGCGGCGTGGGACATTTTTTCTCAGTGGTTTGGACGGGTAATGGGGGATTTTCCGATGGAGTTGAGCTCGGGGGAGAGTTCTCTTTTATGGGAAAATCCGCATTTTACGGGCGCATTTTTCCACGCAATTATGACTCGGTTGGGGAGGGAGGTCGGCCGGCGATTTTTGCGAAACGTAGAAGGATATATGGCCAAGGCGCCGGGATTAACCGGGGTGTCGGCCGTACAGATGCGGAAAAGTTTGTCCGAGTATCTTGCGCGGACAGAGGATGAATCTCCTGCTTCAGCGCAGTCGATGGGAGAAGATGCGGTCCGGGGAGAAGTGACGGGTGCAGTATTGGAGAGTGGAGAGAACGCACAGGCTACGGCTTCTTCGCTTGGCGCTTTGCCGGTGGCGGTGCAGGGAACTGCGGCGAGGATTACCGGAGCGGTTGAAGCGCGCAGGGCCAGAAAGGCGCGGGACAGAGAACTGAGGCGGCTGATTTTGAGTTACGGCAGGGCGGAAAGTGATGAGGCGAGAACGGACATTTGGGGAGAAGTTGTTGGGCTGATTGCGGGAAGTGATTTGGAAATGATCCGTGGGCGTACGAACGGAACCGTCTCTGAGGTTCGGACGGCAGCCGGATTGATGTTCCGCATCGGTTATTCAAGAATGGAGGGGCGGGAGGTGTTCGAAGTCCGGATTCCGGGGGCAATGGGCCGTTTCTTTGATCTGGTTCCGGAATGGGGGGCGCGCTTTGATTCCGCGATTCAAAATCGCTTTGAATCCCTACGAAATTGCGTGAAATATCAGGCTGTCGTGTATCAAGATGTTTTAAGCAGAAATCCTCCCAAGGGGCTTTCGGAAACAAGGGATATTTCAATAAAACAATTGGCTGATATCGAGGATCCGCTGGAGAGGATTGCTTTGAGGGAAAGCTTGTTCCTTTGGTTTGCGCAACTTTGGAAGGAGTGTGACCCGGCGGGGCGTGCTTTTGTCGAGGCCCATCGCGAGGAGTTGGTTTCGGCCATAACAGACATTGTGCGGCAAGGCGTCGGGGTCCTGTCTGACTTCGAGTTCAGGACGGATTATTTTGTGAGGATTGTCTCTGATCGTGACTTGTCGGACGGCGATAAGATGTTTTTTCTCAATCCCGGAATATTGGGCACGGTATCAAAAATGCGTGAGAGAGAAAACATACGGGATATTGCGCATCTGATCACGGATTCGACTGTGGAAATCAATGTCCGGCGAACGGTTGCCGGCAGTGCTTATCTTTTGGCTGTTCACAGGAGTATTTTAAAGAAGTCCGCCGCCAGCGAAACTCAACGGAGTGAAATGCTGGCGAGGTTTTTTAACGCGGCGGAAAGCTTCGAAAATTGCCCCGCAAAGGATATTGATGAGAGTCCTTGGGTTAAGGGGGTCCTGGGCGTTAATTGCGATTTGGCGCAGATGGAGGCTTTCATGAGTCTGACGCCTGAAGATGTCCAAGCGATGCTCCATCCGAAGGTTTTAGAAGCGGTTGGTCAGATGACGCCGAATGAGCGTTCCCGGGCCTTTGAGCATATTGTGTTGGGAAAACATCCGGAGGTTGTCCGTTACGGAGTGGAATGCTTTGGAGGGGAGGACTTTTCGGTCGGGACGCTTAAGGCCTATTTGATTTATTACTGTAATACGCAGGTATTGAGGGATAGCCGGGCGGAGGAGTTTTTGCTTTCCGCGCAGTTGAGAGACTTGACGGAAGCGATGGGGGACGGATTTTCGGAACGAATGTTTAAGGAGGGGATCGATATCGCATTGCCGTCCATGGTTCCCATTCCTTACGCTGACGCCGTTAAGGATTTGAGCGCGATCGCGAAGAATATTTCAGCCGTTGCGCGGGAAATAAGCTTTAAGGAGCTCGATGACCTTCTGCCGGAGCCGTCGGAATTGCGCGAAGAGATTTTTAGGGCGTGGTACAACAAAATAATTTTCCACGGAAAAACCGACAGGGAAGGCGGCGTTACTTCCGAGCAAAATAAGAACCTGCTGGCAGTGCTTCGTTATCTGCTGGAAACGCATGCCGATGAGGGTGCCGTGAAAGAATTTCTTCGCCCGCTGGCCGTACGAGAATATCACGAATACAGGGGGCAATTTGTATTGCTCCCGCTATGGACGGATCGGGCTTCCATTGAGCGGATGTTGGGATTTGGGCAGGCTTTTACCCGAACTATTTTGAAGGTTTTGTCTGATAATGTCAAAAATGGCTCTTTAAGGGGAAATGTCCGTGAGTCGGTCGAATCTTTTATGACGGGTTATGGAACTTTATTCGCAGAGCTGAAGGGCGCTTCAAAGGTCGTGCTGGTGGCGGAACATCTAGGGAGGTATTTTCTTCGGTCTGAGCCTCGACCTTCGCTCATTGTGGATCCGAGTAGTCTTGTTGGTTTGTTGAATCAAATGGACGAATCCGGCATCGGAGCTTATTTGCATTGGCTGACCGGTACGGAATCTCAGGAAAAACGAAGAGAAAACGTGCTTTTAGGCGATAAGGATTTTATGGACAGGATACTGGAGAAATTTCCTCAAGTGTATGCGGCGGATTTCATAAGAATTTTTCCGACAAGACTCGGAAAGGATTCTTATTTGACTTCCGAGCGGGATTCTCTTTCGGAGGAAGAGAGGGCCGGCCGTTTTCCGATCGAAGAGGCGAAGAAGCGTATTTGGGAAAATCTGACGGAAAACGAGTTTGGAGGGGTTTTGGAAGCTCTTGCCGCAGGGGACCTTTCTCCGGGTATGGCTTTTGCCGCTTTGATGTCGAAACCGTTAATGAAACTGATTCTTGAAAAAGGGTGGAGAGCTTCCGTTCCCGATGTGTTTCGGATGATTTCGGACGAGAGTGCCGATTTGATGACCCGCTGGGGCGGAATTTATTTGCTTCAAGAGATCGGTCGCGCGGCGGCCTTTCTTCCGGGAGATTCTCTGGATGAGGTACGAGAATCTTTCTCGGAGGGGGATCTGCGGACGTCGATTCGCTGCCTTTTATCGCCTTTTGCGTCGCCCGGCGAAGCGATTCTGGCGGTAAGGAGAGATGAGGCTGCGACCGCAATACTCGATTTTTTGCTTAAATTGGATCCGCCCGCTTTTTATCGGGCTCTTCGGGACGTTAAGGGAGAGGTGACGGCTGGGGAAGGAGTTCGCCTTGCCGTCAGCAGTGTATTGATGCAAGAAGAGGTGGCGTTACAAGTTTTGTCTTCTCTTGTCGAATCGGAGGGGGAGAAGGAAGACGTCCGTAAAATCGGTACCCGTCTTTTTTACGATTCAAAAGCGATGTTCCGATTGTTTTTAGAGGGGATGCTTTTTGATGATT
>JAKQXH010000012.1 GCA_029561555.1 Candidatus Omnitrophota bacterium
ATCATTTCATTGAAATCATGACCTGTCCCGGGGGCTGTCTCGGCGGCGGAGGGCAGCCTTATCTGAGGGGGGAGGCGGAGCCTTTGGATAAAAACGTTTACAAAAAACGGGCGGAGGGGCTTTATCAAATCGATGCGCATAAGACAATACGGAAATCACATTTAAATCAGGACATCCAGAAAATCTACAAAGATTTTCTGGAGAAACCCCTCGGGAAGGTTTCTCATAAATTGCTGCACGCACATTATCACTCCCGCCAGCCGTCGGGAGTTCGCAAAGATGTTCAAGCTACGGTGAATTTATTTCGTTAAACGGAATAACTCGAAGCGGACAGGGAGGACGAAATGCAGACAATCGGCTTGCCGGTAAAAGATGATATAAAAAAGCGACTGCGTAAGCTGGGGGCTTTTATTGATAAAGAAGCCAAAGGCGAGGACCGGGAAGGCGCTTTAATGGGGGCCTTGCATCAGGTGCAGGCGGAGTTCGGATATATTTCCGAAGAAGCGATGGATTTTATCTCCAGAAAACTTTCTGTTCCCACTGCTCATATTTACGGGATGGCGACTTTTTACAATTACTTTTCGTTGAAACCCAAGGCAAGATATCAAATCCAGGTCTGTAAAGGGACTGCCTGCTATGTCGGCGGAGGAGCCCGGATTTTGAGCAAGCTCAAGAAAGAACTCGGGATCGAAGAAGGGGAGAGCACTCCGGACGGGCTTTTCGGGCTGGGGATCACAAGGTGTCTCGGCTGCTGCGGGCTTTCACCGGTGATGCAGGTCAATGACGAAACGCACGTGAGGATGGTTCCGGAAAAAATCCCCGCTATTCTTAAAAAATGCCGGCGGGCGGCGGAAGGAAAGAAGTCTCGCGGAAAAAAGAAATAAGCGCTTATTTCAAGAGGCGGCTTGTATGATCCAAAAGATCTTAATGATCGATGACGACGTGGACTTTACGGAAGCGTGCAGGAATTTTCTTGAAGTGGCCGGATATGAAGTTGACTGCGAAAGCGACGAGAATCTTGCGGTGGAAAAGGTAGGGGCGTTTAAGCCGGACCTCATTTTTCTGGACGTGCTGATGAAAACCGAGCAGGGGGGCTTTGAGATTGCGGACCGGATCTGTGGGGATGAAACTCTGAGAAAAGTCCCGATTGTTTTTCTGACCGGATATTTCCGGAAAAAGCTGCTGACGGACCGTGAAAACGAAGTGATCGGGAAATGGGACAATGTCAAAGGCGTGCTCGATAAGCCGGTAAAACCCGCGGCGTTGCTTGAGATGGTCAAGAAAATGGAGCGGGGATAGGGAATCGTTTTTATTTTTGAATGGAAACCCAAGGAGAATGATGATGGCCAGTAGAAAAATTTTAATTGTGGACGACGATGCTGATTTTGTCAGTGCGGTGGCGCAAACGCTTCAGGCAAAGGGGTATTTGGCTGTATGCGCTTCCGACGGGGCGGAAGGATTCAAAAAAGCAAAAAGTGAGACTCCCAGCCTTATCTTGTTGGATGTGATGATGACCCGGAAAACGGAGGGATTTGATGTCGCCCGACAGCTTAAGAAATGTCCCGAGACCCGGAAAATTCCTGTCATTATTCTTACGGGGATACGAAAAGAATTCAATCTTCCCTTTGGGTTTGAAGCTTCGGACGATTGGCTGCCCGTGAAGACCGTCCTGGAAAAGCCTGTTAAACCGGATAGGCTGTTGAAGGCTATCGAAGAGTGTCTCGGCTCCTAGCGGCCGTTTTTTTATATCGTCCGCTTTACAGGGACGCGAATAAAGAATAGAATACACCCCTTCGATATTTGACGTCCGTTTGAATCGGATACAAGTTTGAAAGCGCTAAGGGTGTTTTTTGTCCAAAAGTCGAAAGAATGGAAGGATTCGGCTTTTTCCCATAGCTTACGTGCTTGCTTTGTTTGTAGTATCAAAGGTATTTTAAGGGGAGAATCTACGCTATGAAAGTCGAGGTACAATCCGCAGTCGCTAGTGTAAAGAACCTTAAACCACTATTCGAACCTAAATCCATCGCTGTGATTGGAGCGTCTAGGCGAAAAGAGTCGGTTGGTTATGCAATTCTTTCTAATTTGGTTTCAGGTGGGTTCAAGGGACGTATTTATCCTGTTAATCCCAAGGCCGATCAGATTGATAATATCCCCTGTGTTGCTTCCATTCTGGACATTAAAGAATCCCCTGATTTGGCTGTCATTGTCCTGCCTTCTAACCTGGTTCCTCAGACTATCCGGGAATGCGGGGAAAAGAAGGTTAAGGCGGCTGTGATTATCTCGGCGGGATTTCGTGAAATTGGTGCGGAAGGGTTGAGATTGGAAAAAGAGATCCTGGAAATTACCCGGCAATATCAGATTCCTTTAATGGGTCCTAATTGTCTCGGGCATATTAATACGCAGAACAGGATTTCAATGAATGCAAGTTTTTCCCGTTTGACTCCCAAGATGGGGAATATCGCTTTTATCTCGCAGAGCGGGGCTCTTGGCGCGGCTATTTTGGACTATGCGGCTCAGGAGAATATCGGTTTTTCAAAATTTGTCAGTTTTGGCAATAAGGTAGATATCAATGAGTTGGACATTTTAAGGTATCTCAAGCATGACGACGAAACAGATGTTATTTTAATGTATTTGGAGGATTTGGTGGAGGGGCAGGCTTTCGTTGATATTGCCCGCGAAATTACGGGGGATATTCGAAAACCCAAGCCGATTATCGCAATCAAGTCCGGAAGAACGCTTCAAGGGGCTCGGGCCGCTGCATCGCATACCGGTTCACTGATGGGATCTGACGAAATCTATGATGCGATTTTTATGCAGGCGGGCGTGAACCGAGTGGATTCGGTGGATGAGATGTTTGATCTTGCGATCGCGTTTGCGAATCAGCCGCTTCCTAAAAGCCGCAAGACGGTTATTGTAACAAATGCCGGAGGCCCCGGAATTATGGCGACGGATGCGTGTGTGCGTTGCGGTCTTGAAATGGCGCCGATCAGTGCAGAAACGGATCAGGCTTTGCGTAAAGTACTTCCTCCGACTTCCAATTTTAGCAATCCGATTGATGTGATTGGGGATGCCCGGGCTGACCGCTACGAATATGCAATCGATCAAATTATTAAAGAGCCAAATGCTGATTCGATCTTCGTAATCCTAACGCCCCAGTCGATGACTGAGATTGAAGAGACGGCAAAGGTTATTGTAGCGGCAGATCGGAAAACGGATAAACCGATTATTGCCTGTTTTGTTGGCGGGAAAGATGTCTCGGCTGGCATGAAAATTCTATCGGAAAATTATGTTCCCTGTTATCTTTTTCCTGAACATGCGGCCGGAGCTTTGAATGCTATGTGCCGCTACCGGGAATGGGTCCAGCGACCCCGGACGGAAGTTAAACGGTTTCGAGCAGATTCTAAGGGTGTAAAAAAGATTCTTGATGAGGTGAAAAACTCCGGACGGAAGGTCCTGACTACTCATGAGTCGATGAAAGTCTTTGAGGCTTACGGATTTCCAGTGCTTCCTTACGGGCTTGCGAATTCCGAGTTGGAAGCCGCTTTAAAGGCAAAGGAAATCGGATTTCCTGTTGTTATGAAGGTGGTGGCTTCCCAAATCATTCATAAATTCGATGTGGGGGGAGTCCGGCTTAACCTGAAGACCGCGGAGGAAGTCAAAACCGCTTTCCGGGAAATGAAAAATGCTATCTCCACCAAGTTTCCGCAGGCCAAAATTGACGGAATGTTGATCCAAAAGATGGCCAATCCGGGACGGGAAGTCATTCTCGGAATGAATCGCGATAAACATTTTGGACCTTTGATCATGTTTGGATTGGGCGGGATATATGTAGAGGCTCTGAAAGACGTCGTGTTTCGCCTGGCTCCGGTCCGGGAACTCAGCATAAAACGGATGATTCGATCAATCCGTGCTATTCGCATTCTGGAAGGAGTCCGGGGAGAAAAACCCGCGGATCTGAACGCGATTGCGGAATGCCTTATGCGGTTATCTCAGCTTTCCTGTGAACAGGAAGACATCGCGGAAATGGACATCAATCCTTTATTGGTCTATCCGGCAAAGGATGGTGCTCAAGTTATCGACGCCCGCATTCTTCTTGGCTGAATTGAAAATACATCGAGACGGCGGGGTATCCCGGACCCAATTGAATTCAGAAGGCTGAAAGGATACGGGACGAAGGTTCCCGCCATTCCTTGCGTTTTATTGCCTGAAAATCTCCGAATGTTTTGATGCGTAGGAAACGAATTCCAAAACATAATTTCATTTTAAACAAATCGAAAGGAAATTACATGCCAGTAGAGGAAATTGATTTAAATCGGGAGAAAAATAAAAAAATGGACAAGACTTTTAAGAGCATGGACGGCAATGAAGCCGTTGCTTATGTTGCTTACCGCATTAATGAAGTCATTGCGATTTATCCGATAACGCCTTCCTCGCCGATGGGAGAATGGGCCGATCAATGGGCCTCCGAAGGTAAACCCAATATTTGGGGGACGATTCCTCTGGTGATGGAAATGCAAAGCGAGGGCGGCGCGGCGGGTGCCGTGCACGGTGCTCTTCAAACGGGTGCTTTGTCCACCACTTTTACCGCTTCCCAGGGACTTTTACTGATGATTCCGAATATGTACAAGATTGCGGGAGAACTGACCCCGACGGTTTTTCATATTGCGGCCCGCTCTTTGGCGGCGCAGGCTCTGTCGATTTTCGGCGATCACAGCGATGTTATGGCGACCCGCGGCACCGGTTTTGCCATGTTGTGCTCGGCATCCGTTCAGGAGGCGATGGATTTTGCCCTGATTTCTCAGACGGCCAGTTTGGAATCGAGAATTCCTTTTCTTCATTTTTTTGACGGATTCCGGACTTCGCATGAAGTGGCAAAGATCGAGGTTCTGAAAGAAGACGTGATGCGGACCATGATCGATGACCAACGGATCGCCGAACACCGCGAGCGGGCGCTTTCGCCGGATCACCCGGTTCTCCGGGGAACCGCGCAAAATCCCGACGTGTATTTTCAGGCCCGGGAGACGGTGAATCCGTTTTATGACGTTTGCTCGGAGATTACGCAGAAGGCAATGGACCAATTTGCCAAGTTGACGGGGCGGACTTATCGCCTTTTTGACTATTACGGGGCACCGGATGCCGAGCGGGTGATGGTTCTGATGGGGTCCGGCTGTGATACCGCCCACGAAACGGTTGATTATTTGAACAAAAAAGGGGAAAAAGTCGGAGTCCTGAAAGTCCGGTTGTACCGTCCTTTTGACGTTAAGCGTTTTGCCGAAGCGCTGCCCGCGACGGTGAAGGCGATTGCGGTTTTGGATCGGACAAAAGAACCCGGCAGTGCGGGAGATCCTCTCTATTTGGACTGCGTCTATGCGGCGGGCGAGGCGTTCAAAAACGGGTGTGCCCCTTTCAAATCGTTTCCGCTGATTGTGGGAGGGCGTTACGGCCTATCGTCCAAAGAATTTACACCGGCGATGGTGAAGGGAGTATTCGATAATCTCTCTTCCAAACAGCCCAAAAATCATTTTACGATCGGGATTCATGACGATGTGACGCATACCAGCCTTTCTTATGATCCGGAATTCTCGATCGAGCCGGATTCCGTTTTCCGGGCTTTGTTTTACGGGTTAGGTTCGGACGGGACGGTGGGTGCGAACAAGAATTCCATTAAGATTATCGGAGAAAATACGGAAAATTACGCCCAGGGATATTTTGTCTACGATTCCAAAAAAGCCGGTGCGATTACCGTATCCCATCTCCGGTTTGGTCCGGACCCGATCCGCTCGATTTATCTCGTAAATCAGGCGAAATTTGTGGCATGCCATCAGCCGTTTTTTCTCGAGCGCTACGATATGCTCCGGTACGCAATCCCCGGCGGGACGTTTCTTTTAAATATCGCCTATGGGCCGGACAAGGTCTGGAAGTATCTGCCGAGCCAGGTTCAGGAGCAGATTATCCGGAAGAAGCTCAAGTTTTACGCGATTGATGCCTATAAAGTGGCGCATGACAGCGGGATGGGGAGGAAGATTAACACCGTGATGCAGGTTTGTTTTTTTGCGATTTCCGGCGTTTTGCCCAAAGACCGGGCCATTCAGGCCATTAAAGACTCTATCGTAAAAACTTACGGCCGGAAGGGGGAGGAAATTGTTCAGATGAATCTCAAGGCGGTGGATCATACCTTGGAACATTTGCATGAGGTCAAGGTCCCGGCGGAGGTTTCGGGAGGCGTTGAGATGATCCCCCCCATGCCGGCCGATGCGTCTGATTTTGCGAAAAAAGTTCTAGGGCCGATGGTTGAAGGGAAAGGGGATGACCTTCCGGTCAGCGTGCTTCCGGTGGACGGAACCTATCCGACGGCAACGTCGCAATGGGACAAACGGAATATTGCGCTTGAGATTCCGGCTTGGGATCCGGCGGTTTGCATTCAGTGCGGCAAATGCGCGATGGTTTGTCCTCACGGAACGATCAGGATAAAGGCTTATGATCCCCAAAAACTTGAGGGTGCGCCGGCTACATTCAAAGCTTGCGATGCGAAAGACCCGGAATGGAAAGGTCTGAAATTTAGCATTCAGGTGGCGCCTGAAGATTGTACAGGATGCGGACTTTGCGTCGATGTCTGTCCCGCCAAGAACAAATCGGAGACCCGCTTGAAGGCGATCAACATGAAGCCTCAGCCTCCGCTTCGCGTGCCGGAACGGGAGAATTGGAATTTCTTTCTAAATCTCCCCGAAATGGACCGAAAAAAGATCAAGGTGACGAGCATCCGTCAGCAGCAGGTTCAGCGGCCGTTGTTTGAATTTTCGAGCGCCTGTGCGGGTTGCGGGGAAACGCCTTACCTGAAACTACTTTCGCAATTATTCGGAGACCGGGCGGTGATTGCGAACGCGACGGGATGTTCCTCGATTTACGGAGGGAATCTTCCTACGACTCCGTGGGCCAAAGATGCGGAAGGCCGGGGACCGGCTTGGTGCAATTCGCTTTTTGAAGACAATGCCGAATTCGGGTTAGGGTTTCGCCTGTCCTTCGATAAACAAAAGGAATTTGCGTTGGAGCTGGTGCAGCGGTTGAGCGGGGTTTTAGGAGAGGATTTGGCAAAAGCTATTTTATCCGCCGAACAGAAAACCGAAGCGGACATCCACGCGCAGCGTGAAAGAGTCATGCAGATACGGGAGAAACTGAAAGGCGCCGATTCCGTTGACGCGCGGAAGCTTTTGGAAGTGGCCGACATGCTGGTGAAGAAAAGCGTCTGGATTGTCGGCGGCGACGGATGGGCCTACGACATCGGTTTCGGAGGATTGGATCATGTGCTCGCGAGCGGGAAGAATGTGAACCTTCTCGTATTGGATACGGAAGTCTATTCGAATACCGGAGGCCAGATGTCGAAAGCGACCCCCCGGGCGGCTGTGGCGAAATTTGCGGCCGCGGGGAAACCGACCGGAAAGAAAGATTTGGGGATGATCGCGATGAGCTACGGCAATGTTTATGTGGCGCGAGTCGCGATGGGGGCGAAGGACGAACACACGCTTCGGGCTTTTCTGGAAGCCGAGGCCTATGACGGGCCGTCTCTGATTATTGCGTACAGCCATTGTGTGGCGCACGGGATCAACATGACGACGGGGATGCAGGATCAGAAGGCGGCGGTGGAGACGGGGCAGTGGCTGCTGTACCGTTACAATCCCGAGCGGGTCAAACAGGGGCAGAATCCGCTGGCGCTGGATTCTTTTGCGCCGAAAACTCCGGTTGAGAAATATCTTTTGATGGAAAACCGTTTTAAGATGCTGACCAAAAGCAAACCCGAGGAAGCGAGACGCCTGTTTAAGGAAGCGCAGGAGGATGTCAACGATCGCTGGAGTCTTTACGAATATTTGGCCGCAAGAAAAATAAATTCTTCCGCGCCCAACAGCGCCGCTCCTCAACCTCCTCCGGCCTGATTGCCCGATCGGATGGATGTGCGTAACGAGTTTTTATCGTTAATGGGATATGCCTTGTAAGGAGAAAAAGAATGGATCTGAGCACCAAATACATGGGATTGAAACTGAAAAATCCTTTTATTCCGTCGGCCTCTCCGATGACGGAAGATCTGGGTAATGTCAAGCGGATGGAGGATGCGGGCGCTTCCGCGATTATCCTTCATTCACTTTTTGAAGAACAGCTGAGACACGAACAGCGCGAATTGCATTATCACCTGACTCACGGGACGGAAAGTTTTGCCGAGGCGCAGACTTTTTTCCCGGAGCCTTCGGAGTTTCTGCTGGGACCCGAAGAATACCTGAGTTTGATCCGGAAGGCGAAAGAGTCCGTCCGGATTCCCATCATCGCGAGCTTGAACGGGACTTCCATCGGGGGGTGGACGGAGTTTGCCAAGAAAATGGAACAGGCCGGTGCGGATGCGTTGGAATTGAACGTGTATTACATTCCGACAAACTCGGCCCTGACGGCGTTGGAGGTGGAGCAAACTTATATCGATATTCTCAAGGGAGTCAAATCCGCCGTTTCCGTTCCGGTGGCAATTAAATTGAGCCCTTTTTTCAGCAGCATGGCCAACATGGCGAAGCGCCTCGACGAAGCCGGCACCGATGCCCTCGTGCTGTTCAACCGGTTTTATCAGCCGGATATTGATCTGGACAACCTTGAAGTCCGGCCCAATGTGCTTTTGAGCACCCCCCATGCCTTGCGCCTTCCTTTGACATGGATCGGGATTCTTTACGGATCGGTGAAAGCCGATCTTGCCGCGACCAGCGGTATTCATACGGCGCAGGATGTGATCAAAATGCTTTTGGTGGGCGCCAAGGTGACTTTGCTTTGCTCGGTGCTTCTAAAATACGGGATCAATCATATTCGAACGATCCAGCAGGGAGTCGAAAAGTGGATGACGGAGCAGGAATATGAGTCGGTCTCCCAACTGATCGGAAGTATCAGCCAGAAAAATTGCCCGGATCCCAGCGCTTTTGAAAGGGCTCAGTACATGAAGGCGCTGCAAAGCTATCAGCCAGTTTGAATTTTAAGCCGGCCGGATTATCGGGTCTGATTTTAATGACGGCATTCTGTCGGAGAAACGGTGTGAAAAATCGGGATTAATCAGCCGAACTTTTTATGGATGCGGTACTGCTCGCGCGAATTCAATTTGCTTTGACCATTTCCTTTCACTATTTGTATCCCCCTCTCAGCATTGGTCTTGCCCTCGCACTGGTTGTCATGGAAGGCATGTATCTAAGAACTCGGAACCCCCTTTTCTTGAAGATGACGAAATTTTGGGCCGAAATATTCGGGCTGACTTTTGCGATCGGAGTGGCCACGGGGATCGTCATGGAATTTCAGTTCGGGACGAATTGGGCCGGATATTCCCGCTATGTGGGAGATGTCTTCGGAAGCCCTTTGGCGGCCGAGGGGATTTTCGCGTTTTTTCTGGAATCCAGTTTTCTCGCGATTCTTCTATTTGGCTGGAACCGGGTCGGACCGCGAATGCATTTTTTTTCGACCCTGATGGTGGCGCTGGGATCCGCGCTGAGCGCCGTCTGGATTGTCGCGGCCAATTCCTGGATGCAAACTCCGGCGGGCTTCCATATCGTCGGAGAAGGGGCGAATGCGAGGGCCGAGATCACGGATTTCTGGCAAATGCTTTTCAATCCTTCTTTTCTGGATCGTATCCATCATGTTTTGATGGGGGCCTGGCAGACCGGTGCGTGGTTTATCCTGAGCGTGAGCGCGTATTATTTGCTCCGGAGGAAATTTGAGGATTTTGCGAAGGCCTGCATGAAGATCGCCTTGGTGCTCGCTTTTGTTTCGGCGATGGGCCAATTGGTCAGCGGACACGCAAGCGGAATCACCGTGGCAAAATATCAACCCGTAAAACTTGCGGCGTTTGAGGGCCATTTCGAGGAGAGCGCTCCCGGAAAACTTTATCTGTTCGGATGGCTCGACGAGAAAGGCGAGGAAGTCCGGTTTGGTTTGGGGTTTCCGGGGATGCTGAGCCTGTTGGTACATTTCAATCCGCAGGCACCGCTTCCCGGATTGAATGCGTTTCCGAAACGGGACTGGCCTCCTCTGAATATCGTGTTTCAGTCGTATCATGTGATGATCGCGGTGGGAATGGGATTGATCGGACTGAGCGTTCTCGGGATTTTTCTTTGGTGGAGGGGCCTTTTATTCCAAAGCCGTTGGTTCCTAATGCTCTTGATCCCGGCCTTTTTGGGGCCTCAGATTGCCAATCAAACCGGGTGGATTGCCGCAGAAGTCGGGAGACAGCCCTGGATTGTCTACGGCCTTTTGCGGACGAGTGCCGGCGTTTCACGTGTGGTTTCCGCAAATGAGATCCTGATTTCCTTAGTGATGTTTACGACGGTCTACGGTCTGATTTTTCTGCTTTTTATGTCTTTTTTGTTCAGAAAAATTTATCTCGGCCCTTCGGATGGAAAGGTTTCGGAATGAACGGAATGCCTGACCTCAACACCCTTTCGTTTGTGACGGTCGTTTTTCTGCTTGCCGGGTACATCCTACTGGACGGATTTGATTTCGGGGTGGGGATTCTTCATTTCTTCGCCAAAAGGGGAGAAGACCGGCGCAGATTGTTGGGCGCGATTGCTCCGTTTTGGGACGGAAATGAAGTATGGCTTGTGACTGCGGGAGGAGCGCTGTTTGCGGCTTTTCCGAAGGTCTATGCGGCGGTTTTTTCGGGCTTCTACCTTGCGTTTGTTCTGTTTCTTTTTGTTCTGATCTTCCGGGCTCTCGCGATCGAATTTCGGGGAAAGTTTTCGGCGCTGGCTTGGCGCGGGTTTTGGGACGCCGCATTTTCCGTTTCGAGCGGACTAGCGGGGTTCTTGATAGGGATGGTTTTCGGGAATTTGATTCAGGGGATTCCTCTCGGTACGGACGGGGAATTCACCGGAACCTTTTTGGGTCTTTTTAATCCGTACGCTTTGTTCTCGGGCCTTTTTGCGGTTTCGTTCTTTTCGATGCACGGGGCCCTTTATTTGGTCTTGCGAACGGACGGAGACTTGCGGGAAAAATCGAGACGATGGGCGGGGAACGCGGCTTTGCTGTTTGTCTTGTTTTTCATTCTCCTGTCGGCTTGGACGGCGTTCGGAGTTCCGTGGGTTACCCTTCTTGTAAAACAATCGCCCGTTCTTTTTATGGTTCCTCCGGCCATTTTATGCGCGATTTTTATTTCCATGCAAGGAATACGGCGGCATTGGGATTTCACGGCTTTTCTTTTCAGCGGTTTTTCGATGCTAGCGATTATCGGAACGTTTGCCGCGGCTCTTTTTCCGAATCTCGTGATTTCATCAAGCGGAGGATATCCTCTTACGGTTTATAACGCATGCTCGTCTCCGAAAACACTCGGAATTATTCTGCGGATTGCTTCGGTCGGGATGCCGGCGGTTTTGATTTACACGGGCTATGTCTATTGGGTGTTTCGCGGAAAAACGGCATCGGATCGCGCATATTATTAACAAAGTAAGGAGGACCCGGAGATGGGGAGGCGGTTTTGGCTTTTCGAAAGGCGGAGGTTTCTGAAGCGTTCTATTCTTTTTTTTCTTTTGGTCATTGTTCTTTTGATCCCGTGTGATTTGTTCGCCCAGGCGCTTGACGGTGCGTCGCTGGTCTCCGGCGGACAGGCGTCCAGTCTTTCTTTCGAGGAGTGCTACCGGAAGGTTGCCGCGCATTATCCGGTCCTGAGGCGGCAGAACGAGCGGATTGAGATGGCGATTGCCGAAAAATATCAGTCCTTGGCGGGCCTGTATCCTCAAATCCGCGGGGTGAGTTCCGTCGCGACCAGTGACGATCCTGTTACGGTATTCGGGATGCTGCTCAAACAACATAAGTTCAGCGAAGACGATTTTTCCCTTTCCAGACTGAATACCCCGAGGCACCGGACAAATTTTAATTTTGCTTTGCAGGGGGAAATGCCGCTTTTTAACGCTTTTCAAACGATTTCGAGAATCCGCTCCTCGTCTCTTTTTGTCAAGGCCGCGCGGTTTGAGCGGGAGTTCCTCGCGATGGACTCTCTTCTCCTTGCGACGGAGGCTTATCTGAGGATTTTGGCCGCCGAAGAAGAACTGTCCCTGATCGGGCAAGTGAAGAGTTCCGCGGAAGAGGATCTCCGGCAGGCGGAGGACCTCAAAAACCGGGGGATGGTCCTCGGAGCGGACTTCTACGCCGCAAAGGTGATTTTGAGCCGTATCGAGCGCATCAGAGAGGGTGTGGGCTTCGAAATCCGGTCTGCCCGGGCGGTTTTGAATATTCTGATGGGAGAGGATCCGGAAAAGCTTTATGTCCTTCAGGGAAATCTTCCCGGTAAGGTTCGGGAGGCTCAGCCTCTCGGAGATTGGCTTTCCCGGGCGTATCAATCGCGAAAAGATCTTGAAGCGCTCTCATCCCGCCTGAAAGCCATGGGGATAGAGAAATTCCGCGAAAAAACCACCATTTTGCCGCGCATCAATGCCTTCACCGCTTTGGAAGAAGATACCCACGACTGGCGGACCGGAGGAGATAATTACATCATGGGGTTTAAGGGAACGATGGATATTTTTGATCCCACTTATTGGGGGCGCTGGAAGAGGGCCAACCATGCCGAGAACGAATTGAAGGAGCAGATGGCGATTCTGAAGGATGAAATCGCGAGAAGTTTGGCGGACAGCGTGCCCCGCTACGAGTCTCATCTCGAGAACCTTTCGATTTTGGAACAGGCGGTGTCAGATGCCGGTCAGGCCACCGAACAAACCGCGCTTCTTTACCGGGAGGGAAGGAAATCCATCGCGGATTTGCTCGAGATGCGGGCCGCCTATCTTGAAAATGCGATGAAGCGGGTGGAGGTTTTATCGTCGGCGGAATTTGAATACGAAAAGCTTCTATTCCTTGCCGGGGCTTTGGATGAAAGCCATGTCGGGAAAATCGCGGAACGATTGGAGGCGGGACAGTGAAAGACCATCATTCGGATCTCATCAGCGGGATTGTCACCTATTTTGCGAATTCAAAGCTGACCCCTTTGATTATCGGGATGTCGATTTTGCTCGGTGCATTTGCCGTTTGGAACCTTCCCCGGGAGGAGGAGCCTCAAATCTCGGTTCCGATTTTTGACGTATTTGTCCCTTTTCCGGGGGCGAGCGCGGAGGAAGTGGAACGCCGTATTGTCAATCTGGGGGAGAGGAAATTTTGGGAAATTCCGGGGGTGGAATACGTCTATTCCACCGCGGAACCCGAAGGGGCTTTTTTTATCGTCCGTTTCCGGGTCGGCGAAAGCATGGAAGAAAGTCTGATCAAGCTTTACACGAAAGTTTATTCGAATCTGGATTTTCTGCCGCAGGGGGCCTCGCAGCCTCTGATTAAAATGCGTTCCATCGACGATGTTCCGGTTCTGGCACTGACTTTCTATTCAGGGAGTCGGGATGCGTTGTCACTGAGGAAAATTGTGGCAAAACTTCAGGCGCTGATCAATGCGGTTCCGGATGTTTCGGAAACGCATATCATCGGAGGGCGAAAACGGGAATTTCAAGTATTTTTCGATGACCGGAAATTAACCGAGAGACTGCTCAACCCCCTTGAGGTTGCGAAATTAATCCGGGAAGCTAACGTCAAGTTAGACGGAGGCCATTTGGAGACGGTTCCCAACGTGTCGCTCGTCGAAGCCGATTCGTTTTTCCGGTCCCGGGAGGATTTAGAGCATTTGGTGGTCGGGGTGAGTATGGGGAATGTGGTCTACCTGAAAGATATCGCGCGGGTTGCGGACGGACCGGATGAAAAAGAGCAGTCCGTCAATATCCGCTTCGGGAAAGCCTCTCCGGGTGCTCTCCGTGGGCCTTTGGATGCGGTCACGCTTTCGATCTCGAAAAGGAAAGGGACTAATGCGACGCGGTTGTGCGAAACGATTCTTGAGAAAATCCGCGAACTGCGCGGTGAGGTCATTCCACCGGATGTTTCGATGACGGTGACCCGGGATTACGGGGAGACCGCGAATGAAAAATCCAACGAGCTTCTTTTCCATATGGCGATTGCCGTTTTCGGAGTCGGGATTTTGATCGCGTTTTCTCTCGGTTTCCGGGAGTCCGGCGTGGTGGGGATCGCCATTCCGATGACTTTGGCATTGACGCTTGCAACGTTTTATTTTCTCGGCTTTACGCTGAACCGGATTACTTTGTTCGCGCTGATTTTTTCCATCGGTATTTTAGTGGATGATCCGATCGTGGATGTCGAAAATATCGTCCGGCATTTGCGAATGCCGCAAAACAAAGGGAGATCCATCTTAGACGTCACAATCGAAGCGGTAAATGAAGTCCGGAGTCCGCTGATTCTGGCTACGCTAACCGTTATCGCGTCTATTCTTCCCATGGCGTTTGTTCAGGGACTGATGGGGCCGTATATGCGTCCGATTCCAATCGGCGCGAGTTCCGCCATGCTTTTTTCGATGGTTGTGGCGTTTGTCGCGACTCCTTGGGCTTCCTATCGTATTTTGGGCGGCGCATTTCTGAAGGGGAAACTCCGGGGACACGGGGAAGGAGAAGATGAGGATTTCTTGACACGGCTCTACCGTTCCTACATGAGACCGCTGATATATCATCCGAAAATCCGGCTTGCGTTCTTGACGGGACTCGGGGTTTTATTGGCCGCTTCCGTGATATTGATTCCCCTGAAATTGGTAAAGGTCAAAATGCTGCCTTTTGACAACAAGAACGAATTTCAGGTGATTCTCGACATGCCCGAAGGAACTTCAATTGAGATCACGAAAGAAGTGATCGGGAAGATCGCGGACTATTTGGTCGCGAATGTCCCCGAAGTGCAGGATATTGAGATGTATGCCGGGACCAGTTCGCCTTACAATTTCAACGGATTGGTCCGTCATTATTTTCTGCGGGACAAATCTTATCAGGCCGATTTGCAGGTCAATCTGGCGGATAAAAAGAAGCGAAAAAGGCAGAGCCATGAGATTGCCAAATCCGTCCGGCCTTCGATACACGAAATCGTGAGTCAAGCGGGAGGGCATGTTCAGGTTGCCGAGGTCCCGCCCGGACCGCCGGTCTTGTCGACGCTGGTGCTTGAGATCTATGGTCCCGATTTGAACGGGCAGATGCAGTTAGCCCGCGAAATCGAGTTGCTTTTGGATCAATCCGATGGAATCACGGATATCGACACATACGTGCAGGCCGATCAAAAGCTGGACCGGCTGAGGATTAATACGGAAAAAGCTTCCTTGAACGGGATTCCTGTCTCATGGATTGCGCAGACCATTGCCGCCGCTTTGAGGGGAGAGACGGTGGATCTCGCGCATCTTTCGGACGAGTACGAGCCGGTTGAAATAATCGTGAGGCTTCCGAAGGACAAACGGGATACTTTGGATTCCATCCTGAATATTACCTTGCTTTCCCGTTTCGGCAATTTGATTCCGATCCGGGATTTGGTGGAGGTGGAACCCTGCTTCAAGGACCGGGCGATTTACCATAAGAATCTCATGCGCGTGTCTTACGTGATTGCCGACGTCGCCGGTCAGTTCGAAAGCCCCGCCTACGCGATCTTGAATCTGAAAAAGAAGATTAATCAGCTTGCCGTACCGGAAGGGGCGCCTTCTGCCGGTGAAAAGGTCAAACAACTATTCACTCATCAACCCGAATCGGGGGAGGAATGGGCCGTCAAATGGGACGGGGAATGGCACATCACCTTTGAGGTGTTCCGGGATCTTGGGCTGGCTTTTGCCGCCGTTCTGATTTTGATTTATGCTCTTGTGGTCGGTTGGTTTCAGTCTTTCAAGACACCCTGGGTGATTATGCTTCCCATCCCTTTGACGCTGATCGGCATTCTGCCGGCCCATTGGTTTTGCAATGTTTTTTTTACGGCCACTTCCATGATCGGACTGATCGCCGGCGCCGGTATTGTGGTCCGAAATTCGATTATCTTGGTGGATTTTATCGAATTGAGGCTTTCGCACGGGGTTCCGCTTGAAGAGGCCGTGATTGACGCGGGGGCGAAACGGTTCAGGCCGATGTTGTTGACCGCCGCCGCAGTGGTGGTCGGGGCGGGGGTCATTCTTTTTGATCCTATTTTCCAGGGATTAGCCGTCGCGCTGATCGCGGGGGAAATTGCTTCCACGCTTCTTTCCAGAACCGCAGTTCCGGTTTTTTACTATATAATGGTCAAGGCTTCCGAACACAAAAAGGGCGGGAGCGGGCACGCGTAACGAAATCAAATATCGCGTTAAAATGCGAAAGGAGATCTTAACATGACTGTGGAACGGTGGATTCGTTTGATCGCGGGGGTTTTCATTCTCGCGAGCCTTGCGCTAGGGGTTTGGGTAAACAAGTGGTGGCTTCTGTTTACTACTTTTGTCGGACTCAATTTGGTGCAGTCGTCATTCACGAACTGGTGCCTGATGGAGATCCTCCTCAAAAAGGCCGGTGTTAAATGCGCTCCGTGCGACGAAAAGCAGAAATTTGAAGGGGAACGTCTGATGCGGGTGGTTGCGGGAATCCTGGTTCTCGTGGCCCTGGCCTTGCCGGTTTTTTCGAATCAAACCGCCAATTATGTCTATCTGATCGTCGCGGTTTTCGTAAGTCTCCTTTACGCGCTGTTTGCGGTGGATATTTTCACGGAGCCCGGGACTTTCAAAGGTTTGTCCACTTCGAAAAAAATCCGGGAAATCACATTCCACCTGGCCGGTTCGGCAATCGGATTTGCGTTGTTGTATTACCTGATCCGGAAAGCTCAGTTCAGCATTTATGTCAAGAATTACAACCTGATTAACATCACGGACGTGCTGCTTTTGCTGGTTTCGTTCATCGGCATCTCGGGGTATTTGCCGTATGTGGCCGGGGTTTTATCGAATAAATTGGCCGGGCTTCTGGGCAAAACGAAGTAAAAGTTCAACGGAGGGGGAATGCCGTTCCAAAGGCATTCCCCCTTTTTGTCGGAAACGGCTGTCGGGTTCAGAGGTCAGATATGCTTGATTGGGTGTGGCCGAATATTCAAACACAATACGATGCGAGAAGAGCGGCTATACGGGGTGCTTGGGCCGCCTTTCTTGTGTCTTTTTGTACAGCGCTGATTACCTATCTTCATGTTACCGGGAAACTTAAAATCCTTCCGCAATTGAACGCTTCCGCTTATATTGATGCGGTTCTGTTTTTGGTGATCGGTATCGGCATTTCGAAAATGTCGAGGATTGCCGCGCTAGCCGGTTTCGTTCTTTACGTTATCGAGCAATATTACATGTTTCAGACGCGGCACAAACCGGCTTGGGCGGGCGCGGTTTTGGTGCTTCTTTTCGCCGGGGCGTTTCGGGGAACGCTGAAGTATCATCGTCTGAACAAGGAAAACGAAAAGAAGCCGTTTTCGTTGTCGGATTGGCTCCGGAGAAGTCTTTTGCCGTTGGCCGTGCTGATTTCCGTCATTGCCGGTTTAACGGTTTTATCCAATTTGCAGGGAACCCGCCACCGGTTTCCGAGGATTGAAATCCCCTTGCAGAAATATCTGAATCCGAAATTTTTCGGGAAAGCGGCTCCGGTTGAGTCGACCGGAATCAGGGTTTTCTATTTGAAGTCGGGAAAAACCATCCAGGGAAGAGTCATTTTCGAAGATAAGGATTATTACACGGTGGAGGTTTTTGGGGGCCGTCATGAGATTGTTGTGAAAGAAGATATCGTTCAAGAAGCGGAACGTGTTTAAGGCGATACCGGGCGTTTATTTTTTCTTTTTAAGCCGATCGATGCCGTTTTGCAGTTTTCTTGACATCGCCTATTCGTCTTCAATATAATGCAACCCTGTTTTGATTGGAATACCTTCCGCAGAGGTTCAAAGGTACCCATTCTATCGCTTTGAGGACAGGGGAATATTTTCCGTAAAGGATTGCGGGATAATGATTAAGAGCATGACCGGCTTTGGCCGGATTCAACTTCGCCGGGGTCAAAATAACTGGATCTTTGAATTGCGTTCGCTCAATCACCGGTTTTTCGAATATTCGGCAAGATTGCAGGAAGCGCTGAATCCGTTTGAAAATGATATCCGGGATTGGATTGAGGCCAAGGTGCCCCGGGGGAAAGTGACTCTTTTCATTACGTCCAATGGCGGGGGGACGGAACTTGAGCGGGTTTCAATCGATGAGAAAAAAGCGGAATTCTACTGCAAGAGCGTCAAAAAGATTGCTCACCGGCTTGGGCTTGACGATCGTTTGGCGCTGAGCGATATTCTTAAGCTTCCGAATATTTTTCTGGTCGAGAAGAAAACGGTTCCGTTCCCGGGATTTCGCGAGTTTATCCGGAAGGGAGTCGAAGCGGCTTTGCGCGAACTTCTGAAGATGAAGATTCGCGAGGGGAAGGCGCTTCGCAAAGATTTGACCGCAAGGATTTCGGAGATCCGGGAGGCGCTGTCGAATATCCGCCGGGAGGCCGGAAAGACGGCTGCCCAATATGAACGGCGCCTGAAGACGCGGGTTTCGCAATTGGCGGAAGGGATTTCGCTGGATGCGGAGAAACTCGCCCGGGAAGTGGCTTTGATGGCCGACCGGGCGGATATCAGCGAGGAAATTGTGAGGCTTGAGAGTCATCTCGGACTTTTTCAGTCTTCGCTGAACCGGGAAGGGCCTATCGGGAAAAAGCTGGATTTTATCGTGCAGGAACTGAACCGGGAGACGACAACGATCGGCGCGAAATCTATGTCGGTGGCAATTTCAAATGAAGTGATCCGGATGAAGTCCGAGTTGGAGAAAATCCGGGAACAAATTCAGAATATCGAGTGAACGATGACGCAGGGGGCTCTGAAACTTCTGAATATCGGCTTCAAAAATTCGGTTGCCCAGGGGCGGATCGTTGCGATCATTTCCGCCGAAAGTTCTCCGATGCGGCGGCTCAAAGAGGAAGCCAAACGCGCGGGGCGGCTGGTGGACGGGACGAACGGAAGAAAAACCCGAAGCGTTCTCGTGACGGACAGCAACCACATTATTCTGTCAAGCGTGGAACCGGAAACGCTGCTGGCGCGCGTGCAGGGGGTTTCCGATGAGAGCTAAAGGCGCGCGAAGAGGAACGGTCGTCGTCATTTCCGCGCCGTCAGGATGCGGGAAGACGACCGTCATCAATCGGTTGCTTGCAAGGAATCCGGGATGGAGGCGGTCGGTTTCCGTGACGACCCGGAAGCCCCGTAACGGGGAGGTTCCCGGGGAAGATTATTTCTTCGTGTCCCGAAAGGAATTTCTATCGGAACGGCGAAAAAAGAATTTTCTTGAATGGGCCGAAGTGTTCGGCGAGTATTACGGCACGCCTAGGCCTTATGTCCTGAACCAGCTCTACGGCGGGAGACATGTCATCTTGGCGATCGATATTTACGGAGCGCGGGCGGTCCGGAAGCAAATCCGGTGTCTCTCGATTTTTCTAATGCCGCCGTCACTGGATGACCTCGAAAAAAGACTCCGCAGGCGCCGGAGCGATTCCGTTCGGGCGATTCGTGAGCGGCTCGCCCATGCGCAGTTTGAGATCGCCTGCGCAAAAGAATACGATTATGTGGTCGTGAACGGCGAAATTGATGTGGCGGTTCGCGCAATCGAAGATATTACAAAAAGTCAAAGGTAAACGGTTTCAATGAATCGTAAAAAGGAGGAGAAGAAGAATGGCGTATATTCCGCTTGAAAAAATGCTTGCGAGCCATCCGAGCCTTTATAAGCTGGTGATGGCCGGATCGAAACGGGTATCGGAATTGCTTCAGGGCATTCAGCCGCTGATCAAGACGAACTCAAAAAAGCTGACGACGATCGCCTTGGAAGAGATTGCCGCCGGAAAAGTCGCGTTTAAACCGGGCGAAGGGGCCGTTGATCCGGCGACAAGGAAAGGCGACGCTTCATGAAAGACCGGCGCGTTCTGTTTTGCGTGACGGGCAGTATCGCGGCGTATCGGGTTTGTGATGTCATTTCCGAACTGAGGAAGCGGGAAGTTCAGGTCCGTGCGATGATGACGCGGCACGCGCTTGAATTTATCACTCCGCTGACTCTTTCGTCCCTCACGGGGCACAAGGTGTATCGGGAGCTCTTTGACGAGCCCGAGGAAGGATTGGTCCATACCAGCCTGGCGGATTTTGCCGATTTGATCGTTGTGATGCCGGCCACGGCGAATTTCATAGCCCGGCTGGCCTGTGGTTTTGCCGATGACCTTCCGAGCTCCGTTATTTTAGCGAGCCGGGCAAAGGTTCTTTTGGTCCCGGCCATGAACGATCAAATGTATCAGAATCCTATGACCCAGAAAAATCTGAAAACGCTTCGGGAGACGGGATTCGAATTTGAGGGACCGATCGAGGGGCATCTCGCCTGCGGGCGCCGGGGCGTCGGCCATATTGCTTCGCAGGAGAGTATCCTGAGGAAAATTTTGACGCTTATCGGAAACGCCTGACGGTTCAAATATGCGAGTGCTGATTGCTGCCGGCCCGACCCGCGAAATGATTGATCCGATAAGATATATTTCCAACCTTTCGACGGGAAGGATGGGATTTGAATTGGCGAAAGAGTCCATCCGGCGAGGATACCCGACGACCCTGATTTCCGGGCCGACGAATTTTAAGGCGCCTCCCGGTGTCAAATGGATTTCGATTATTTCCTCTTCGGACCTTGAGCGGATGCTGCGGAAGTATTTTGACCGCTGCGATGTCTTGTTTATGCCGAGTGCCGTTTGTGATTTCAGGCCGCTTCATTATTCTCACCGAAAGGTCAGGCGGCGTTCTCCCCTTAAACTGACGATGGTTGCTACCCCGGATTTATTGAAAAAGCTGGCCCGGAAAAAAGCCGGGAGAACGGTCGTGGGCTTTTGTCTTGAGACGGAGAATTTAATTGAAAATGCCGGGAGAAAGCTGAGAGAGAAAAAGCTGGATTATATTGTGGCCAACCGGCACGGGAAAGGGAATCGGGCGTTCGGTGATTTGCCGACGACGGTTTTCATTTTGGGAAAAGACGGAAGTTCCCTGAGATTGGCCCGGATGACTAAAAAGGAAATTGCGAAAAGACTTTTGGACCGGGTTATCAGTCCGGAGAAATAAGGGTTTCTTTTGAACCCGTACAGCTTTCTCATAGAAAAATTATTGGCGGCAGAGTACAATACCTTTTCTTATTTTAAAAATTTCATGGATTGCGGAATGGAATGAGGCAAATCATGATTGCGAGCTTGCTTCGGGGCGGTGGTTTTCCGGTCCGAAGGCCCTAGCAGAAGATCGGATTGATATTTACGGTTGTGCTGAGATGAAGCCATATAGGGCACGGTAGCCAAGTGGCAAGGCGAGAGTCTGCAAAACTCTTATACGCCGGTTCGATTCCGGCCCGTGCCTCCATCAATCAATGCAAAATGAAAAATTGAAAATGCAAAATTCGAAATGTAACCTCCGAAAATAAAAATGCACTATTTGGATAAAATAGATTTCTTGTGATGTCCTTTAATTTTGCATTTAGCATTTTGAATCTTGGATTGATTTTGCCGGAGTGGCGGCCGAAACTTCATAGTTTCGGCACTCCGCGCGGAACTTGCTGGTTCCGCGCTACGGAATCGGCATCATCTGTTTTGAAGAAATTCCTGGTAATTTATTTTTGAATCGTTGCTGATTTGCCGGAGTGGCGGAATTGGCAGACGCCCAGGACTTAAAATCCTGTGGAGAGAAATCTCCGTGCCGGTTCGAGCCCGGCCTCCGGCAGTGAATTTGTCCAAAACAAAATAACCCCGTCGCAAATCGATACAAATAAATGGGATTCCGGCCTTTCGAAATGACCGCGCTCAATCCGTTTCAGATAGGGATTTCCGTCAGGAAGCAAGTTGTTTGGTTGTGCGTATGTTGTTTGCTGCTTTCGGGATGCAGAAATTATGAGATCACCGATTTGGGAAGCAGCTTGATCGGGGAAGAAAAACCGGAAAATACATTGCCTCTGACCGTCGGGATTGTGCATGAAAAAGACCAATCATCCTTGAATAATGCGGAATCGAGCGTCGAAGTCACCTTTTGTTTTGCCAATGTTCTGGCACAATCCCGTCTGTTTGATAAAGTCATTTATCCTTTTTTTCCAAAGAAAGATCTTTCCGATCTTATCCTTCGCGTTGATTTTGAAAGAAACTTCGATTTGCATCGGGGATTCAACGTAAGCCAAAATCTGCTTTTACTGGCTTCCTGTTTCTTGCTGAGCGCTTTTCTGAAGCTGAAAGTTGATTATGAAATCCGGGGAACGGTTCGCGTGCTGCATGACGGTCGGGAGTTCCGGATCTATCACAGCGAAGCCGGCTGTCGGGCACGGATGAATTTTTTTGCACCTGTGGAGAAAACCGCGGATACGTTGTCCGATCAGACAATGCGAAGGATTTCCCGGGAATTGACGCAGGCTTTCTTGAAAGATCAGGCTCTTTATCTCGGCCTTGCGGTGAAAGATGCGGGGTCCGGGGAAAGATGATTCCGGTAGCCGCTTTATTTTTCGGGTTTTGAAGAGGGCTTGTTTTCCAGTGCTTCCAGCCGCTTGGAAAATTCTTCCAGTTTTTCCTCGATCGCCTTCAGCTTGTCGCCCAAATAATCTCGGGAGTGTTCGATGTAGCGGCGATTCTCTTCTTCGCGTACCGGGCGGTCTTCTTCGACCTGAACGACCACGCTGGAAGCCGCATCTTTGGTCTTTTCGTCAAAAAGGCTTTCGCATTGCGCGGAACCGGCCGACAGCAAAATCATCGGGAAGACACAAAGTCCAATTAGGGATTTCATTCGTTTCCTCCTTCGGTTCGGGTGACTCGGAGGACTTCTCCGGCCGTCGTGATGCCGCCGCCCGCTTTTTCAAAACCGTCTTCGATAAGGCCTTTCATGCCTTTGTTAAGGGCAAGCTGACGGATTTCGGGGGAGGGAACGCGTTTGATAATCAAATCCCTCAGTTCATCGTCGATCATCATGAGTTCGTGAATGGAAGTCCTCCCGTGAAATCCGGTTCCTTTGCAGGCTTCGCAGCCCTCTCCTTCCCAGAAGGGAAGCAGATGAAATTCCGGCGGGATTTCTTCCAGGAAAGCCGGGGATTTTTCTTTGACCGGCCGTTTGCATTTGGGGCAGATGACCCGCACAAGACGCTGAGCGATCACCGCGATGACGCTGGACGAGACTAGGTAAGGCTCGATTCCCATGTCCAACAACCTTGCGATGGCACCGGGAGCGTCATTGGTGTGAAGAGTCGAGAAGACAAGATGCCCCGTCAGGGCCGTCCGGATGGTGATTTCCGCGGTTTCTTGATCGCGGACTTCCCCCACCATGATGACGTCCGGATCATGGCGCAGCACGTGCCGGAGTCCCTGAGAAAAACTCAGGCCAATTTTGGGGTGGACCTGGATTTGGACGACTCCCTTCAACTGATATTCGATGGGGTCCTCGATCGTGATGATTTTCCGTTTGTGGTCGTTGAGTTTCGCGAGGCAGGCGTAAAGCGTGGTGGTCTTCCCGCTCCCCGTCGGTCCCGTCAGGAGAATAATTCCGTAAGGGTTTTTCAGCAGGTGCTGAAGATTTTTCTGGTTTTCCGGTTCAAATCCCAGTTTTTCGATCTGCAGCAACTGAGTGGGAGATAAAAGCCGGACGACGATCGCTTCGCCGTAAGTGGTTGGCAGCACGGAAATCCGGAGATCGATTTCCCCTCCATGGCTCCGGATTTTGATGCGACCGTCCTGCGGAAGCCGTTTTTCGGCGATGTCCAGGTTGGCCATAACTTTGATCCGGGAGATGATGTTCGCCTGATATTGCTTGATGGCGGAAGGGATATTGGCATCCTGCAAAATTCCGTCGATCCGGTAACGGATGCGCAGTTCGTCTTCGTACGGTTCGAAATGAATGTCCGTCGCGCGGGACTTCTGGGCGTCCAGCAGGAGCTGATTCACGAGTTTGACGACGGAATCTTCGGAGCTTTTGGAGTCCAGGACTTGAGCAACCTGCCCGGAGGGAATCTCGGCACGGGATTTCCCCTTTCCTCCCATTCGGTCCAGTGTCTCCGCGCCGAGCCCATAATGAGCGTCAAGTCCTTCTAGAATCTGGTTTTCATGACCGATGGCGATTTCAATTTCGCAACCGAGCAGGGTCGGGAGTTCGTCGAAAAGCCGGTTGTCGAGCGGATCCGCGACCAGGACCGTGAGTTTTCCTTTTTTGAGGGAGACCGGCAGCGCTTTATAGTGAAACGCAAGTTTTGCCGGGACTTTTTTGACGGCCGCTTCCTCGATCGAACATTGCCGGAGATTCAGATAAGGGATTCCAAGCTGGTCGGACAAGACTTCAAGCAGCTTAAGTTCGTCGATGTAACCTTTATGCACCAGGATGGCCCCCAGATATTGACGCGTTTTTTCTTGGATTTTCAGGCACTCGTCAATGTGGGCCAGACTGACGTATCCTTTTTTGATTAAAAGTTCTCCAACCAGGTAATCTTTTTTTCTGATCATTTTGGCGTTTCCCGTAGAAGTGAAATTTCCAGTTCCGCTTTGAGTTGCAGGGCCATAGGGGATTTTTGAGCCAGCCGGAGCCGTTCAAGTTTCAGGAACTCCGGAAGCGACAGAACTTTGTACAAAAAGCGTGAAATCCCGCCGATGTCCCCCTCCAGTTCCGCTTCCATTCCCAGAAACTGCTTGTCGTCCGGCTGAGCCTGGGGCATGGGGCGGATATGGTTTAAAATAAGATTCTCTTCTTTTGCCAGCCGTTCGATTGTGCCGGCCAGTTGTCCCATCTTTTCTTCCGGGTTCCGGATTTCCGGCGGACGAGGCGGCATTTTTTTGTAGGCGGCCAGGAATTCGCCGGATTTTTCAAGAACGCCCCGCTCGTAACTCAAATTGCTTCGGATCGAATCGATTTCCGATTGGAGACCGGAAATCCGAAGCGAGAGGGATCTTGCCGCAAACAGGGACGCAAGCAAAATGAGGACGCCTCCGGCCCAGAAGAGGAGGTGTTCCCGACCGGCAGAGGCGAAGATGCCCCGGATTGCCTGCAGCTTGGATTCTTTATCCGGCGGGGTCATGGGCGGGGCCACTCCGTTTTTACGGGAACGGCCGAAATTTGGAATTCGAAATATTCCCGTCCCGATTGTTTCCTTCGCGTCGAAAAATCAAAGTCCGCTTTTGAAATATACGGTAGCTTCCGGATTTCCTTCAGGAATCGCAGAATGGATTCATGATTGTCTCCGACTCCGCGAAGCTGGAAACCGGTTTCCTGAGTGTATTCAAATTGAGTCAGGGAAATTCCCTGGGGAAGAGTGCCCGGAAGACTCGAGAGAAATTCCAAAGGGATTGTTTTTTCTTTCTGGAATTCCTGATAGAACTTGATTTCGTGAGCAATCCGAAGGACTTTCTTCGCATCCGGGGAGAGCTCCCGCCAGAATTTTTCGAGTTTGGCTTTGTAAATTTCTTTGGCCGATAAATCCAGCCATAACGATGACAAGCTGAAAAGAATGAAAGCCGCTCCAAACGTAAGAATTTGCCGGGCCAGCCGTGCCTTTCTCCGGATTTGCTGTTTTTTCCGGATGTCTTCGGATGAAAGCCCCGTCTGTTCCGGCGGGATGGGAGCCGTCAAGAAGGTTTCAACACTTTTTCTCGGATGGAGTCCCGGTTTAACCGGCGAAGGTAGTCTTTGAACGGAGAGCTCGGTTTTTTTGGAAATCCATTCCGGGAATGAGTCGTTGGTATCGGCTCCGGCGATCAGAAGAGCAAGAGGTTTTTCGAAATTTTCCTTTTCGGAAAGTCCCGCCAGTGAATCGAATTCCCGTAGCAGATCTTCCGGTGTTTCCAGAATGCCGGCCAGGTCTTTTTTAATCAGACGGGTGTGTAAAATGTTCTTGCCGTGCAACAGTAATAATTCGGATTCTCTTTCGTCCAATTGAAGCAAGAGGGCCGTTTCGGGGGTTGAATGCCGGTTTTTGAATGACTGATACGCGCAGCAGAGCGCCTGTGAAGAAGATAAAATCAGATCAGGAACATAATCCAACAGGTGCAGGACCTCAAGTTTTGACTGCACATTGCTTTTGAGGGCCCACAGAATGCGGATTTCGGTGTTATGATCTTCTAGAGGCCGGCAAGACGCGATGACGTAGACGATTTCATTCAGGGTGTAGGGGATTTCCTGCGGGAGTCTGAGTTCGATCAGTTTGAAGATCTCTTCCGGATCGGGAGAAGGGAGCTTCAGCGTCCGGCTCAACATTTCCTGGCGGGGCAGGATTAAAGTGACCCGGGAGGGCTTCTTGGGAAGATCATGCTTTATTTCGATTAATTTCTGGGGATCGAAAAGAAATTCACCCGAGCGGATTCGTGTCCGGCCCAGTATCGTTTCCAAGTGAGCCCAGTAAACGGTTTCGCCTTCCATGAAGATGTTCAGATCGGAAGAATACATTTTCGAAAAAAGGTCCCGGCTCATAAACGCTCCCGCCAGCTTAAGATTTCCAACGCGTCCGAACGGAAAAATGCCGGCCCCTGGACCGTGGCCTGAAATTCCGCCGCGGATCGACCGGTGGAGGGTCCGATCACCGCCGTGATGCCGGCCGAAAGATTTTTAACGGAAGGGTCCCGGACGGAAACGGAAAAATAAGCCGAATTGACCGTCAGGAAGCGGGTCAACTGGCCTGAAAGCGCGATCGTCTGCGATGTGGTCGAAAGATTTAATTTTCTAAGAAACTCCGCGGGGGTCAGATCTTCGGACCGGAAAAACCTTTGTTTCCCTTGCCAGGCATCCTGCAAAGCGGCTCGAAGGGCGTTGAGTAGAGCCTGCTTTGAAAATTCATCTCCGGGAACGGTCTGAAGAAGCGTTTCGATGATTTCATCCGGAGCCGTGTTGATATTGACCCGAAGAGATAAATCCCCTCTTGGGGAGTAAACGGTCAAAAAGGGTTTGATGGTTTCGAAGTCCCGGGCCGTGATCCGTTCGATCAGGAGAAGTTCCTCCAGGGATTCGAAGGGGGCTTTTTTGTTCGGATAAGAGGTCGGAGTGCCGAAGGAGGCCTCGTTTCCGCGCCAACGGACAATGCTTGCGGATAATTCTTCGATGTCGGTGTCTAGGTTTTTGCCGTTTCTTATCAGGATTCCAAAGAGAGTTTTCAAGAGCTCCGGCGATGCCAGATTGACGTTGATTTTTCCTTCTTCGTCCCGGATGTCGATCTCGATTGGTGTTTCCGGGAGCCACTCCGACAGATCATGCTTTCCGAACCAGGGGTCTCCCGGATGATCGGATTGAGGATGCGGATCCGATTCGATCAGGTAACGGGCGAATTGTACCGCGGATTCGAGATGCTCCCGGGTTTCAATTCTTTTCAGCCGTCCGCTTGCCATTTGGGTGTTCAACCGCGTCAACAAAGCGAGTGAAACCGTCAGAAGGGACAGTACCGCCAAGACCCATAAAACAACGATTAAGACAGACCCTTTTCTCTCCATCCCCAGCTTCCTTGCGGATTGTAAAATTCCTTTGCAATCGAGAATTCCCGGCCGCGATCTTTTTTTTCGGTTTCGTCGGCGATTTTCAGACTGAGCGTGATTCGTACCCCGCGCGGCAGTCCCTGATCGCTTTCCCAGGAGTCTCCCCAATAAATTTCCGGATGATTCGACTCCCGATACGCATATTCTACGATAAATTTTTTGAGCGAAGGTATGATTTTTTTCACGGATCCGTCCTCCGAGCTTAAAAGGGAACGCAGAGGCGTTTCCCGGCGCGTGAGTCCCCGTTCGTCGTATTGGTAAGTAACTCTTGAAGGGGTTTCCGCGGCGGATCCGGCATCGTATTTAACGAGAACCGTCGAAAAGCTGAATCGGTTTTCTTTCCCGGAAAAAGGGGCTTTCGAGTAGGGAATCATATTGCGGAACTCGCGCTCCAGCGTAGTCCAGAAAAGCCTCAACTCGAATAGCTCTCCCGAGGACCGGTCTAATTTTCGGTATGCGCTGATTTCGGCGCGGAGAACGGTCATAGCCGCGATCAACATTAGGCCGGCGATTAAGATTGCGATTAGCGCTTCCAGCAGGGTAAATCCCCCGCAGCGGATTTTTCGGGTCGGAGTCATGTCTGCCGCTCCCGCACGACCGTGTCCAGAGACAAAAATTCTTTTCCCCCCTTCCATTCAAGCCGGGTATTGACCAGGCGGTAAATGGCGATCGGCTTCCATTGTGTTTTTGTTTCGCCGAGGATTTCGGAATGAATCCGGTACGAACAGCCGCCGGGGATGAAGTCGGTTTTGACTGCAACGTCCCGGCTTGAATCTTCCAGGGACTCGAGTTTATCGCAGCTCTTGATTTCAAAGAGCAAATGATCGAGAAGAAGCGATGCCTCGAACGTATCGCGCGCTTTCACTCCGGCCTTGATCAATACCGCCGTTCCTTGGATCAAAATGCCGAGTGCGAGCCCCAGGACAACCATAGCGGTTAAAACTTCAAGCAGTGTGAAGCCGGTATTGTTTTCAGGAAAGAAGCGGTTGCTCATGAGTTTTTGCGCCGGATTTCAATGCGTCCCAGTGTTTTTCCAAGCCGAAGCGATGCTATGTCCCTGTTATTTTTTAAAACCAAAATTTCCGATTCACTTGCGCTTCCGTCCGGCAGAAAAAGGATGTCGTTTTTCTTTCGGACGGTGAGTTTCAGCGGTTCCGTTACGGAGTTGAATTTTCCCCAGCTTCCGGGCGGGGCGACCCAGGATTCCCCGGTGCTTTCATCGGGTTCCCGCAGGATTCCGTATTCTTTTTTATCCCGGTCGTAACGGAAAAGGTACCGTTTATTCTCAAGCACCGCGTGATATTGCGCATAGCGTATCTTTGATTCCAGATCGCGGAGGAGAGAGTTTTCAGCCAGTTTTTCCCGGCTTCCCGAAAACCGGGGGAGGATCAGTAGCGCGGCCAAACCGAGAATAAGAAGCAGAACGAGGAGCTCCAACAACGTAAAGCCGGGTTCTGACCGTCGGAGGGGTTTTCGAGGGTTCTGAGGAGCGATGATGCGAAGCCTACGCGGGGAAGGGGGCGTAAACACCGTCAGGCGTTCCAATTGGTGATGTCGTCCTGATTCCCCTCGATACCGTCCGGGCCGTTGGAAGAAAGATCATATTCGGAATTGTTGTTCGTTCCGGGGAAACGGTAGACATAAGGATGTTTCCAGGGATCCAAAGGGATGTTTCTCTTTTTGAAATAGGGTCCCTTCCAGCGTGATCCTCCCGCCGGTTTCCGGATCAGGTCCTCAAGCCTGGCGGGATATTTTCCCATGTCCATTTCATAAAGATCGAGGGCCGTGGACAGTCCCCCTTCGATATCGGAACGGGCGGCCTGAATGCGCGCTTCTTCCGTCCGTCCGGCAAGACGGGGAATTGCCAAGCTTGCCAAAATTCCCAGTATGATGATGACGATCAACAGTTCGATCAGGGTGAATCCTTTCCTGTCCATTGCGACCCTCCTAGTGTACCAGAAGACTGATCTCGAAAATGGGAAGAAGCATGCTGACGACAATCATCCCGACGAGCACTCCGATCAATAAAATCAAAAGCGGTTCGACCAGGGTTGTCGAAATTTTAATAAGATGCTCAAGTTGCTTTTCATAAATGCCGGAGAGCTTTTGAAGGGTCTTGTCCAATGTGCCGGATTCTTCTCCGGTCTGCACGAAATTGAGGACCAGAACGTCGAATGTTTTATGCTCTTCGATTGCGCGGGCAAGGGAAGCTCCCTGAATCACGCTCCCTTTGATTTCCACGATTTTTTTTCGAAGGCCGGCGCTCCGGATCACCTGGGAGGCGACCGTCAAGGCTTCGATAATCGAAATGCCGTGGCCCAGGAGCAACCCAAGGGTCCGCGTGAAGTAAACAGTGTCTTCGATCCGTCTAAACTGCCCTAGCCAGGGGATTTTTTCAAAAAAAGTTCCCGACTTTTCCTTTTGTTTTTTTGCTCTATTCTTGAGGTAAATACCGCACGAGAGAATGATGCCGGCAAAGAGCCATCCGAATCGGGTTAAAACGCGGCTGAGAAAGACGAAGAACCGGGTTATAAAGGGGAGCGAACCTCCCAGATCCTGAAAAATTTCCTCCAAACGGGGAATAACAAAAAATAACAGTACCAAGACCGTCAGGAATCCGAATGACAGGATCATGGACGGATAAACGAAGGCCTGAGCGACTTTTTGCCGCATTTCGTATTCCCGCTCGAGTGCCTGCGCGCATTCCCGGAGGGCGTTATCCAGAGTCCCGCTCTGCTCTCCCGCGCGGACCATGCTCATGACGAACGGCGAAAAGCACTCCGGATGTTTTTCCATCGCGTCCGAAAGGCTTTTTCCCGTTCGGATGGATTCTTTGACGTCGATAAGAGTATTTCGCAGTAAGGGGTTTTGGGGCTGATTGGATAGAATCTCCAGGGCCCGGAAGATTGTTAGGCCGGCTTCCGTCAGATCCGCCAGGCGTTCCAGGAAAGCGATTTTATCGCGCGAGGAAATCTTTGAAATCCCTAAGAGGGAAGGAATGCTTGCGTGAAAGGGCTGTTCGCTTTTTTCCTGAATGACGTCCAGAGGGAAAAGTCCTTCCCGAGTCAGAAGGACGATGGCTTCGTCGCGGGATTTTGCTTCAATCGTTCCTTCGACGGTTTCCTGAAGCCCTTTTCGCGCCTTGTAACGGAAAGTTTTCATTTGTGCTGCATTTTATATGAGGGGCGCCTGAGGGTCAAACGCTAAATCGACATAAGCTTTCTTTTGATCCTTTTTCCGATTTTTAGAATAACGAATGGATGCAGAGCAGGCATCCGGGCCGACTTACAAACGGACGGTTAGCTGGACTTTTTTGGATTTCCCCAGTTCTTGAGGAAGCGGCGTGTAAGAACTTCTCTTCTTCAATGCTTCCGCAATCAAAGTTTTTTGTCCGGACCCCCGAACTTCTTTGGTGTCAAGGACTTTGAGATCCTTTATCGCGCCGCTATTTGTTCCGGTAAACTCCAGGCGGATATCGCCGTGCATTTCTTTGAGGGTTGAATGACTTTTTAGCGTATCCAGAATGTCTCTGCGAAGGGATTGATAATATTGCTGCCAAGTGGTCACCCCTGCGGAAGAACTGCCGTTTTCCGAGACCTCTTTGGTGATGATTTCACTCTGATTGTCGGGAATCAGCGAGGAAGAAACGGCTGCGGTTTCTTTTGGGTTCCCTTCAAGCAAGGAGGGAATCGGGGCCGGTAGATTACCGGAAACTTCCTCAGAGGGATTTCCTTTGGTGTCGGCAGGATTCGCAGCATTTCTATTCTCCCTCGAAATTCTCTTGAAGCGGGGAGTTACCGGCTGATGGCCGATAATGGCAGGAAATTCCATCGTTTGAGATGTTGGCTCTTCGGGCTCGATGACCACAATTTTCTTGTTTTCCAGTTGTTTCATCGACGGGGTTTCTTTCCCCTGCGACGTCGATAGATTGATGGTCTCACCCGTTGGCTTTGCCGGCCCGGTTTTTGCCTGCTGATCTTGCGACGATTGTTTCTCTTGAATCATCTGAGGAGCTTCTTTTTGCCAATAAGGACGCGCGTTGCGCTTGAACGGTTCATTCGAACGCTTGTAACTGTCCTCGTAATTGACATTGGCCGTTTTATCAAAATCAAGTAATTCGCCCTGATCATCCAGATAACGGCTGGTGTCCGCGTTTAAATTGGGCTGCAGAATGTAGGGCGTGAGAAAAACGACGAGCTCGGTTTTTTTGAAATCTTCGGATTTTGTCCGGAACGGTACGCCGATGACCGGGATATCGCCCACGACCGGTACTTTCTTTGCAACTTTTTCGAGCCGGTCTTGAATCAATCCGCCCATAATAATGGTGGCTCCGGATTTAACGATGACGGTGGTTTCCACTTCCTGAGTGGTGACGACCGGGACCCGTGTCCGGACGAAAGTCGTGTTGCTTCCCGACGCGACGCCCTGGAGCTCCAGAGGGGTCCCCGAGCTGCTGACGGCCGGTTTAATTTTAATGATGACATGATTGTCTTCCGTGATGGTCGGCTTAACGGTCAGGGTGACTCCGACATCGACAAACTGAACGTTATCCGCCGTCGTTGCGGTGGTGTCCCCCTGGATAACGGTCTGGCTGATGAAAGGTTCCCGGGTCGCGACGGCCAGCTTTGCTTCCTGATTGTTCAGGACGGTCAGGCGCGGGCTTGACAGGACGTTGGTTTTCCCAATCCCTTCCAAAGCGGAGATGGTGTAATTGAAATTATCTCCCGTGATTCCGGTGTTTTGACCTTTAATGAAATTCGTGAGTGTGGCGTTGGCCAGAGGCCCGTTGGTGGGGCTGGTGGGAATGTTATTGTTGGAGTTAATGCGATACGGCCGTCCGTGAATGCGGAAAAACAAATTCCAGTCAACCCCATATCTTGTCTGATCGTTGAGTGTGATCTCAACGACTTTTGCTTCGATCAGGACTTGTGCGGGCTGAACGTCGAATTCCTGAATGATCGTGTCTGCCTGGCGGACCCGTTCTGGAGTATCGCTGATATAGATTTTATTGGAACGCTTATCAATCTCAAGGGATCCCGTAACCGGATTCACGATGGATTTTAATTTCGCTTCCAAATCTTCCGCAATGGAATATCGCAGGGAGAAGACTTTTCTCTGCGTCGGCAGGTCCATTTCCGAGACGATACGGGAAATTTCCGTCAGGGTGTCCGGGATATCATAAACGATCACCGTATTGGTCCGGTCATCGATGATCACGCGCCCGATGCTCGATTTGACCTCATTGATGAGTTCGCCCAGTTCGGAGGCTTTCGCGTACTTCAGGTTGAAGGTCTGCGCTTTCCGGTAATCATAGAACGGTTTCCCGAAGAGTTGCTCGTACTCTTTTTCCGAAATCACCCGCACAATCCCTTCTTCCCTGACATAAGCAAGATTCGCGGTCTCGAGAATTTTCCGGAGCGCATTCCAGGCGTCAATGTCCTGGAGAAATAACGTCACGTTTCCCTGAACTTCGCGTCCCGCGACGATATTCAGACCGGTTTGTTTGGAAAGGATTTTCAAGACGTCCAGGATATCAACGCCCTTCAAATCCATCGTGATCCGTTGCCGGGCTCCCCCCGCAACATTGGTTTCGGCGGAAGTCGCCGATTCCAATATTCCGGTCGGTGTCTCCGGCCCTTTGTCTGCCGCAAAAGCGGATGGCCCGAAGGTCCATGAGCAAAGGCAGGTCAACGCGATGAAAAAGGAAACGATTTTTTTAGCTGAGGAACAGTTCTGTCTCATTGTCTTTTGATTTCAGGATGATACTGCTTTCTTTGATTTGTTTGACTTCAAGTTCTCCGATGCGCTGTCCGACCCGCACAAAAGTCGTGCGATTTGTCTTTTTGTCTTTCAAAATGGCTTCCATATTACCTGTTTTCACGATTCCGATCAATGCCAAGTCTTTTACTTTCTCGAGAATCCCCGCTTCGGCGGGTTTGGAAGAAGCTTTGGGCTGAAAGAAAAAAATGTTCCGGGCTTTCATTTTCTGTTCAAAGTTTTCGTAGGGAATGAGTTCATTTGCCATTGCTTGAGGGGTTGCGACCATGCTCGGGTCGACCGGTTTTGCGGGGAAAACCCGCATAAAAGCAACCGAACAGAGCTGAAAAATCATTGTCAGTCCGGCAACGCCCGCCAGGATCAAAAGAGTATCTCTTAAAGTCTCCAGGCGAAACGCGAATGTGTTTGAGCTTTTCTTCGAATAAAGCATCAGAGCTCCTTGGAATGCTTGAAATCCTTTTGTACTAAGTATCGATCCCGGCGAGGGATTCCTTTAATTATATTGTAAGATTTCACGGCCGAAAGAATTTCTTTAAAATCGGAGTCTCGAACGAGCGGGTAAAATAGATACCGGGAATTCTTGTAACGGGTTTGTGTATTTGGCGAATAGGATTTTTATTTTTCCGGAAATCCGCTGCTTTAAAGTAAGCGCGTTTGATTTTTTGAAGCCGAATGCCGCAATCGGCTTTTTAACTTATCGAAAAACGAAAGAATTTTCCATTTTTAGGTTTTATGCATTTTCTGAAATTTCCGATTTTGATCCCTCTTTACGATAAATGTTTCTCTGGGAAGGGAGCTATCAAAAATCATCAAAATTGATTTGTTTTTTCTAGCTTATTTAGTCGAAAACATCAGTTTTGTCAATATTTATCATAACTAGTCTTTTTGAATGCATTGATTTCTTATTTAATCAGAAAAAATAGGATATGAATCATAATACCAATCAATTTCCCTTCGAAAAGCAGTTTTTTTTCCATGTTTAAAAAAGGCTTGCTTTACCTAGGGGCATGTGCTATATTTCGTATTGAGCAAGAGGCTTTGCAAAATCTTTTAAAATTGGAATAAAATTTTTTCGAAACACTCGGAAGATTTTTTTCAAGAGAGAATTAGTATTGACGGTTTTTTAAAATTTTTTTAGGATTTCACGTTAAATAGGAATCAATGGAGTTTCACTTAAATCTAGAAAAGGAGGAAAGTGAGATGGGTAAGAAACTAATCACAGTGGTAGTTGCCGCTGCAATGGCCTTTCTGCCGTTTCAGGGTCAACTGTACGCTGTTACTTTCACAGCCGAGGGAGCTATTTCGGGAGTCTCTTCGTTCAGCGCAAGTCTGAAGGATATGAGCGACGGGGCACTTTCGAAGATTACCTATGCCAACGGTACCGGCGTTACAACGGGAGATGCGTACGTCGACATCACGTTTAACGACAACAGTACTGGGTTTCAGGCGATCACGATTGCGTCGGACAACCGCAACGCGAGCGCGAATCCCAAATACACCGGTATTGCGCAGGGGAATGGTTTGGTGGGTGTGACGACGACCAATGTGACTGTGCCCGTTCTTTGGATGACACAGGCCACAAAGGGAACCGGATACACTTTTACCGGATCAGCGCCCGGCGAGTACTATGTCACGGATCTTCTGCAGGGCACCAGGACGGATAATGATCCGACTCTTGGAGCTTCTTCCTGCAATGACGCGAACAAGAACAAAGTTTGCGATGCGGGAGAATACACGGATCTGAACACCAACAGTGCCTATGACAGAGTTTTGTGGCAGGGAACCGCCGCGGGGGACGGAAACAGCGCGAATTCGAAATCGTATCGTTGCGCCAAAAAGTCGGACGGAACGATTGAGTATTTCGCGGATGGATGTCCTTCTGCAACTCACAATGTCGCTTCGGTCGAAGGAATCGACTGGGACGGCGATGGTTGGGATGGCGCGAAGCCTTACAACCCCGGCTATGCTTCTGTGGTTTTCGGCATCGCGGGACAGAGCGCTGAACTTTCAGCGGCGGCTGGTGCGGCAAACACTCCCGGTAGAACGGTCAGTAACGGTAAGGTGGTTGTGTTTACTGGCGTGAACTATGCCGGAGGAGATGCGCAGAATTACAAGACCAGCATGCTGAAGGTAGAGCTTGTCACGATTGCTTAATTTGTGACGGGAAAAAAAAGGGGAAACTCTTCAATTCTCGTTCACGGATAAAGCATGGATGGCGAGTGCTGGAATGAAGCAGAAATGTGAAAGCCAGGAACAGAAGAAGTGGGTTTTTGAGGAAGCAGGATCGCTGTTTCTGGATCGTAGCAGCATACGCGAGACATGAAAAGGCTGCGGGGAACGGACTTTTGGCAGAAATGCTGTTCTGAAAAAAGGCCGGTTTTTTGCGGCAGACGAGAACGAGAAGCCGAATTACCAAGGTAACAAAGAGTTTCCCGAGGTGATTCGGCTTTTGTCTTTATTCGTGATTTAAATTTGTGGCCTTCCGGGTGCTGGCGGGGTAAAAGTGCCGGGACGGGAGGCAGACATAATACGTCTATAAATTACTGAGAGATTTTTTGGTTGTTGGCTTTTCAAATTCTGAGAATCTAGCCGAGGCGACGGGGAGGGCTTAAAAAGGATGAAAGGGAAATCAGGGGAGCCCAAGAGTATAACTAGACATCTCAGGATATCACAAAAAGAATTGAGGTGGTGGAAATGAACTGCTTCACGCGAAAAGCGATAGCGATGTTTCTGGCGGTGTTTATGGCCTTTCAAGGCACCGCGGGGAATTCCGTGCTTTTTGCCGAAGCGGGACAAGAAAACAGACCTCCGGTTTTGAATCAACTTCCCGATTTTATCTTCAGCACGGGGCTTCTCGCGGAATTTGACGTGACCGCGGAAGATCCTGACGGCGATGCGCTCGAGTTTTTCGCTGAAGGCCTCCCTCCGGATGCGACATTCGAAAACGGGCATTTCAGCTGGACCCCCGAGGAAGTTCACGCCGGCGAATACGAGGTGACGTTCGGCGTGACGGACGGAATTCATATTGTCACACAGAAAATTTTCTTTTTTGTCCTTTCCGCTAACGATGACGTTCCCCTTTCCCCTGATACTCCCGAGAATTTCGGGGAAGGATCGACGGGCGGCGAAGGCGGCGTTGGAGGGACTCAGCCCGGGGGAGGAACACCGACTCCCATGGGCGGTGCGACGGGTCAATCGTTTTTTAGCCCTCAAGTGGGTTCGACGGGAGGAACGGGGACTGGAGGCACCGGGACCGGAGGAACGGGGACCGGAGGAACCGGAACGGGAGGAGCGCACGGAGGAGGGCCGATGATGGTCGGGAACGGGGTGTCTCAGCCGGGCTTTTATCCGACATCGGGAACAGGAACCGGGACAACGACGGGGACCGGAACGACCGGCGGGTCGGGTAGCGGGACCGGAGATACCGGGACCGGAGATACCGGCGGGGGAACGGGATCCGCACAGACTTCTTACGTGTTTGCCGACGTCGCTTCGAGTACGGGCTTTGGCGGTTCGCTGGACGCCGAATCGATTGCGCTCGGAGATGTGAACGGCGACGGCAGAATGGATTTGGTCGTTGCGCGAACGCTCGGCACGTATTCGATTTTTTCGAACAACGGAAACGGCACGTTTAGCGAAATTATTCTTCTGAATCTCGGCGGGAATCCGGCGGGCGGGACCGTGGCGTTGGGGGATTACAACAACGACGGGTTTCCCGATGTTTTTATCGCGCGAGACGGAGCGGATTATCTTTTGCAGAATAACGGGGACGGAACGTTTCTGGACGTGACGTCTTCGTCCGGCGTCAGTTCCGGAGGGACAAGCGAAGGCGCGATTTGGGCCGATTATGACAACGACGGGTGGCTCGATCTTTTTGTGGTCAATTCCGACATCTCGAGCGCGCTTTACCGGAATCTCGGGAACGGCACGTTTCAGAATGTAACGGCGTCGGCCGGCGTTCAATCGGGCGTTTCGGATCACAACCGTTCCGCGGTTTTCTTCGACGCCGACAATGACGGGGACCTCGACCTGTATGTGGTGAATTACCTTTCCGCAAACGTATTTTTCGTGAATCAGGGAGACGGGACATTTCTGGTCAATACGGGCGCGGGGATTTCCAATAACGGTTTCGGGATGGCCGTCACATCGGGTGATTTCAATAACGACGGTTTTGCCGATCTTTTTGTCGCGAACGGTTCAAATACCGCAAGCCTGCTTTATCAAAATGCCGGGAACGGAGCGTTCAGCAATGTGACCGCTCAGGCAGGTATTCCTTCGCTCGGACTCAACCCGAAAGGCGTTGCGGTTGTCGATTTCAACAACGACGGATACCGGGACCTTTTTATCGCACGGGACGGCGAACAGAATATTTTCCTGGCGAACAACGGAGCCGGGAAATTTACCGATCAGACGCAGGGGACGAACACCGAATTGCCTCTTGCCGCGAGACGGATTGCCTGCGGGGATTACAACGCGGACGGCATGGTCGATTTGTTTGTTGCGGGCAATCCTTCGGCGATTTTCCGTAATGACTCCCCTAAAACCAATAATTTCATCCAGGTCCAGACTCTCGGGACCCGGACGAATCGCCAGGGTGTCGGCGCGAAACTGGATTTGGTCAGCTCATCCCGTCGCTTGATTCGCACGGTCCGGGAGGGTGCGAGCGGGAGCAAGGAATCTCTGATTCAAAATTTCGGGCTCGGGACTTCCGCCGCGGTGGATTCGTTTTCGATCCGCTGGCCGAGCGGAACGGTCCAGGACGTGAAAAACAAAATCACGGCGAACCGTTTGAATGTGATCCGCGAGAATTCCGCGCCGGAGTTGGCGGTCACGGGCGATACGACTGTGAACGAGGGGCAGAAATTGACGCTGAATCTTACGGCGACGGATCCGGACAATTCGCGCGGAATCAATTACGATGTGATCGGCCTCTCCGCCGACGGGGTTCCTGCAAACGCCAATTTGACGGATAACGGAAACGGGACGGGAACATTCGAATTTAATCCGGATTTCACTCAGGAAGGTCAGTATTTCGTGACTTTCCGCGCTTCCGACGGAGATCTTACGGGCTCCCGCGTGATTCAGATTACGGTCAATGGCGTGAAGGTCAATCAGGGGCCGACGATCGGCGCGCTCCAAGATCATACGCTCAAGGAAGGGGAGACGCTTCAATTTGACGTGACGGGCAGCGATCCCGACGGGGACGCGATTGCGTTTTCGATTACCGCGCCGAGCCCTAAACCGCGAAACGCTTCTCTCGCGATCGATCCGCAGAATGCGGGAGTCGTGCATTTTACTTTCGCGCCGGACTATGAACAGAATGGCGTCTACGATTTCACATTTACCGTATCCGACGGGTTTTTGTCTTCATCCGCGTCCTCGAAAATTACCGTGCAAAACACGAACCGCGCGCCGGTCTTGGATCCGATCGCGGACAAAACGGTGAACGAAGGGGAAACCCTGAGTTTCACGGTTAGCGGTAGCGATCCGGACAACGATCCGATCAGCTTCAGCGCGACGGGGCTTCCGGCAAACGCCAGTTTTGATCCGGCGACCAAGACGTTTACCTTCAATCCCGATTTCAATCAGGCCGGCGATTTCACGATTAAGTTCCAGGTGAGCGACGGAAATCTCACGGCGGAGCAAAACGTGAAAATTACGGTAGGGGATGTTGCGCCGGGTGCTCCGAATATTCCTTCCCTGATCGATCCGGGTATCGCGAGTTTCAGCGGGAAATATGCGCTTCACTGGAGCGATGAGTCCGCTTCCGGCGCGAAGCTTTACGAAGTGCAGGAATCCGCGACCAGCGATTTCCAGACGGTCATAAGGTCGTTTTTCCCGAGCGGGAATTATGAGCCGATTACGGTGACGACAAGCGGGGCTTATTTCTACCGTGTCCGCGCTTACAACGATCTTCCCGAAAACGGGGGCGCGGCTTCCGACTTTTCCAATGTCGTCAATATCGCCGTTGATTTGGAGCGCGGCCTCGATATTCTCAATTATTTCCCCAATCAGGGATTGGTCGACGGAGATCCGATCCACGCGCAGTCTTCACGGGAGATTGTGACGGAACCCGAGGGATTGGGGACGCTGGGTGCCGGGAATGCCCTGAAATTCAATTACGATCTGAAAAATCAGGGGCTTTCCGGGGCTTATTTCGAGAATTTCGGCCGCTCGATCAACATCTCCCAGTACAAGACCATCAACCTGAGGGTTCGGGGAGATGCCAATGCGGGATATCCCTACAAGTTGGTGATCGAAATGCGGAAGGGCGGGGAATTTTCGAGTTTTGTGATTTTCTTCAAGCCGACCGCCCAATATCAGGATTTTTCGTTCCCGTTTTATCAGAGGACTTCCGAGATCGATACCGTGACGATTTTAGTGGAAGACGACGTCCAGGGCGACGGGTTGGGCACTTTGTTCATCGACGAATTTTTCCTTTCGGAACGGCCTTATGTGCCGAATGAAAAGCCCGCGGTTACGCTGACATCGGGCCCCGCCGTTTCGGACGAGGACTTGATCGATCTCACGGAATCTCAGGCGGCGCATTATTTTTACGATCAGGTGGTCGGGGCCGGTCACGTCAAGGATACGGATCAGAAAGATTTCGCGAGTATCGCCGCGACCGGTTTCGGGCTGACGGCGCTCACGATTCTCGCCAACCGTTATGACAGCAATAACCCGAACTGGAATCGGGTGACGCCGGCGATGGCGAAACAGAGAGCCGAAGATATTCTCGACGATATCATCAGAATTCAGGGCCTCCAGGCGCAGGATCCGTCTCACTACGGGACACAGGGGTTTCTCTATCACTTTATCAATGCTGACGGGACGCGGGTCGGGTACTCCGAAGTCTCTTCCGTGGATCATGCGCTTCTTGTTGCCGGAGTGCTGACGGCCGGGGAATATTTCGGCGGGAGTCTGAAGACGAAGGCGGATCAGATTTACACCGGCACGAACTGGAAATTTTTCCTCGATACGAACACGTACATGTTCAGCCGGGCCTGGTCTCCGGGATCAGGGCTTTCCGGCGTGTACGACAGCTATACGGACGAAATTTTGCTTCTTTCGCTGCTTGCCATCGGAACGTCTCCGGACGATTTGGATTATCTCAGGAGCTTTTACAGCTTTCCGAGGACTCAGCGAAGTTATCAAAGCCCGACCGGAGAGACTTTCCGTCTGGTGAATTCCTTTTTCGGGTCCGCGTTCACGTATCTTTACGCGCACAATTGGTTCGATTTCGAACTTTTGGGAAATGATCAGCCGCAGCGGGTCTCGGGCAAGGAAACCGTGGACAGCGTGAACTGGTGGGCGAATTCCGTCCAGGCCTTGAGGGCGAACCGGCAGTTTTGTATCGACCGCAGTTCGTTTTTCCCGTTCTCGTTCCATTCGAAGAGCTGGGGCCTATCCGCGGTGGAACGGCCCGATAACCTTTACGAGGGGCGTTACGGCGCGCCGCCGTTCAATCTCGGCGCGCATGACGGAACAGTGGCCGTGCATATCCCCGTTTCCACGATGCCGTTTTTCCGGACGATGGCGAATGAAAATCCGGGCGACAATTTCGGATTTCAGGCACTCCGGTTTTATTACAACAACTTTTACCAGGATCTGTTCTGTTCTTACGGGCTCAAAGAGTCTTTTGATAACGACGGCAATTTTTCAAAAACCTGCCTTGGCATCGACAAGGGGCAGGAGGCGATCATGATCGAGAATTACCGGACCCGCTTTATTTGGGATACGTTCAAGCAGAATGCAAGGATCAAGGCCGCGACCGACAAGATCTTTGAATCCGCGAGTGGCGGCGGGGGCGATTCTTTTTCGGCGGTTCTGAAGAATATCTCGGATGATCAGATCGCATCCAAATTTGATTTTGGGACCAATGCCGCGGGGACGACGTATGTAAATGCCGGGCAGTATATCGAAGTGCAGTACGGATTGTCGACCAGCTCGACCGCGGTTTCGATCTTCACCAATAACACGGATTATACGGGCGAAGGCGAAGGGGCGGGCTTGATCGGGCAGACGGAAACGACCGAATCGCTTCCGATGTTGTGGACGGTGTTTGACGGGGTTCAGCCGGGAGGCTATTTGTTCCGGGGCGATCCGGGTGTTGAAGAGGAGATTCAAGACAAGCGGCGTTCGGACTTTCTGAATTCGGATATTTTGAGAAAGAGGGTTATCGTCGACGGAGCCGATAATTTAATGCCGGTTCACGGCAAGGGAACGGGGACATCCCCGGTATACGTTTATTTGGGCGCGAATTTCGAGAAAGGGTCCGCTCAGGACTACCGGGCATCCGTTGAGGTCGAAATTTGCCATTATTCGTGATGAGGGTTTTTGGGTCGGACGGTAAAAAAGAAAGGACGGAAAGATGAAAAAGCTGAACTTGAAGAAATCGTGGCTGGCGGCAGGGATTGCCGGTATCGTGTTTTTGTTCGGCGCGAATGCCGCGTTTGCGGGAATCAGCGTGAAACCGACGGTGATTGAGAAAGTGATGGATTCGGGAAAGTCCGAGTCGGATTACTACACGCTGACGAACGACGGTGACGTCAAGTTGACGGTCAGGATTGAGGCGGAAGACTGGATGGCAAGGCTTTTCGGGAGGCCGGATGATATGAAGGTGGAAGACTGGCTTAAAATTGAGCCGAAGGAAATCACCCTGGATCCCAAACAAACCGTGAAAATCAAGTATACCGTGACGACCCCTAAAATATTTTTGAACGAAAAAGTGGCCCAGGTCTTTTTCAGATATCAGGAGGCCGAATATCTGGAGGCCCGCGTGGGCGTCATTTTCTATCTGACTCCCAAGGGGCGCGAGACGCTCAGCGCGGAGATGACCAGTTTTTCAGCCAAGCAGGCGAAGAAAGAAGACGGGACGCCGGTTTTCAGGCTTTCGGTGGTGATTAAAAACGACAGCAATTTTCATATCCGAACGCCCGGTTTTGCGGAAATTTACGACAAGGCCCAGGGGAAAGTCGTTAAGACACTGGATGTCAACCGGGTCCCCGGCATTTACGGAGGGCGGTCGTTTGAGTTTGATTATGAATTCCCGAACGAAGTGATTCCTGAGGGCGATTATCAGGTGACGCTGAAATTGAATTACGGGAGCGTTTACGGGAAAAATATTTTTATGGAAAAAACGGCGGATCTCGAATTTGAAAAGGAGCCCGCGAAGCCATGAAGAGAAAAATCCTTTCCGTCTGGATGATTTTGGCGCTGCTTTTCTGCGGTGTTCCCTCCGCCGGAATGGGAGAGGTTGTTATCACGGCGACGGCGAATGCGACCGGCAGCGCGTTGAGCGTTTCCATCATGAACGGGACTGCCATCACGGGAACTTATGTGTCGGGCTCGAATAACCTTTCATTTTCGCAGTATCTCGAGGTCAAATTCAGCTGCGGGAGGGACGGGTATCAGGCGATTATCATTTCGACGGACAATTCGAATATCAGCGCGAACCCGAAGTACACGGGGGGAGGGTCGGGTTCCGGGCTTATTCTGACCAGCAATACGGCAACGAATGCCGCATTGCATTGGGTGGTTTTCACCGATCCGGTTTCGGGGGGCTATACATTTGTTCCGGGTTCGGATCCCAACGCGGAGCCGATCAAGACGTCGAATCAGTTTTTTGTCGCGGACAAGAAAGAAAGCCCTTTCCCGGCGGGATACGCTTCGTTTGTCTATGACATTGACGCGTTTGCGGGAAACTTGGCCAATGCGCCCGACCCCGGAAGAAGTACGGTGACCGGAACGATTTATATTTACTTGGGCGCGAATCTGAAGTTTATGCCGGCGGGGACCTATAAGACCAGCATGCTGAGAATTGAATTGGTGACCATCAATCCGGATCAGACTTTTGTGGTGCATAACCGGAGGACGGTTACGGTGACCGCGACACGGTAAGGGAAAAATAAAATGAGGATTTTTAAGTTCAATCAAGTGAAAATTAAAGCGTGAAAGGAGAGTAACATGAAAGGGAAAAAGTTTTACGCAGTGCTGCTGGCGGTGCTGATGACCTTGCTGCCGTTGCAAGGGGAGTTGTTCGCCGCCGCGACGGTTATCACGGCAACGGGGACGGTGACGGGGGTTTCCACGTTTTCGGCTCCGCTAAAGCTGGTTGCAACCAATGGAGCGTCTTCAGCGGTTGCGTTTCCGGCCGCGACAACGGGATATGCCAAAGGCGATTCGTACATTGACGTGACTTTCAATGACAATTCGATCGGCTTTCAGGCAATCACGATTGCGACGGATAATCGCAACGCAAGCGCGAATCCTAAATATACGGGAATCGGCTTGGGGAATGGTCTTGTGGGGATGACGGATAAAAACAGTACCGTTCCTGCGGCGTGGATGGTGAATCCCACGCTAGTTACAGGTGGTTATACGTTTACGGGTGCGGCCGGTGAGTATTTTGTCACCGATACGCTGCAGGGGACCCGTACGGATAATGACCCGGCACTGGGTGCTTCAATGTGTAACGATGCCAACAAGAACAAAGTTTGTAACGCGGGAGAGTATACCGATTTGAACAGCAACAGCGCTTACGACAAAGTGATTTGGCAATTCACCGGAACCGGTAACGGGGCCAGTGATCCGGCTAAATCATATCGTTGCCAGAACAAGACGACTTCAGCCATTGAGTATTTTGCGGATGGATGTCCGTCTTCGACGCATAATGTGGCACCGGTCGAGGGAACTGACTGGGAAGGTGACGGATGGGATGGCGCGAAGCCGTATGATGCAGGATATGCTTCTGTGGTGTTTGGTATTTCGGGGCAAACTGCGTCACTGTCATCGGCTGCTGGTGCTACGCTTACTCCGGATCGGACCGTTGCAAACGGAAACGTGAAAGTGTATTTAGGAGTGAAATATACGGGAGCCGACGCACAGAGTTATCAGACGAGCCGGCTTTTGATTGATCTTGTGACAATCAGCTGATTGCGGAAACGGCTTCTTGTTTTTCGCAAGGAAGGGAATGGTCTGTTCGAATTCCCGGATCTTGCGGGGGAGATGCTATGAGACTGCAATCTGGCGCTGATTGTGTGTGTGCTTAATCTTTGAGAACGAGGGGTGTGTCAATGTGACTCGGGATAAAACGGAAAATACGTTTATCGGGTGGAAATACGGCATGCAAAGCTTCAGCAGGCTAAGTATGCACGTGTTACTCTCCTTTCATATTAACACCACCTTATCCTGAGTCGGGGTGGAAAGTTGCCTCCTCCTCTGCAGGTTCCCTTACCTGTAGAGGAGGAGGATTCTTAAAGGAATTGTTCCCACCATTTCATGACTATGGCTTTATCAAGCCTTCTGCGCAGCTATAATCTTTAAACTGTATCTTTTGGGGGGTTTATTGACAACTTTCCTGTGCATTGCTATCATGCTTCTTACTCTAAATACTTTTAGAGTAAGGTACTTCTAAAACTAGGGAAGAAAGGCCAGTGATGAAGTTTTCTCCGATTGAAGAAGTGATCGATGACATTAAAAAAGGGAAAATGGTCATTATCACGGACGATGAAAGCCGTGAAAATGAAGCGGATCTTATTTTCCCGGCTCAATTTGCGACACCCGAGAAGGTCAATTTTATGATGCGTTTCGGGAGAGGGCTGATTTGTGTCCCGATGACGGAGGAAAAAGCGGCTCAGCTCGGACTTCAGAGTATGGTCGAACATAATGAGGATGTTTTCCGTACGGCGTTTACCGTTTCCTGCGATGCCCGTTTTGGCGTGACAACGGGAATTTCCGCTTTTGACCGGTCGAGAACGATTGAACTATTGACCGACCCGGCTTCCCGGCCTTCCGATTTGGTGACGCCGGGGCATATTTTCCCTTTGATCGCCAAAAAAGGGGGGGTGCTGGTGCGCGCCGGGCATACGGAAGCGGCAGTGGATCTTGCCCGTCTTGCCGGCCTTCATCCGGTTGGTGTGATTTGCGAGATTATTAGCGATGACGGAACGATGGCGCGGGCCTCCGAACTTTCGGCTTTTGCCGTAAGACATCATTTAAAGGTCGGGACGATACGATCTCTGATTGAATACCGGCGGCATTTTGATAAGTTAATTGTTCGCGAGAGTGAAGCCAAAATTCCCACGCAATACGGGATTTGGAAAGTTATTTTATACCGTTCACTGGTCGATCATACGGAGCATGTCGCACTGGTCAAGGGGGAGACACTTGAAAAACCGACTTATGTGCGGGTTCATTCGGAATGCTTCACAAGCGAAGTTTTGGGTTCTTTGCGCTGTGATTGCCGCGAGCAGATGAACGAAGCGATGAAATTCATTTCGGCAAAAGGGAGCGGCGTTTTTCTCCACATGAGACAGGAAGGGCGGGGGATAGGTCTTGCGAATAAACTAAAGGCCTACGCGCTTCAGGATCAGGGGATGGACACGGTGCAGGCCAATGAGCATCTTGGGTTCAAGCCGGACCTGCGTGATTACGGGATTGGGGCGCAGATTCTCTGCGATCTCGGG
>JAKQXH010000049.1 GCA_029561555.1 Candidatus Omnitrophota bacterium
GTGAATCGTATCTCGTGAAGGGTGAAGCGAAACAGCAAGATGCGTTTCAAGGGTTAGCAGGTTTTTTTAGTTCCGGTCTCGCTTCACTCTTCACAGGTTGATTTGTGTGATATGTTTCTGGCTTCGGCGAAAGCGGAAGAACCCGTCGCTAGTAGCTTGTCTGTCCGCCTGTGTTTTTGTGGCGGATCCGTTGTCTTCGGTCTGCGTTTCCCGGTCTTTAGCCTTTGGTCTGTTGTCGGTGGTCCGTAGTCTTTTACCTCCGGTCTTTATTTCGTGGTCTTTGGTCTTATTTGTCTCGGAAAATGGGTGTGAACTCCTTTATTCCTATAATTCCGGTTTTTCTTGCCGATATATCTTCTTGTAGCGAAAGGGCAGAACGCCTATATATATAGGAAGATGATAACCATCTTTACATGTCCCAAAGCGTTTACGGGTGAATCCCGTCTGATTCAGCGGAACGCAATCGGTACCTGGAAGAGAGTCTCCGGTGTTGGCGAAATTATTCTGTTCGGAGATGATCTGGGGGTCCCGGAAGCGGGCGAGGAATTTGGTCTGCGATGTGTTCCGGATATTCTTCGCAGTGAGTACGGGACTCCCCTTGTGAACGATATCTTTGAAAAGGCGCAGAAACTCGCGCAATTTGATCTGCTTTGCTACATCAACGCGGATATTCTGCTTGCGGCGGACCTCCTTCCGAAAGAAAATCCGTTTTCGCGTTTTCTGATGGTCGGCCGACGATGGGATTTAGATGTGGATTGGGAAATTGATTTTGAGCGGCCCGCCTGGAGGGAAGAATTGAAAGAAGAGGCTATGCTTGGGGGCAGGCTTCATTCTTCGGACGGGATCGATTACTTTTTCTTTTCCAGGGGGCTCTACGAAGAGATTCCGCCTTTTGCGCTCGGCAGAACGACCTGGGACAATTGGCTGATTTATAACGCACGGCTCAGGAAAATTCCGGTGATAGACGCGACGGCGGATGTGACGGTGATTCATCAAAACCACGGTTATCGAAAAGGTTTAACGACTCCCAAGGGGCATTGGAAAGGTCCCGAGGCCGAACGGAATCTTTTACTGGGCGGGGGAGTGGAATATTGTTTTTCCATCCGGGATGCGGATTGGCGGGTGGAAAACGGGAGAGTGAAGAAATCCCCGCTTACGGGCATGAGGATTTTCCGTGAGATACGGGCATTTCCGGTTCTGAAAAAGGACAGTCTTGCTTTCGGCTGGCTTGCCAAATTTCTTCTTCAGGTTATGATATACTTCCGCCGGATGGGCCGGCCGATTGTGGGATGGATACGGGAAAGGGCGAAGGGGATCAATGACAACGCGGTTTGACACACGAAAGGGATCATCGATATGACGGACCGGAAGATTTCGATTGTGGGAATCGGGAAACTGGGGATGCCGATGACGGCATGCTTTGCGTCAAAGGGATATGATGTCATCGGAGTGGACGTTAACCCGGAGATTGTGAGGAAAGTCAACGAGGGGATTTCTCCGGTTTTCGAGCCGCATTTGGACGATTTGTTCCGCAATTACCGCGGCCGGATTAAAGCGACGGTCAGCTTTGAAGAGGCGATTTCCAACTCTTCCCAGACGTTTTTGATTGTTCCGACTCCCAGCGAAGGAGAAGGAGGATTTTCCCTGAAATATGTTCTGTCTGCCTGCGAGAAAATCGGGAAGGCACTTGCCGCGAAAAAGGATTTTCACCTGCTGGTGTTGACGAGTACCGTCCTCCCGGGGGCTACCGCGGGAGAAGTCGTCCCCTGTCTTGAGAAGCATTCGGGGAAAAAATGCGGCGCCGATTTCGGGCTTTGTTACAATCCGGAATTTATCGCGCTGGGAAGCGTGATTCGGGACATTCTGAATCCGGATTTTGTCCTGATCGGAGAGTCCGATCCGCGCTCCGGTGACACGCTGGAGGCCTTTTACAGGACGATTTGCGAAAATAATGCCCCGATCACCCGGATGAATTGGGTGAACGCGGAGATTACGAAGATTGCCGTGAACACGTTCGTGACGACCAAAATTTCCTACGCGAACATGATTGCGGAAATTTGTGAGCGCCTGCCGAATGCCGATGCGGAAGTGGTGACACGGGCATTGGGGATGGATACCCGGATCGGAAAGAAATATCTGAAGGGAGCGTTGGGGTACGGCGGCCCGTGCTTTCCCCGCGACAACATTGCGTTTTCTTTTATGTCCGGAAAGCTTGGGGTCAAAGCCGCGATTGCGGAGGCGACGGACGCGATCAACCGGCGGCAACTCAAACGTCTTGAAGAAAAAGTGTTGAGTGAATTGCCGTCCAAAGGGATTGTCGGGGTAATGGGGCTGGCGTATAAACCCGGGACGAATGTGATCGAACGGTCCCAGGGATTTGAACTGGTGCAGAATTTAGTCTCAAAGTCCGTTCCGCTGGTTCTTTACGATCCCTTTGCGATGGAAAATGTGCGGGGGGTTTTGGGCGGGCAGGTGATGTTTGCGACTTCCGCGCGGGATTGCGCGAGGCGAGTAAGCGTGCTGGTGGTGACCATTCCTTGCGAGGAGTTTAAGGAGATTGTGCCGGAAGATCTGAAACGGTCCGGGGCGGAACCGCTTCTCATTGATTGTTGGAGGCTATTTGATCCCGCGAAGTTTAAGGATGTGTGCCGTTATGTTGCAATGGGGACCGGGAAGTGAACAATGCAAAATACAAATGCTAAGACATGAAATAAACCGGCGAATCAGAAAGCGAAACGGGGTGCGGCTATGAATTGGAAAGGGAAGAAGGTCCTGGTAACGGGCGGGGCATCGTTCATTGGCTCTCATTTGGTGGATGGTCTGGTCGAGCGCGGCGCGAAAGTTCGCGTCGCGGATGATCTCTCGAGCGGTCATCTTGAAAATATCCGGGGTTATTTGGATGCGGGGGCGGTTGAATTTCTGAAATGCGATCTCCGGGACCCCGGAGCGGCGGACGCCGCGGTGAAAGGAATGCAGGTGGCGTTTCACTTGGCGGCCGATCACGGAGGACGCGGTTACGTGGATTTGCATCAGGCTGCCTGCGCGGTGAATCTGATGCTGGACGGGACGGTTTTCCTGGCATGTAAGAAAGCGGGGGTCGAGAAAATCGTTTTTGCTTCGTCCGGTTGCGTGTATCCGAATTATATCCAGACGGACGTGACCAAAGAGCTTTATTTGACCGAAGAGATGGCGGGCCCTCCGTATGACGCGGATAATCTTTACGGGTGGGCAAAGCTGATGGCGGAGATGACATTGCGGGCCTATTCGAAAGATTGGGGGATCAAGACGGCTTCCTGCCGTTATTTTACCGTTTACGGCGAGCGCGGCGTTGAGAATCATGCAGTGATTGCGATGATTGCAAGGGCTTTTATCGGACAGAACCCTTTCGAGGTCTGGGGGACGGGCGAGCAGATCCGGAACTGGACTTACGTGAAAGATATCGCGCGGGGGACGATTCTTGCCGCCGAGAAAATCGACGACGGCACCGCGGTCAATCTGGGGACCATGGAACGCACGCGTGTGATCGACGCCGTTCACGAGGTTTTGCGGTATACCGGCCGGAAAGCGGAAATCAAACTGCGTCCCGAAATGCCGACGGGGCCTTTGAATCGCGTCGCCGATAATGCCCTTGCGAAGAAACTGCTGGGTTGGGAGCCCGAAGTGATGTTTATGGACGGCCTCCACCGGACTGCCGACTGGTATTTTAAGGCGAAGAAAGTCGAAGACGTCAGAGCGATTTTAAATTCGAAGCTGACGGAACGATAACGCCTTGCCCGAAACGATTATTTGAACCTTCGGGGATTTTTTTCCGTTCCGCCGGAGGGCTTGTCTGAAAAGTGGGTGCCCGTTGAGCGAAAGCATTTCGATCCTTAAGAAAAACATCGTCGCAAACTACGCGGGACAGATCTTTTCCGTTCTGATCGGAATTTTCCTTGTTCCCGTCTACCTTCGTTTTCTCGGCGTTGAAGTCTACGGTCTGATCGGTTTCTTCGCTTCTCTCCAGATGCTGTTGAATATTTTTGATTTGGGGTTGAGCACCACGGTCAGCCGGGAGATTGCCTGCCGCATGCCGGTTCCGGGGA
>JAKQXH010000053.1 GCA_029561555.1 Candidatus Omnitrophota bacterium
TGAAACCGAAAGTGAAGGGCTGACAAAATTCCGTTTGACCGGACCGGAAGGATTGCCCGGTTGCGTAAAATAAAAAAGGCCGGATTTTCTCCGGCCTTTTTTATTTCTAAATCAAGAATCGATATTCCGCGTAACGCTTAACTTACGGGCATAAACTTCTCGGTAGGTTCTCCGCAAATTGGGCATTGCGGGCCCGGAATCGGGCTTACGACATTTCCGCAGACGGGGCAGACGTAGAAATCTTTTTTCGCGCCTTTTTCCGTCTCCAGATTATCAAGCGCTTCTTTGTACAGTTTTGCATGTACCGTTTCGGCGGCCAGCGCGTGCTCGAATGACTCGACGGCCTCCTCGTTTTTTTCTTTTCCCGCCTGGGCGAGGAACGCGGGATACATTTCCCGGCTTTCGTAAGTTTCGCCTTTGATCGCGGCTTCCAGATTTTCCCGGGTTGTTTTGACGACCGGGGTTTCGATCGTGGCTTTCGGAGTCCCGCCGAGATTTTCAATAGCTTTGGCGTGATGTTCAAAATGCACTTGCTCCGCTCTGGCGGCGGCCCTGAAAAGGCTTGCTACCGATCCGTAGCCCTCTTCGTCGGCTTTCTTCGCGAATTCGAGGTACCGGGCATGGGCGTTATTCTCGCCGTTATATGCCGCCATTAGATTATCCAGCGTCGATTGGACGGCCGGTCCGGTTGCCTGTTCGGCGGCTTGAATCGAACCGACGGCGGCAAGGAAGAATGCAAGAACGATACCCAACAGTATGGCTGATTTCTTGACTGAGCTTTTCATCGTTTCTCCTTTGGAACTGGTTAAAAGATCCAGCAAACAGGGTAATACTATAGCCAAAGTCTGCCCAATTACTACTTTTATTGTTTGAAAACTTCGTTGAAGAACCGGCTGAATGGAAATACGCGTAAGTCAAAGCCTATCCACGCGATACGTTAATTGCATATCCAATTGATATTATTGCAGTTAAAGTGTATACTTATTATAGTTATTAAATTTACTAAAATAACTAAGTCTTTCAGAAAAGAAGCTCAAGCGATGAATATCAAAAAGATACTGACAACGCTTCTGATTCCATTATTTACTCTTCAAACTGTCTGCGCTGCATCTCCGATTCCTTTAACTTCCGAGGCGGCCGTTGATTTTGAGAGATCTCCTAAACTTCAAATTTCGATTCCTTCAGAAATTGGAATGCTGGAAGATTTGAAAACCGCGTCTGCCGAGAGGGGAATGATTATCCATATTCAGGACGCGCATGGCAATATCCCGGTTCAGAAAAATATCGGCAACGCACTGCGGTATTTTACGGAACAGTACGGCATCCGGCAGATTTTTCTCGAGGGGACTCATGAATTTTTACGGCCGGAGTATCTTGATTTCTTTTCCGACCGGAATCTGAATAAGACGCTGGAACGGAAGCTTCTCGAACGGGGAGAATTGAACGGGGCGGAAAGCTTTCTTCTGGACTTGCAACGGAATATTTCCGGCAAAAGCGGCCCTGAAGTTCAGATCTTGGGGCTTGAAGATTCCGAGCTTTATCGCGAAGCGTTCGGGCTTTTCCGGGAAGTTTTGTCGGAGAAACCCCGGTCCGAAACATTTCTTTCCGAATTGGATTCCGGATTTGAAAAGCTTGGCGGCCGCTTGTTTGCAAAAGACCTGCGCCGGTTTATGAAATCCTGGAAACAGTTCGGGGAAAACGAGTCCGGATTGCTGCGTTTCGCAAAGTCCGTCCGGAAGGCCGCCCGGAAAGTTCTCGATTTAGACTTTTCCGATTCCCGGATTCAGGCGGAATATCCCGCTTTTCTGAGGTTTGTGAAACTTCAGGACATAAACGGGACGACCGATCTCAAGGCGGCCGAAACCGAGCGGGAGTCTTTTCTCGGCGAATTGGAAGGGAAGATTGATCCCGTTTTATGGAATGAGATCCGGGATGTTTTGACCGCGCGGGAGACCGAAGCCCCCGCGAATCCGAGGTTTGTTTTTGAAAAATTATATGCCGAAATGCCGGGGAGGGTTCAATTTAAAAAACGGCCGAATCTGGCAGGCTATATTTCCGGCCTTATCCTTCGCTCGGAACTCGACTCCGCCGAATTATTCCGTGAAATCGATTCTCTTGCGCTTCGCATTATGAACCGTCTCGCGGATTCCGGGGGATCCAGGCAGCTTGTCGGGTTGATGCGGAGAACGGCGCTGTTCCGGAAATTACTTTTTCTTGAGCTGACCCGGGCGGAGTATCAGGAAGTTCGCCGGAATCTTGCCGCATTTCATCCGGTCGGGATTGTCCATGAGGCGGAAGTCTTGGGGGGCGGAGAAGTCCGGATGCCGGACCTTTCCCGCATTGAAAAACCTTTTCGTGCGGCATTAAAATTTTATGAAACAGCCGGACGGCGGGAAGCGCAATTTCTCAATTCGGTTTTGCGTGCGATGGATGCCTCCTCTCAGAGGGTGGTGATTGTCGTGACGGGTGGATTTCACGCGGCAGGGATGCAGGACTTATTTCTAAAGGAAGGTATTTCCTGCCTTTCTTTTAGGCCTCGCGGCGGAAATCCTATCGAAGGGAGTGAAGGGCTGGACCAGTATTTGAAGGCGATGCTGGCCGAGGAGTCCCAGATCATGCTGTTTCCTCAGTTGATTTCAGATAGAGGACAGATGGCTCTCGGGGGAGAAGGTTATGTGAAGGGGCGCTACAGCAGATTGACGGGCGATATTCGTGAAATATGGGGGCAGAATGGGAGACCGGGGATCCGCTTCAGGAATAGAGCACTTCGCAAAATGGCCGAAAGTACGTTTCCTGAGTTGATTCCCTCTATTGCGGGTTCGCGCGAAGGCCCGCTTGCCGAAGCGGCGAGCTTGGGCGATTTTTCCGCCGCTTTCGGGGAGATTCGCACTCTCCTGCATGAACAGAAATACCCGGAGGCGGACGCGAAACTGGCGGCGTTAGCCGGCCCTTTTTTGGATTCCGTTCTCGGAAGGCCTTTTTCCGAATTGTCGGCACAGGAATTGGCCTCTTATTTCGCTTTGAAATTAATGCAGAAAGTTTCCCGGAATCCCGCTCAATTTTTTCATGCCGGAACTCTTTCGAACAGCGCCCAGCTTTTGCTTGTGACAAGAGACGGAAAAGTCCTGACGCAGAAGAGAGGTCCTTATAAGAGATTGTTCCAGTCCAAGAAAACCGTTTCCGCGTCCGCGTTTGTGGCGCCGGAGGAACAGGGGGAACGGATTGAGGAGAAACTGGCCGCGGCTGCGGGAAAAGAGACAGGCCTGAGTCTGACCCGGAACCGACTGGTTCGTATCGGAGACGTGAACGGCTATGCGGGCTATTTGAGAAGCTACGATTTTCAGGCATTCAGCGATGAGGAGGCCGAGAAGCTTCGCGCGGCGGCCGAAAAAATCGCCGGTGAAAATCCTCAGATGCCGGACGGAGTCCTCCTGGACTATGATCCGGTGAAAAGGGCCTTGGTGGTGTACGTTCTCAAGAGCGACGAGTCCTTGAAGCGGAGGATGGATGAGATCGCGGCTCGCATCATGAAAGAAAGCGGGATTGCTTATTTCAATCCGGTGGATAACCCCGAAAAAACTTCTCTTTATGTCTGCGTGTTGAAACCGGAGGAAGAAGCGGCAATCCGGGAAAGGATTTCGCAAAAAGAAGAAATGGACCCTTCGTCGGAAACCGACGAAGGGCTTCTTAAAACGGCAGATTCGGACGAGATGAATTTCGATGACTTGGGCGAGATCTTGGCTGCGTTCGGGCAAGATCCCCGCCAGTTTGCGGGTGATTTGACCGCCCAGTATTTCGGAGACGAAAGGACGGCGGAATTGCTCCGGAGAATCACCCGTGCCGCGGGGGAAGTCGAAAAATACGAAGCTCAGGGGCAGCGGTATTTGCGGGGCGATCTAAAAACTCCTACCGAAAGTTTTGTAAGGTTTCTACGGAAATCGGATGCCGGGCTCGACCTTGCGAATTTGTCTCCGGAAAGGAGACGGGCACTTCTGACTTTGGCGATCGATTATTTAATCGAAGCCAAACGGCGGGGCGAGAAAATCGGCGTTTCGGTTCCCGTGGCGGGCGCTATGTCGAGAATGGGCATCGGCGACATCTGGCCCGAAATTTATTCGCTCGCGCAGTCGGAGGCGCCGGAGCGATTCGGGTCTCCCGAGGAAGGAGCCGCCGGATTGCCGCATGCCAAAGCTCTGTTGCCCGCCGCGAAAATCGACGGGAGATGGTTTGATTTTTTTGAATATGTGATGCTGAATGTCCGCACGGTGAATCGGCAACTGGCCGAAATGGGGCTCGGGGAACCGTTTTTCCCCAAGTTCCTGGATAGTGAAGCGTATCATCCGGGTTTTGAAAATCATCCGGTTCATCCAGAAGACGCTCTGTTTTTCCCTCAGCCGCTGGGACTGCCCATCGCGGCAAGCGTCGATGAAGTCCGGGCCAATGCCGGCAAATTCGATTCCGAAGAGGATTACCGATATGCGCTGGACTTTGCCGAGCGCAATCAAGGCCGGCCTCTCGTTGAATTCCAGCCGGTTCCCGAAGGGCACGGCGAGTATTATCACCAGCATTTGACGCCTTTGGCGGATTATGGGGGACAAACGATGTATCAGCTGATGCGTGACCGGCATTCGGTCTATGAATATATGCACAATATCGACAATATGGCGGCGGTGGACGAAGACTGGTTTGTGCTATTCGGATACATGCTGGAGCAGGGGCTTGATGCATTGGTCGAAGGATCGGTCCGCTTGGCGGGAACGGCCGGGGCAGGGGGCGGTTTTGCATTGGACGCGGACGGTAAAGTGAAAATTCCCCGGGATGACGTGATTCGGGCCACAATCGCGGAGGGGCTTTATGATCCTCTTGCAGACGAGAGGTTACATAATCCGGAAGGGAACGATCCTCCGCTTATGAACAATGCGTCGATAATCGCGAAAACGGACAGCCTGTTTGAGGCTTTGTACGGTTCGGACGACGAAATTGCCGCTGCGCTCGAAGATCCGAGCGGACAACAACTTCGGGATTTGGCGCAGCGGGGGCGTGAAAAGATGGGAATTCTTCCTCCTTTCAAAGTGATGAAAGATTCCGCGGGGCGTCCTGTTGGAGTCAAGATCCTCGAGACCGAATCATGGAATGTTGTCGGACTAATGGAAAGAACCGGCGTTGCGCTAGTCCCGTCGGCGCGGGATGCGGGAGAAGAAGTCCGGCGTTCCGGCCTGCCGGTCACGAAAGAAAATGTCCGGGATTCTGATCTGGCCGGAAAAAGCCGGTTCGATCCGCTCAAAGCGAAGGAGAATTTCGATGATCCGGAACTTCAGGGAGCCCGGGAACGGGCGGTTCGAAAAGTCGTCCGGGGAGAACTATTTTCTCAGGCGTTCCGGGATTTGGTTGCGGAGCGGATTCAAGCGAGCAGTCTCGGGAGCGGAGAGGAATTGCTCGGCGAGGCCCGTCAACTGATGCATGAAGGTCGGTATGACGAGGCGAAGGATATTTTGGCGGCCGCGACCTCGGAAATTGAGGGGAAGGTCCTCGGCAGAAAATTTGCCGAACTGGATCCGGGTGATGTCGCCAACTATTTCGCACTTCAGCTGATGAAAAAGGTCGCGAAAAAGCCGGGGCAATTTTTCCACGACGGGGAAGTCTCTCATAGCGCACAGGTGCTTTTACTGGGCGGCAAAGGGAAGGTTCTTGTCCAGAGAAGGGGTCCGTACAAGAGGTTATTTCAATCCAAAATGACGGTTTCCGCATCTACATTTGTTGTTCCCGGAATGTCGGCGGATGAGATCCAGGGGAAAGCCGTATCGGCGCTTACCGGCGAAACAGGTCTTCAAATTGATAAAGCCCGGCTTGAGCGAATCGGAGAGGTGAATGGCCACAATGGTTATCTGGAAAGCTATGATTTTCAGGCTTTTACCGATGAAGAAGCCGAACGATTGAGGATTGCGTTCGAAAAGAGTCGGAGGAGCAATTGGGCGAGGGAGGGCAAACTTTTTTTTGATTATGACCCTGTGAAGAGAGCTTTAATAGCTTATGTCCAGGAGAATAATCCCGCTTTTTGCATGGAACTTTATTTGACGATCCTCCAAATTATGGAAGAAAGCGGCATCCCTTATTTCAACCCCGTGAGAAACCCGGAGCGGACGACTTTGTTTGTCTGCCGTCTTTCTCCCGAAGAAGAAGAACAATTGCGTCTCCGGACGGATGTCGCCATTTCGCCGATTGACCCGGAATCGGCGGTCGATGAAAGTCTGCTGAAAAAACTGGATTCGGATGAGATGCGGTTTGAAAGCTTCCGGGACATAACGGTAGGGTTCCGGAACGATCCGACGCAGTTTGCGGGAGATTTGACGGCGCAATATTTCGGGCGGGATTCCGTAGTGGCCGAAATCGACGGGTTTTTACAAATTCCTCCGGCGGAGGAGGAGAAGGATCCGGTGGCGTTGAGGATTACCCAATGGAGTCTTGAAGTCAATGAGCATGCTACGAAAAGAGATCAGGAAGAAGTCCGGAAAATGCACGAAAGGCTCAAGCAGCTTGCCGGGGGCAAGGGCTACAATTTGATGATTCTCCAACAGCTTTCGCGGGGAAAGACCTGGAAAGTCCCGGAAGGTTTTGTCGTGACGACGAGACTTTACGATGAATTGGTTCTCGGGGACCCGGCAATTCACGAAAAAATCAAACTCTTGGACGAATTATCGAGAAAATACCGCTCTTTCAAGGCGGTCAAGGAAGCGATTCTTGAAGGCGGTGAGCAGGAGGGGGCCGGCGGGACAGGCACAGCGGCCGAAAGGTTGGGGACGCCCGAGAAAATGATGCTGGCCTCGATTGAAATTCTCATTAAGGAATGCAGGTCGGAAATTGAGGAGCTTGCCGGACAAATCGAACAGGCAATTTTAGAGGGGAAAATTCCCGAAAAGTTCGAGCGGCAGTTTGAGGAAGAATTTCGCAGGCTCGGCGGAGCGGTTTATGTAAGAAGTTCGGCGACCGTTGAGGATTCCAAGAAAACGGCTGCGGCGGGACAGGGACATACAGAAGGACATATCCGGAGCTGGCCTAAGGCGAGGGAGGAGATTAAAAAAGTTATTGCCAGCCTTTTTGCGAGCGGGTTTGTCATGAATCGAGTGGATTCGGAAGACTTTCGTTCTCACTTGGACGCTAAAATGGCGGTGGTGGTTCAGAAAGCCATCGATTCACGCGCATCGGGGACGGCGTTTTCCTTTGATCCGGCGATTCACAGCCCCGTTATTAAAGTCAGCGCCATTCACGGTTTGGGTGAAGGAGCGGTTCAGGGTAATGCGGGGATTGACGAATGGTATGTGGCACCGGACGCTCAGCATATTTTCGAAAGAAATATCGCGGATAAAAGCAAGGGAGAGAAATTTGTTCCCGCGGATCCCGACGGAACGAAAAAAGTTCCGATGACGGAGGAGGAAAAAGCAAAACCGGCTTTGAGCGATGAAGAAGCCAGGGAAGTCGGACGGGCGGTGCGCGAAATCTACGCGAATTACGCCGCAAACGAGAGAGGATTTGCCGTTGACTGTGAATTCGCGTTCGACAAAAGTGGAAATCTTTTTCTGACGCAGACGCGTCCTGAGACGACATTTAATCCCTCGGCGGATGTGATCGAGATTGAAGTGGTGGATGAGAGCGGCGTGCCTCCGGGAACGGAAAAAATCCGGTTCGAGGGCGCTATTTCCGGTAGCCAGGGGGTGGTGAGGGGCCCGCTTCAGGTCCTTGCGCTGCCTAGTGGGGTTAGTGATCAGGATTTGAGCCGTGCTATCGGTGAAGCGCTTAGCAAGGTCCGGTCCGGCGTGATTCTCGTGACGAACAACACCGATAATAAATGGAACGCGGTTTTTGACCGAATCAGCGGCGTGGTGACGAACGCGGGAGACGCGCTGAGCCACGCGAGCATTAACGCGCGCGAGAGGCATTTTCCGGCTTTGGTCAAAACCGGCGATGCGACCGACCGGCTTGAAGTTTTTGACGGGAAAATGGCTGTTCTCGACGCGCATGGAAAGACGATTTATATCACGGACAAGGAACTTCCGACCCGGATTGAGACGATACATAAAAAGATCTGGCTTCCGTCCGACCAGGTTCGGCATATTGCTCCCGGCGAACAGGTTCTCCATCGGGATATTGAGCGACGTTGGAGAGAACTTGATCGATCCGGGAAAATTACAATGATTGATTTTGAGGGGCGCTGGAGGGGAAGGCCGAAGGCTCCCTACGGCTATTTCGAACTGGATTATTATGAGAGGGCTTTCAGGGAACTTCCCCAAATGCTCGAAGAATTGTTTCGCCGGAGAGGAGAGGCCGTGCCGGTTCCGTTCGTCGTTCCGGACCTGAAGATTAAGCAAAGGATTATTTATTCACGGTTTTTAACCAGCCTTTTGGGAACGATCCGTCCTCTTCAGGCGCTGAGTTTTGAGCAGTTGAAAACAATCCTTGAAGAACGCGAAAAAGTGTTCGCGGAGATGGAGGAATTCGCTTCTCCTCTTCAGCGTATTGACGCCGGAAATGTGAAAGAGGTGATGGATTATCTTGTGAAAGGGCTGGCCTGGATGCATATGTCGCGGGCGTATCATGAAGTGGTGACCCAAAGCACGGAGACTTTGTGTCTGGATTATATCGATCCGGATTATCACAAGGTTTTCCAGACTCAGGCGCTCGAATTGACGCCTCGGGATGAACGGATTTGGAAAAGGAACGTTTTAGTGGATGAAGCGCAGAAGGAAAGAATGGTGATCCGGGCGCTGGCGGAACGCGAGGAAGGACTGATTCAGAGATTGGAGCAAATTGTCGTCGCGGGAGGGGAGGAATCGGTTGCGGAAGCGTTGAAATTGCTTGAAGAACAGTATCCCGAACTTTACGGAAGAATGCTGAATCATTGCAGGAATTTTAAACTGGGAGAGACAGAGGATATTCGCGTTTTTGATGATCTCGGGAAAATTCTGGGGGCTATTTTGAAAATCAAGTCTCCTGATTCCAAAGATCTTGCGCGATACGTGAGGCATTATTTGTGGGAGACCGACGAAAAGGGACAGGAAAGGCCCGTTTCTTCTCATGACGCTTTCCTAAGAATTCAGAAAGAAGATGAAGATCTGGCATTGATTTTGGAGCATTTCCGAGAGAGGCCCGAATTTCTTGCATTCGAAACGATGGAAGAATTTCTCGAGCATTTAAGGAGCGTCTGGATTGCCGAGAGTACGGCAAATAGCGAGATCCTGGAAATTCTCAAGGCTTATTCTTCCATGAGGGATGGGATTTCGTTCTCGGCTCAGGAGAGAACGGCCCTTGAAAGCCAGCATCAGCTGATTACCCGCTATCAGCGGCGTATTGCGCCTTTGATGGTAGAAGCGGTCAAGCAATGGCCGGATATTTTTACCGGTGAAGGGGGCGAGAATCTTGTTTTCGATATTTCAACGGCGGAATTTAGCGCGTTATTTTTTGATCCGAACGCGCCTCAATATATCCAAAAGACGTTTGAACGGCGAAAAATCGAGGAAGAGGCCGAAGAGAATCTGGAAATGACATGGGGGAGTGATCCCGAGGAGGCCTTGACGGGTTATCGCGAACGGGTCGCCGTAATTTTGAAAATATTGGGAGAGCAAGAAAACGCTGCGGCGGATCAAAACGTTCGGAAGTATTATGAGAGTGAAAGAGAGAAGTGGGCTTTGCGCCTGCAAGAACGGGAAGAACTTGCCGCGCATGAAACGATTGAGGATCTTGGCCATTTGCGGGGGAATGCGGAATTGGAATTTTTCAGAGCGCATATGCAGAAAAATCCTTCCGTAATCGATCAGCGAAGACTTGAGACAAGAGTCCTACAATTTATGGATCGGTTGGATAGCGATCGAATGCGGGATCTCGGACGCCGGATTACGGAAGGGAGTCCTTCGGCATCGAAAATCCGTGAAACCTTGAGCGAAGCAGGATTCTTCGGTTGGCAGGAAAGAGTGGTTCAATGGGGGGAGGCATGGCGCTTGCAGTCGGGAGAAGGGGAATTCATGAATTTCAAGCAGCATCAGGATTTGATTCTCAAAGGGCTCGAAATTTTAGAGAAAGCCGTGGCCACTGAGGGCGGACGCGGCGTGGATTCTCTGACGGCCTATCTTCGATCGAAATCTTTGGAGCATTATCTGCCGGTGGACCGGCGCCGGGCGCAGGATTTTGCGACGCTTTACCGGAACCTGAACGAGGAGGAGAGGCAGCTCCTCCGGCTTGCGGCGGTTTTTTATGATTTTGGAAAGGTTGTTACCTCCGAGCAGGACCATCCCGAAGTCGGAGCTCGTTTGGCCGACCGTCTTTTTGAAAAAATGGACATGGCTCCCCGTACGCGGAAAATTCTGAAAACGATTATCGAACGTGAATTGGTCTTTGGCGTGCTCCACTGGGGAGAGATGAATCCCGAGCAGTTATTTGTGGGGCTGGACGAAGAAGAAAAAGCCATGTTTTTGAGGGTGATGTCGATTTTGCATATCCTGATTGTTTCGGCGCACGGAGAAGGAAAAGTGTCACCCCGGCATATCCGAAACGCGGTGTTCTTGAGCAAGCCCGAGAATATCGCAAAGCTCCGGCAGGATTGGGCCCGGCTCAGGATTATGGGGTTTTTCGTCGAGCAGAGAGGGCAAATCCTTGATTTGACGGAGCCGGACCGCCTTTCCCACCGTGAGGAAAAGCCGGGGGGGCCGGAACAGCAGCGTCTTTTGAGTCGGGAAAAGGAATTGAACCGCCGGAAAACCCAGGCGCGCGAAGTTTATCAAAAGCTTCTTGAGACGGACGCCGATTTCAGGACTTTTATGGAGGAGATGTCTTTTTATAATTTTATTTACGTGGCGAAAGGGATGGTTTCGCGGGGGCATCCCGAAAATGTCGTAAAATTTCTTTTTCTTCTGTCGCGTATTTACAAAATATACCGGGACCGTTTTACGACGGATTATATGGGGATCAGCAGGGACTGGAGCCAATATGCGATTCTGCTGGACCGTGTTTTGGAGAAGATTTCCATCGATGAATTGACTAGCGAAAGAGTTTCATATGAAATCGCCGGCACGGAATCCGGGGGGCTCGAATTACGGGTTTCTTCTCCAGCCGACATTAATTTGAGTCTGCCGTTTGATATTTCCGTCGGAGGACATTTGAGGGTTCATATCGAGAAGTTACGAAAACCCGTTCAAAGTCTCCGGGACCTTTCCTGGTTTATGGCCAGTCTGAGGCCGGAGATGAAGGAGACTGAGGGGGGGCCGTTGGAGGAAGATGACTCCCTGGCGTGGATGATTTCGGGACTTTACCGGGTTGCCAAAGAAGAGTCCCCGGAGAATTTTGAGCGGATGTTTGAGGCCATCCGCCGTCATCAGGAAACGATACGGAACGATGCGGAATATGCGGATCTGAAATTGGACGCGGTGCAGAAATATGCGCTGGGGTTGAGCGTGATTTTACGGGACGTCTATTACCCGATTGTGGAAAAAAGCGGGTTGTACTGGGGAATGAAAATACTGGAGCATTTGGGGGTTGATAATCTGACCGCGGAATTGACGACCGCGCTGGTCTGGCTTTATCCGTCCTACCGCAGGGCCGTTCGGGGGGGGGAAGCAAACACGGAAGAATTTCTGAAACGGGTCGAGACGGTTTTAGGGTATTGGAGGGAAAGGGGGATTTTCCAGGACGTTTCGAGAGACCGGTTGACCGCTCTGCTGAACTTCCATTTAAAGGGAGAAGACGGAATCGAGACGGCCGCGAGTCTGGGCGCCGGGGCAATGGAGAATGTTCTGGAAGATGCCGCCGAGAGATACTCCGGCGAAAACGGGCGTCCCGAACCCGGAATTGTTTCGGAAGTCGCGCAGAGCCTCGGAATGGGCACTTATTGGATCCCCAATGCTATGGCAGCGCTTTATTATTTTGAAATGGTATCGGGCTCGATGGAAAAGCAACCCGCAAGTGCTTCCGTTCGGGCATTTAATCTCGGCCGGATGAGCCCTTATATTTTGAGGTACTTGGGAATTAACAAGGCGGATTCCTCCGGGCCTTTTGTTGTTTACGTGGACGGCCTTTTGGATGAGAAAAGTGCCGAGCGGCTTGCGGGGACGATGAAGAAAAACGAACAACTGATTGCGGTATGGAATTCATTGCGGAATAAAGGGGTGGTTCCCCGGTTGATCGAGAAATTTTTCAAAGCCCGACATTTTAAATCGAGGGCGATACCGGATACCCTCTTTGACGTGAAGCAACTGCGTCAACTTTTAAAGCTGTGGGACGGCGCCGTTCTGGTCATTTTTTCTTCCGATGGCAATGAAGAAGTGCTCGTGGATGCTGGGAATGGATTCAGGATCCGGTTTCAAGTCCGGGAACTGATTGCCGGCGGATTGGATGTGGGGCAGGTTGTGACATTGATCAAGCAGATTATGGAAGATCCCGAAAACGCGGGAAAACACCTGAATCGCGTGGGCGTTTTTGAAAAAGACGGGTTCTGGATGGTCGGATCCGGATTGATCCGCTTCCTGGAAAGCCTCTACGACCGGTTCATGGCGAGCGAGGAAATCCGAACGGCAGCCTAACCTATTGCCGCGAAAAGGGAAAGGGAAGCGTTTTTGTTTTTGGCCTTTTTGGTTTTCCTTGAAAGATTTTACCGGGAGAGTTTTTAAAAAAGAAAAATAAAAAGCTTCCAGGAAGAAATATTCCGTATATAATACTCCGCATTGTGGTTGGAAGCACGATGGCAGATTTGTCCCCCATTTGTCCTAATTAAAACCGCAATTATTTAAATCGTATTTAACCAACTTTAAAATAGGACAGGACAAATGCTGCTAAATTTAAACGCCGTCGCATCATCTGCTCAAAAAATCGGAAGAAACAAAAGAAGATTGGAAGAGGTTTTTTCTAAGCGTTTTCGTTTTCTCCGGTCGCAATTTATTTTCCTCGCGATTTTTTCGTTTCTTTTCTTTTCTGTCCCCCTTCACGCGGAAGACCCGTCTTTTAATCTTTTGGATGCCCGGGAAAGGGGTTTTTCCGATTCCGAGTCCGCTCAGGGATCGCTCATGCCGACATTTGACGAGACGTCGAAAAAAGACGTGCTGGAACTCGATTATTCCCTGAATAAAAACGCGTCGGCCCGTGTTTGGGTTAAGGATTTTCCGTCGGCGTTGGGGAAAGATTCCGTTAACACGGTCAAAATCGGGGTCAAAATCCCGGAAGCCGGGCAGGTGAATCAGATTTCAATTCGCATCGAACTGAAGGGAACGAAAGAAACGCAGAGCATTCCGCTTCAGCTCCGCGCGGGTTGGAACTCCGTCCAGGAAACCGTGGATTGGGGGAAAATCGGCGACTTGAAGGAATTGGCATTCGTCGTCAGTGCGACGGGAAATCAGGATTCCGTTCAAGGGACGCTGGCATTCGCCGCGGAATTTTTGAATCAGGAAGCGACGGCGAAAACGGCGCCTTCTCAGGAGATTCCCGAGGCGAAACCGGCGGTTCCCGAAAAATCTCCCGCAGAAAAACAGGCTTCTCCGGCGCCCAAGCCCCGCTCTTCCTACAACCTTTCGGATGCCCGGGAGCAGGGGACCTCCAATACCGGCACGGCAACGGGGACTTTGACGCCGACTTATGACGAAGCCGTCGGTAAGGACGTGCTGGAGCTCGATTATTCTCTGCCGAAAAATTCGACTTTCAGCGTTTGGATGAAGGAATTTCCCGCCGGATTGGGAGCCGAGGCCGTTAATACCGTCAAAGCCGGTCTCAGAATTTTTGATCCCGGGCAGGAAAAACAAATTTCGATCAGCATGGAAGTCCGGGGGACGAAGGACGTTCAGACTATTCCGCTCTGTCTGCGATCCGGATGGAATTCGATTCAGGAAACGATTGATTGGGAGAAAATCGGCGAACTGAAGGAGGCCGTTTTTGTTCTGAGTCCTGCGGCGACGGTCGAATCCGCGGAAGGCACCGTTTCATTTGCGCTGGATTTCGTGAAAAGCGCCGCGCCCTCCAATCGCGTTCAAAATCAAAATCCTCCCCTTTATAGCTTTTTGGATTCCGGCGAAAAAGGGGTGTTCAATATCGGGCCGTCCAAAGGCCTTGTGGGCAGCTCATTCGATGAAGCGACCGGGAAGGACGTCTGGAAGTTCGACTACTCGGTCCCGCCGGGAGCGGTGGTGGGAGTTTGGACCAAAAGTTTTCCGGATGAATTGGGGGTGTCCAGCGTGGACGCGATCCGGATCGGAGTGAACGTGCCGAATGCCGAACAATTGCGGCAGATTTCCCTGAAGGTGGAAGTCAAGGGAGATGCGAGCATGCAGACCATTCCGCTTTGCCTTCACACGGGCTGGAATTCTTTCCGGGAATTGATCAATTGGAACCTGATCGGGAACTTAAAGGAAGTCGTTTTTGTCGTCAGCCCCACCGTTTGCGAATCATTGGGGGACAATCCCATGTGGTTCAGCCCGACGGAGCCGAGCGCGGAAGACGAGGGGATGGAAGACGAGGAAGTCGATGAGAGCAAGTGTATCACCGGGACGCTTTATTTCGATTTTGATTTCAGCAAGGTGACGATTTTGCAGAAACACTTTATGCCGATCGAGACCGGCTTGATTATTTTGCTGAGTCTTTTGGCGGCCTGGATGGCGGCTCTGGCCGGTAAGATGTTCGGCCGCAAACGGGACGGCGCGAAGATTCCCGGCGGCGGGTGCGCGGATTGTTCATGCGGACAGCCATCGGGTTTTTCGGTTCTGAAACGCGATTTCCTCTACGGCGTTGCGGCGGTGATGATCGCGACGGTTGCCTTTCATATTTATTCCATGGGGGCGTTGAATCCTCTGGAAGGGGGATTCAGCCTCGGTTTTCTGGCAGCCGGACTGGCGGGAGCGCTAATCGCGGAGCTTTTAAAGTTTGGGTTGACCGGGAAGCATCTGACAGCCGGTGAAGTTTTTCAGGATGTTTTTCTGACGGGGCTTCTTGCGGTGTCCTCAAGCCGGCATGTGCTTTTGCAGGCGCCCGCCAACTGGAGCCAGCTCCTGATGATTAGCAATCTGACGGCGACGATTGCTTTTCTGATTTACCACATCTCCAACATGAGTTCATTGGCTTCGGCCGGCAGGCACTTGAGATCGATCACCGGAACCTTAATCGTGGGAACGCCTTATTTGTTCGGCTGGCTCCTGACGTCCGAAAACGCGGGATTTCTTCAGGAGTTCGCCAACAACGTGACGTTCGGACTGCTTGCCGCCTGGCCGGTCGTTCTCAAAATAATGGGCAGGCTTCTGGTTGTTTTCATATTCAATGAAATCCTGACCAACGGCATCAACATGGCCATCAAGGGGAAGATTCTCAAAACATCTAAATCCCATCTTTACATCTTTTGGGTCTCGCTCGGGGTGGTGGTGTCGCCTCTGATTGCGGATCTCGGCTCATCCATGATGGTGGCGCCGCTTCCAGTCGTTTTGAGGGCGCTGATCTCGATCCTGACAACGGGGTTGTCATTCGGGGGATTATGGGCGGAGGTGTATTTGATTACCGGGCTTTTACTGGACGGCGGGCATAAAGTGGCGCCTTCGGACGGAAGCATTTCCAAGCACGTAACGGTCGGAATGCGGAAGGGGATGGCCTACAGTGGTATTCTTGTGGCGATTCTTTACGCGCTCAACATGCTGCTTGCCGCGCCGCTTTCCCAGACTGTGATGGCGTCCGCGCCGCTCCTGGTCGGAATGATCGCGGGAGCGTTGATCTTCCCGTTTCTCAAAACAATCATTGAAACGTTCGACGGCAGTCTGCCGTTTTTTGAAAGAGCCCGGTACAGTTACCGCTTTGCCGCGCTTTATGCGCGGGGAGCGGTTGTCGGATTCGGATTTGCCTACATGGTGGTGAACGGACTTTTTCAGAAAGAGATGCCGGACCGGATTGCTTTCGGTCTTTTGATCGGTTTGATCGCTTCCAGCGGCATTAGCCTTCTGCGGGATATCGTGTATGCGGTGAAGGGACAGGGAAAAATTCAGTCCTGGCGCCTCTATCTCGTGGACGGAATCCTGGGGGCCTTTGTCGGCGCGGCTACGGCGTTTTATCTGGATTCCCGGCAGGTTCCCGTAGTTATCGAGAAGTTTAAGCTTTACACCAGCGCGGGATTGTCTTCGGTGGATTACATCACTTATCCGCTTCTGAATAAATGGGGGCGGATCGATATCGGCGATTATACGGGCGGCAGCAAATTGCTTTTTATCGAATCTTTGGCGGGAGTGATCAACTGGTCGATTGCCGCGTGGCTGTTTGCCATCAATAAGGTGTTCATGCAGGCCTTTTTCGACAAGGACAAGACCCCGATCAAGTTTTTCTTCTCCAAAGCGGGATTTGCCCAGCTGATCGAGCACATGATTTACGTATTGCGTTGGGGGTTGTGGATGTCGCCGATTATTTTCACTTTCCTCCGAATGATGCCCGAACCTACCTGGTACAACCAGGATGGCGCGATCCGCACTTTAATTGCCGTCTATAAAAACATGACTCTGTCTCCCACGATGTTTCAGATGTGGAGTCTGCAGGTTTTTGTCTACATCATGGCGTTTGACTTTTTCCGCATCCTGATCTGGATGGATCACATGGGATTGCGCGTCGCGACATTGGTGAACCTGAGCTTTCTTGGGATGGACAAACTGGACGAGAAAGTGGCCAAATTCATCGGCCCGGCCGCGGCCCAGCGCTATATCCCCGAAGGGGTGAAACGCTTCACGACATGGGGGCCTCTCCTCATTCCGTTTTATCTGCCGAGAGGGCGCGCCTGGGATTATGCCTGGAGCACTTCCGAGTCCATGCAGAACGCGGCCCGGGGCACCGGACTGATCCCCACTTTGCAGTCGCTTTCGATGCCTCAGGCTCTTTTACTGCTCGCGGGCGCGGTTGTGGCGTGCACGGGGCTTTCGTTTGTGATCCGGGCTTTGCACCGCCGCGCGCTGGCAAGGCGTGTCCGGGAACATGTGCTGAGCAACGAAGAGTACAAAGTGGTGCTCAAGGAGAGCGGCGAGATTTACAGCGAAGTGATTCACGAGGAAAGCGATATCAGCCGGCGTTCGTACGATCCCATGGAGCCCTGCGGGCGGATTCTTTATCTGATGGACGCGGCTCAGAAACCCGGCACGTCCGCGAGAAGTTGGCCGGTGGTCGGGAATTTTCCGGCGGAGGAATTCGAGGCTTCCCGCATCGTCCGGGACGGGAATTCGCTGAAGATTATCAATGCTTCCAACGGGGTGCGGGCGACGATTACTATTTCACTTCCCGATAAAACCAGTCCCGCCGAGATTTGGTCGGTGAACCTTGAAAATCTGACGGCCAAGTCCCGTGAGTTGAAAATCATTCCTTATCTCGAATGGGTACTGAACGGCGGGATTCACGACCGGTTTCACACGCAGTACACCCGCCTGTATCCCGAGATGGAATATGTGAGCGGAGCGAACGCGATTTTGGCTTATAAAAAGAGTTCCAAATCCGTCGGGATTTTGGCCTCGGACATTTCGCCGGAAGGGTTTCTGTCTTCCCGCGTGGATTTTATCGGCCGGGCCCGGAGCATTTGGTCGCCGAGAATATTCGAGACGATGAATTTTCCGGAGGCCCGGGACACGGCGGCGTATCCGACTTTTGATCCGATCGGGAGCCTGCTTGTGAATGTGACATTGGATGCGAAAGCTTCCAAGACGGTCCGCCTGATGATCGGTTATTCGAAGAACAAGGAAAAGGCTTTGGAGTTGATCCGGAAGATTTTGAGTCCCAAAGCCGATAAGGTGTCGCCCGAAACAAAAGTCAAAAAGGAACCTTTGATCGGGCACGGGGAGATTCCGCCGGGGACGCCGCTGCCGTACGCGGAGTACTCGGAAGACGGGAACAAGCTGATCGTGCACACGCCGTATACGCCCCGTCCGTTCGATCATGCCATGTCAAACACACTGCATTCGGTCATGGTCACAAACCGCGGGCTTCACACGTCCTGCAACGGGAATTCCCAGCAGAATCGCGTGACCCCGGATTGGCCGGACACGGTGACGAAGGAAATTCCGGTGGAGGCGCTTTATCTTTTTGATCCGGACCGGAACGAATGGTTTTCTCCGACCTATCATCCGCTGAACGATGCGAGCGCGAAAAATAATTGCGAGTTCAGTGTCGACGGAACGGCGGTTTTTCACATGACCAAAGGGACTCTTTCGACCGAATTGACCGTGTTTGTGCCGCCGGAGGACCCGACGGGTATTTATCTTTTGACGGTGAAGAACCGTTCGGATCAGCCCCGAAAGATGCGGATCGCGCCGTATTTTCAAATCGCGCTGGCATTCATGCCGGAGCGTTCGGGCCCTCTGCAGATGCGTCACGACAAGGTTTTGGACGCGCTGTATTTCCAGAACCCCCGCAATATTTTCCGGACCGGATGGGCGTTCGCGTCCATGTCGATTCCGGCGGATTGCGTGGAGACGAACCGGGGGCGTTTTTTCGGGAAGGGGCGCAGCGTTCGGCATCCTTACCTGGTGGAAAAAGGCGGCCCTGATTTTTCGCATTTGACCGAGGAAGGCCAGATCGCGGGATTTTTGGGAACGGTAGAGATTCCGGCCCAGGGCGAGCGTACCGTCGCGGTGATTTTGGGGCAGACGGACGGGCGGAAACACGCGTCTCAGATCGTGCAGAAATACAAAAATATCGAAACGGTGAAAAAGAGCCTCGATGAAACGCGGAAGTGGTGGCTTGGCCTGATGAGAACCGTCGAGGTGAAAACCAACAGCCGGGAGTTCAATTCCTTTCAGAACTGGCTCAAGTATCAGGCGTTGGCCGAGCGGATTTGGGCCCGCCGGGGATTTTATCAAACCAGCGGGGCGTTCGGATTCCGGGATCAGCTGCAGGACACCATCAATCTGATTTGGGTGGACCCGGCGCTCGCGCGCAATCAGATTCGCCTGCACGCGTCCCAGCAGTTTGTCGAAGGGGACGTGTTTCACTGGTTTTTCACGCTGACGGACGGTCGCGCGGCGTTTTCCTGCCGGTCGCACGCTTCCGACAATCCGCTCTGGCTTCCTTGGGCGGTGGCGGAGTACATCCGGATGACGGGAGACGATTCCATTCTGGACGAAATGACGGCTTACATGGTGTCGGAATTTCCTTTCGCGCCTTTGCCGAAAAACAAGCACGGCTGGGGGCATCTCTATCACCGGTCGATGCGCGCGGATTCCGTGTACCGGCATTGCCTGAAGTCCATCGATTTGGTTCTTAGGAAACGCTCGGGGAAACACGGCCTTCCTTTGATGGGCACGGGAGACTGGAACGACGGATTGGACGAGATCGGGGCCCTGGGCAAGGGAGAAAGCGTTTGGGTGGGCTTGTTCCTTTGCTATATTCTGCAGGGCATGCTTCCGGTGATCGAGAAAAAAGAAGGACTTCGCCGTAGAGAGCATTATGCGAAGAAACTCGAAGCGCTTAAGGCGGCCATCGAGAAGACTTGGCGCGGGGATCGTTATCTGCGGGCCATTCATGACGACGGAACGGAGATCGGCATGAAAGGGAGCGGCATATGGGAAATCGACGCTTTGATGGCGGCATGGGCCGTGATGTCCGGAATTAATTTCGAGCGGGAAGTCACGGTATTCAATACGGCGCTGAGCGTGCTTGAGAAGGATGATACGATCCTGCTCGGCTGGCCGGCTCTTCGCGAAGGCACCAAACCTTATTTGGGCCGGAGCAGCAAGTATCCGGAAGGGGTTCGCGAGAACGGAATGTATTGCCACGGAGTCCAATGGCTCGTGAGAGCGGCCCGGATTTTGGCGGAGAAGTTCGAGGAGAAAGGGAATTCGGCTAAGGCGGAGGAGTATCGCGCGATTGCTTACCGGCTGTGGCTTAAGATTTCTCCGATTGAGCATACGACGACGGAAAAGATCGAAATTTACGGGGGACAGCCCAACAAACAGGCCGCGGATCTTCTCACGACGTTTGACCGGGGCCGTATGATTTGGAGCGGGTACACGGGCGCCGCGGGCTGGATGCTCCGTCAGGCGATCGAAGGAGTCGCGGGGGCTTCTCTGATTTGCAATAAACTCACCCTTCCGCAGGATCTCGACAAGCCGAGAGGCGGATTGAAAATTGTCCGCATTCAGCGGGACATCGGGAAAAGCCCTTTGAGGAGGCATCCCGTGTTTCAGGGAAGTCCGGCGAAATGTTCTTGCGGGGATTCGGTTTCGAAGAAAAAAGTAAAAATCGTTCCGCCCGAAGCGACCGCGGATATTCGCTGAGCGGAACGGGGAGACGCGAGATGGTGGCGAAGAAGATCGGGAAGTTTCTCTGTTTTTTAATCTGCGCGACGGCATCCGTTTTATTCTTTGCGGCGGCTGAATCGGAAGCGGCGGGGGCGAAGCAAACGCTTCCGGTCCGGGATCAACTGGCGCAGGGGCATTCGCTTGTGAGTTCTCAAGCCGTTCCGGTGCGGGATGAGGCCGTGACGATGAGAGTCGTGCAGATGGAACGGGCTCAGGAAGAAGCGGGGCTCCGGATGCAAAGAGAGAAATGCCTCTGAGCATTACACGTCTGATTTTCCGCTGAAAGAACCCAGCCTAAGGGAAAATATCCTTATTTCCGGGAACGGAGTTTTCCGGATTGTTTTCATTGGCGGTATTTTTTTACGCCGCAGACGCATTTTAAGCGAAAGTATTTTAGAGGTTAGAGGTCATGGGGAATCAAAAAAGAAGAAAAGACGTCAGAAATATCGCGATCGTCGCTCACGTGGATCACGGCAAGACGACTTTGGTGGACGCCCTGCTGAAGGAAACGGGCGCGTACGAATTCAAGGACGGGGAAGTCACCGTCATGGATTCCAATCCGATCGAAAAAGAGCGTGGGATCACGATTTTTTCGAAAAATGCCTCGTTTGTTTATAAAAACACCCTGTTCAACATTGTGGACACTCCGGGGCATGCCGATTTCGGAAGCGAGGTGGAACGCGTTTTGAAAATGGTGGACGGCGTTTTGCTGCTGGTGGACGCGTTCGACGGGCCCATGCCCCAGACGAAGTTCGTGCTCCGGAAATCGCTCGAACTTCACCTGAAACCGATTCTGGTGGTCAATAAAGTGGACCGTCCCAACGCACGGCCGAACGAAGTCGTGGACATGACGTTTGACCTTTTCTGCGAACTCAACGCGACGGACGAGCAGCTGGATTTTCCCGTGGTGTTTGCTTCGGCCAAGGAAGGCTGGGCGACACAGGATTCGGATGAGCCGTCACAAAACATGAAGCCCCTGTTAGACACGATTTTACACCGAGTCCTGCCGCCGGTCGCGGACCCGGAACTTCCGTTTCAAATGCTGGTGACGATGCTGGACTACGATTCTTACGTGGGCCGTATGGCGATCGGAAGGATTTTCCACGGCCGGACCAAAGTCGGGGATCCTTTGGTGGTGGTGAAGCGTGACGGATCGATGGAACGGGGAAAGGTGACCAAGATCCTGAAATACCGGGGGCTGGTCCGCGTGGAGGCCGAGACGGCCGAAGCGGGGGATATCGCCTCCATTACGGGATTTTCGGAAGTCCATGTGGCGGATACTCTGGCTTCTCCCGATAAAGCGGAAGCCGTTCCGGCGGTCAAAATCGACGAGCCGACTATTTCCATGAACTTTGCACACAATTCAAGCCCTCTTGCGGGCCGTGACGGAGGCCGTTTTCTGACTTCCCGGCATATCCGGGAGCGCCTGATGCATGAAGCGATGATGAACGTGGGAATCCGTGTTGAGGAAGTGCCGGGGGAAGAACGGTTCAAGGTCTCGGGGCGCGGCGAACTGCACCTTTCGATTTTGATCGAAACCATGCGGAGGGAGGGCTATGAGCTTGAGGTGTCGAGGCCTGAAGTGATTGTCAAGACGGTGGACGGCGTGAAAATGGAACCCGTGGAGGAAGTCGTCATCGAAGTCGATCCCGGCTATCAGGGCGCGGTGATCGAAAACCTCGGGGTGAGAAAAGCCGAGATGAGAAATATGATGACGAGCGCGGTGGGGACGATTCGCATGGAGTTTCTGATCCCGTCGCGCGGACTGCTCGGGTTCCGGAGCGAGCTGATGCTGATTACGCGCGGGACGGGGATCATGTGCCAAAATTTTTATGATTATCAGGAGTACAAAGGGGATATCCCGGAACGGAAGGAAGGGGTTTTGATTTCTCAAATGCCCGGGAAAGCCGTTGCCTACGCGCTTTGGGGCTTGCAGGAACGGGGAGAGGTTTTTGTGCATCCCGGCGACGAGCTTTACGAAGGGATGATTGTCGGCGTGAACAATAAGGGGCCCGACTTGGTTGTGAACGCCATCCGCGAGAAGAAACTGACCAATATGCGGGCCGCCGGCTCGGATGAGGCCATCCATTTGATTCCGCCGAGGGAAATGACGCTGGAATTTGCCCTGGAATTTATCGAACAGGATGAATTGGTTGAAATCACGCCGAAAAATATCCGCCTCCGGAAGCGTTATCTGGACGAAAACGAACGCAAGGCCAAAGCTCGCGGCAACGACCGTTTTTTCAAATAATTCCTTCCTGTCCCGATCTTAAGGAATTTTCTTGCCATAACAAGTGGTTTTCCCTATATTTAGAATGTCTCTGTGCCCGGCGCTTTTTAGACGGAATCTTAATCAAAACAGTGTTTCAACGGGGAGTTATTGAATGAGTCCGGTTAAAAAAGAAAGAAGCATTTCCCGCAAGAATTTTAAAGCCGTCTCAAAGAATGATCCGGCGAAACCGATTTCGATTGTGATCGAATCCGTCGATCCCGTGATCGACGACGGGAGGTTTCCGGTGAAATGCATCGAGGGGGAGCCGTTCACGGTCGAGGCGGATATTTTCAAGGACGGGCATGAGATTTTGGGAGCCTGCCTTAAATATCGCAAGAAGACGGGAACCGTCTGGAAGGACGCTCCGATGAGATTTGCGGACAATGACCGTTGGAGAGGCGCGTTTACCCCTGAGGAGAATGCACGATATATTTACACCATTGAAGCGTGGGTCGATCCGGTTCTTTCCTGGATGAAATATCTCGAAAAGAAATGCCCGAGTTATCCCGAGGTCCGGAGCGATATTGACGAAGGGTTCCGGTATTTGGATGAAATGGCCCAAAAAGCCGGCGAGGGAGACGCGAAAGAGATCAGGAAGTTCGGGGATTTGCTTGCCCGCTCGAAGGGTGAGAGCGGGGAAGTTTTGAGGATGATACAGGGTGAGGCGTTCAAAAAGCTGGTGGCGGATTATCCTTTGAAAGAAAAAGTCTCCCGCTTTGACCGTGATCTGGAACTGATTGTCGACCGGAAGCGGGCCGCGTACGGGGCCTGGTATGAACTGTTCCCGCGCTCCCAGGGGACTCGGGAGGGAAAGAGCGGGACCTTTAACGATTGTATCCGGCGCCTGCCTGAAATCAAGAAAATGGGGTTTGACGTGATTTATCTCGCTCCGATTCATCCCATCGGGAGCGCGCACCGGAAAGGGCCCAATAATTCGGTCAAGGCTCTCGCCGGTTCACCGGGTTCTCCCTGGGCGATCGGAAACAAAGAAGGCGGGCACAAGGCGATTCATCCCGAACTCGGTACAATAAAGGATTTCGAGAAATTCGTTTCGGCGGTCCGTGACTGTGGGATCGAGATCGCGATGGATTTCGCGATTCAGTGCTCGCCGGACCATCCCTATGTCAAGGAGCATCCCGACTGGTTTTACCGTCTTTCCGACGGCACGATTCGCTATGCCGAGAACCCCCCGAAGAAATACGAGGATATTTATCCGCTGAATTTTTACTGCGAGGGCCGCGAGGCGCTTTGGCAGGAGCTCAAAAGTATCGTGCTTTTCTGGATCGACAAGGGGGTTAAAATCTTCCGGGTAGACAACCCCCACACGAAACCTCTCCGGTTCTGGAAATGGCTTATCGATGAAGTCCAGGCCGAATACCCGGAGGTGATTTTCTTTGCCGAAGCGTTTACCCGGCCTAAGGTGATGAAATTTCTCGCGAAGGCGGGTTTCGGCCAGTCCTACACCTATTTCACGTGGAGAAATTCGAAATGGGAACTCCGGCAGTATCTGGAGGAACTGACCCGGACTGAAATGAAAAATTATTTTCGGGGGAATTTCTTCGCCAACACTCCCGACATTCTTTCCGAAATACTGCAGAAGGGGGGGCGTCCGGCGTTCAAAATGAGGCTGGTGCTGGCGGCGACCCTTTCGTCCTCGTACGGAATTTACAGCGGATTCGAACTTTGCGAAAATACGCCGTTGAGGGAGGGCAGCGAAGAATATCTGAATTCCGAAAAGTACGAATACAAAGTGCGGGATTGGAATCAGCCGGGGAATATCAAAGATTTCGTCGAACGCATCAATCGGATCCGCCGCGGGAATCCGGCCCTGCAGGATTACGGGAATCTCCGGTTCTTCGATTCCCGAAACGATCAGATCCTTTGCTACGGCAAGAGAACGCCGGATAGCTCCAACATGATCGTCGCGGTGGTGAACCTCGACCCGTTTCACCCTCAGGAAGATATGGTCAGCCTTCCGATCTGGGAATTCGGGATTGAAGATTGGCAGACTTACCAAATGACGGATTTGATTACGGGTGCGAAATATCACTGGAAAGGCGCCTCCAATTATGTCCGGCTGGACCCACAGGTTGAGCCGGCCCATATTTTCCTGCTCGAAAAATAAAGAGAAGGTTTTATGCAGAACGATCCGCTTTGGTATAAAGACGCGATCATCTACGAGTTGCACGTGCGCGCTTTCTGTGACAGCGACGGGGACGGAGTCGGGGATTTCAAGGGGCTGATCTCCAAGCTGGACTATCTTCAGGAACTCGGCGTGACGGCAATCTGGCTTCTCCCGTTCTATCCTTCCCCCCTGAAAGACGACGGGTACGACATCGCCGATTACGGAAATGTCCATTCGTCATACGGCGATTTGTCCGATGTGAAGGATTTTATCCGGGAGGCGCATCAGAGAGGCCTGCGCGTCATCAATGAACTGGTCTTGAATCACACGTCGGATCAGCACGTCTGGTTTCAGCAGGCGCGGCGGGCTCAGGCGGGAAGCAAAATACGGGATTTCTACGTCTGGAGCGACACACCCGAAAAATACCGGGACACGAGAATTATTTTCAAGGATTTTGAGACGTCCAATTGGACCTGGGACGCGGTCGCGCAGGCTTACTTTTGGCATCGTTTCTATGCCCATCAGCCGGATCTCAATTTCGAGAATCCGGCGGTCCGGAAAAGCGTGCTGGAGGTGGTCGATTTCTGGATGAAAATGGGCGTGGACGGGATGCGGTTGGACGCGGTCCCCTACTTGTATGAAAAAGAGGGGACCAACTGCGAGAACCTTTCCGAAACACACGCTTTTTTGAAAACTCTCCGGCAGCACACGGATAAAAAATTCAAAAACCGGATGCTTTTGGCCGAAGCGAATCAATGGCCGGAGGACGCGGTCACTTATTTCGGAAAGGGGGACGAATGCCACATGGCGTTTCATTTCCCGATCATGCCGAGGCTTTTCATGGCGATTCACATGGAAGATCATTTCCCCATCGTGGACATTCTCCATCAGACCCCGGCCATTCCGGAAGCCTGCCAGTGGGCGCTTTTTCTCAGGAATCATGACGAGCTGACTCTGGAGATGGTCACGGACGAGGAGCGGGACTACATGTACCGCGTCTACGCCAATGATACCCAGGCCCGCATCAATCTCGGGATTCGCCGCCGGCTCGCGCCGCTTCTGGGCAATCACCGGCGGAAAATCGAATTGATGAACGGACTCCTTTTCTCGCTTCCGGGGACGCCCGTGATTTATTACGGCGATGAACTTGGGATGGGTGACAATATGTACCTGGGTGACCGGAACGGGGTGAGGACTCCCATGCAGTGGAGCGGAGACCGGAACGCGGGGTTTTCCCGGGCCAATCCCCACCGTCTTTATCTGCCGATCAATATCGACCCGGAATATCATTACGAAACGGTGAATGTGGAGGCCCAGCAGAGTAATGTCCACTCCCTGCTTTGGTGGATGAAGCGCCTGATCGCTCTTCGAAAACGGTTCAAGGCTTTCGGGCGGGGCGCGATTGAATTTCTCTCTTCGGAGAACCGGAAGATTCTCGCTTTTATCCGGAGCTATCAGGAGGAGAAAATCCTAGTTGTGGCCAATCTTTCGCGATTTGTCCAATGCGTGGAACTGGATCTTTCCGCTTTCAAAGGGATGGTGCCGGTCGAAATGTTCGGGCGGGTCGATTTTCCCCCCATCGGGGAGCTTCCGTATTTTATCACGCTGGGGCCTCACGGGTTTTACTGGTTCACGCTGGAGTCCAGAAGCGCTCAGTCCGCCGGAGCGGTTCCGGCCGACCGGGCACTGCATAAAATCGAAGTCAGCGGCAGCTGGGAACAAGTCCTTCACGGCCCGGCAAAACAACATCTGGAAAATCTGCTTCCTTCCTATGTGAAAGAGCGCCGTTGGTTCGGAGGAAAGGGGAAAAAGATTAAACGCGCGATCATCACCGAGGCTATTCCCGTGCCTTATCAGTCAACCCAGTTCTATATTCTTTCATTGCTGGTCGAATATTTGGACGGCGTACCGGAGCGGTATATTTTGCCGATGACCGCGGTTTCGGGCGACCGCGCCCGGGACATTCTGCAGAATTTTCCGCACGAGGCGATTGCTGAGGTGCAGATCAGGACAAAGCTTCAGGCCGGCGAAGCGATTTTGGTGGATGCGATGATCGAGAGGAGTTTTCAAATAGCCCTTCTGGATGCCGTCGCGCGGAGACGGTTTTTTAAGACCCGACAAAGCGAAATTTCGGCTAAACCGGCCAAGATTTTCGGCCGGACAATGAAAGATTCGCCGGGTGTTCCGGAACCGTCCCTTTTGAAAGGAGAGCAGAGCAATTCGTCCGTTTTTTACGGCGACCGGTTCATCCTCAAATTGTTCCGGCGTTTTGAAGAAGGAATCAATCCGGATCTTGAAGTCGGCCTGTATCTGAGCGAACGGAAGAATTTTTCCGGGATCCCTTCGGTTGCGGGCGCTCTGGAATATCGCAAGGGCAGAAATGTCACGGCGACGATCGGGATTCTCCAGACTTTTATCCCGAACCAGGGGGACGCGTGGCGCTATACAGTGGACGCGGTCAGCCATTATTTCGAAAAGATCATCGCAAGGCCCGGTATTTCGGAATTAAAACCCGATTTAAGTCAGAATCCGCTTGTGTTGAGCCGGGAGCCCGTGGATCCGTTGGCCAGCGAATTAATCAATCCGTATCTGGAGACGGCCAGGCTTTTGGGCAGGCGGACGGCCGAATTGCATCTGGCCCTTTCTCGGGAGAAAGAAGATCCGGCTTTTCATCCCGAACCGTTTTCCCTGCTGTATCAGCGTTCGCTTTATCAGTCGATGCGTAATTTGACGACGCACGTGTTTCAGATATTGGGTCGAAGACTTAAAAGTCTTCCGGAGGCGATGCAGACTGAGGCGAAAAGCTGTTTTGACCGGAAGGAAGATATCTTGAAGCGGTTTCAGAGTATTTTAGGAATGAAAGTGACCGCGATGCGCATTCGCTGTCACGGCGATTATCATTTGGGGCAGGTCCTTTACACGGGGAAGGATTTTGTCATTATCGATTTTGAGGGAGAACCGGCCCGTTCTTTTTCCGAGCGGAAGATTAAACGATCTCCTTTACGGGACGTTGCGGGAATGCTGCGCTCTTTTCACTATGCCGCCTATAACTCGCTTTTTGACCGGACTATCGCTTCGGGGCTCGCAAGTTCCGGGAATGTCGGCATGCTGGAGTCTTGGGCGCGGTTCTGGTATCTTTGGACGGCATCCGCATTTTTAAGAGCTTATTTTGACGCAGCTCGGGACGGTGTTTTCCTGCCTAAGAAAGAAGACGAGACTACGGCCTTGCTGGATATTTATATTCTCGAAAAGGCTATTTATGAACTAAACTATGAGCTGAACAACCGCCCGGACTGGATCGGGATCCCCCTGAAAGGGATCTCCCAGATTATCGCTCCGGCGGAGGGAAACGGATAGCTTTTTCGAAAGGAGAAATCATGCCGCAAAATAAGATGGTCTATGTTGTGATCGTTTTAATCGTGATTATCATGTTTCTGGTCGGGGCGTTTTCGTTTTTTGCGGGATTCTTTCTGGGGAAGTCCGGGAGGGACAGGGAAAGACCGATTGTGTCGCAGGATGAATCCATCGGGGTTCAAGCGGCGAAAAGTTACGGAAAGTTGGAGGAAGGACTCGCGAAAAATTATGACGCGATTTCCCGTCAGACGGAAAAATCCTCGCAGGAGCTCCAAAAAACCGCTTCGGAGACCGCGATGGTTTTTAAAGAGCAAGTTCAGGAAGCGATGAATCGTTTTGAACAGGCGATGAAAGAAGTCGTGGAGTCTTTGAACCGGGAGTTGGAAAAGGCCCGGCAGACGAGACAGCAGGAAAGAAATCCGGCGTAAACTTTTTTAATGGCCTTCCGTCCGGGCCGGCATGGACGGATGGGGTCAGCTTTTAGGAAAAGGAGAAGATCGTGGCGACGGCGGAAAATTTAAAAGAAGCTTTTGCGGGGGAAAGTCAGGCGAATCGGAAATACATGGCGTTTGCGAAAAAGGCCGACGCGGAGGGGTATCCCCAGATCGCGAGACTGTTTCGCGCGACGGCGGAGGCCGAAACTGTGCATGCCAACGCGCATTTGCGTGCTCTGAACGGTGTGAGGGGAACCCTCGAGAATCTTGAAACGGCGATTGCGGGAGAACATTACGAATTTACCGAGATGTATCCCAAATTTCTTGAGATTGCCAGGGATGAAGGGCATCAAGCGGCCCAGACGGCGTTTGAGTATGCTCTTGCGGTGGAAAAGGTGCATCACGGGCTTTACGAAAAAGCGCTTGAAACGTTGCGACAGGGGAAGGATCTGGATGTCCGGCCTGTTTATGTTTGCCCGGTTTGCGGTCATACCGTGATCGGAGAAGCTCCGGACAAATGTCCCATTTGCGGCGTGCCGAAGAACAAGTTTGCGGAGATTAAATAAAGAATGAACCTGCCGGAAACGGTTTTAGAGGATTATTTTTTTGGAACGTATTTCTCGAGTTCGCTGATTACGATTTTTTGAGCGGAAATAATTCTCTTTACCACGTCGCCGATACTGATAAGGCCTAGCAGGCGGTTATTGTCGATGACGGGCAAATGCCGGACATGCTTGCCGGTCATCAGGGCCATGCATTCTTCCATCGTGCTTTCCGGGCTGACGTACAGCACGTTCCGGGTCATGAAATCACCGACCGGCACAATCAGATTGTTGCGGTCTTCCTGAATGGAATTGCGGGCGTAGTCCCGTTCCGAGAAAACCCCGACAATTTCTCCTTTGTGCATCACTAGCAGGGCGCCTATGTTTTTCTCGGCCATTATCGTCAGCGCTTCGTAAGCAGAGGCATCCGGTTCGATGGACCATACATGATTTCCTTTTTCTTTTAAGAGTTCTCTGACGGTACTGATCATGTTCGCGACTCCCTTCTTATTCAATTTTAATTGCGCTGTGAATATTATATCCGGGCCGGGAGGTTTCTTCCAACAAATGTTTGGAGAATCGAATAGTCGGGGCCGCTCTCTTGTTAAGGCGCATTGAGGGGCAGCCGGCATGCCGGATTTTTGGTTTGATCCGGCACTTCCGGAAACGGTGATTCAATAGGCCTTTATTCCGTTTTCCTGCTGGATTTTTCCGGATTACGGGGGGTATAATAATCCTTACCTAGACAAAGGAGGTTTCCCATCCGGAGAAAGCTTCTTTGGTTTGCGGAGTGTGCCTCAGTTTCTTTCCTATCCTATCAAGATTTTCTTAGTGAGAACAATTTTAAAGGTTTAATTGCCCGAGGGAAAAGTCTGTCTAATCCGGCACGTTATTATCAGACCCGATATTTTTCAATTTTTAAAAGCCGATGAAAAACCATTTTTGGCGGCATGAATAATTATGGAGAGGAATTCTAAAACGATGTAAAGGCTTGAAAGAGGGAACTGAAAACAGGGAAGTGGAACCGGCGGAGGAAGAGTTTTTGTGAAAACACTATTACTCGTTTCTCTTCTTGTTGTGAACTTGATCGTGCCCCTGAATGGTTACGCGGAATCCGATTTTCGCGTAGTTTTTAACGCGAAGCCGGGCGATGCATTATTTGAGAAAAATATCGAAATGGGGGGTTCCTACGCCCTGAACGGGGAATACGGAAAAGCCGTCGATGCTTACACGCGGGCAACCGGCCTTGAACCTTTTAATTCCAGAGGATGGTATGAGAAAGGCGCGGTGCTGTTTTATTTTCTTAAAAAATGGAATGCTTCGGTTCGCTGTTTTCGTAAAGCGACGAGCCTGAATCCCGGAAATGCTCACGCTTGGCTTTTAAGAGGGAAGGCCGAAAGCGAAGCCGGGCAGGATGAAAATGCAATCGCGAGCTTTGATAAAGCCTTGAAACTGAATCCCCGGGATAGTGACGCATGGTTTGGCAAGGGATTGTCCCTGTGTAAGCTGAAAAGACAGCGGGAATCGTTGAAATGCTTTGATGAGGTCATAAAATTAGAGCCGGACGATCTCCGAAGAATGGTTGCTGTGTGGGGCATAAAAGGAGCCGCGCTTGAGTTGCTCGGCGAATATGGAACGGCGGCTGAGTGTTATGATAAGGTTATCGAAATCACTCCGGAAGCTCCTCTGGCCTTGTACGGAAAAGGCCTGGCATTGGTCTTGTTGGGAACAATGGACGCCGCGGCGGAGTGCTTTATCCGGGCCGCTTCGTTTGATAATGATTTAATCCCCGCGAACGAAGAATATTTTTTGAATGCCTTCCAGGAATATTCAGAGGAAATAGAAAATCATCTAGATGCAAATCCGGATAACTGGCGCGTGTGGCTGACCCGCGCTTTGGTCTTGCGTTTATTGGGCCGCACCGTCGAATCTTCGGAGAGCTTCAATCGGGCGGTTCAGATCAATCCGGAGATCAGAAATGACGATACTGCAAAATTACTAATCGAAGTCGGTTTGGGCGGGGATTGTGGCTGTAATTGAAATGTGTCTCTAAGAGAACCGGCGCTGAATACTGAACGCGACCAGCCTGAAAACCTATTCTTTGTTGCTCGATTCCTGCGTGGTTATACGGTTCAATTGACATACCCCATGGGGGTATGCTATCCTTTGTTTGAGAGGAGGAGCTTTCAATGAAGAAAGGAACGAGTCAGGCGGATAAGCTGGTGGCATTAAGACGGATCGAAGGGCAAGTCCGCGGTATTCAGAGGATGATCGAAGAGCGGCGCTACTGTATCGATATCCTGAATGCGACGGAAGCCATCCATGGAGCTTTAAGGAACGTTGAAACGCAGATCCTGAGAGGTCATTTGGACGCTTGCGTTAAAAATGCCTTTAGCGGTACATCCGAAACGGATAAAGATAGAAAGATCCGTGAGGTCTACGAACTCTTTTCCAGGATTAAAAAATAAGAGTTTCGTGAAAACATAAAGGGCTCTAGAATGAAACGGAATAGAGGATGGTCGCGATGAGAAAAGCTTTCGTATTTACCCTAATTCTGTTCATCGGTTTTTTGATTTCTGTCCCCTTCCTGTGCGCTGGCGAAACTTCCCAGGCAACTCCAACGCTGAATCTTGACGATTTAATTTCACAGGCCCTTGAGAAAAATCCGGAAGTTGTTGCCGCTAAGGCGGAGTGGTTAGCCTCCAGGAAAAGAATCATGGCGTCTTGGGCGCTTTCCGATCCGGTGGGGGAATATGATATCATGGGATCGATGGTGGAGACCCGCACCGGTCCTCAGAAAAACCGTTTCGCGATTTCCCAGGAAATTCCTTTTCCTGCCAAACTCTGGGAGAAGAGAGGAAAAGCAAAGGCGGAGGCCGAAGCGGTTTATGCCCGTTACCGCGCTTTGGGACGGGACATCACCACAAAACTCACCAAACTTTATTACGAACTTTATTACATCGATGCTTCTTTGGACACTTTTGCGGAGATCAAGGAACTTCTGAAGAAGATCGAAGGGGTCGCTCAAACCCGATACTCCAGCAGCGCGGGTTCTCAGAGGGATGTTGCGAAGGCTCAAACCGAATTTTCCATGAGCCTGGAGAAGCTTTATGTGCTTGAACAACAGAGAGAAAGTGTGACGGCGCAGATGAATGCGCTTTTGGACCGTGACCCGATGTTGCCGGTCGGAAAAACAACCTTGCCGTCAAAGCCCGCTATCAAGAATTCACTAGTCGAATTAGTTAATCTTGCCGTCTCGCACCGGCAAGAGATAAAGGAAGCCGAGGCCATGGTTTCCCGGACCCACTATTCCAAGCGTCTTGCGCAGCTTGCTTATTTTCCGGATGTAAATGTTGGTTTTGCATATACAAATGTCGGATCCGGAACCGCCAATGAGACGGATGACGGAAAAAACACATGGATGTTTCCGCTCAAGGTGAATCTGCCGATTTGGCAGAACCGGATCATTCCGGAAATACAGGAAGCTAAAAAGCTTGAGGAGGCGCAGAAAGCCAAGCTTTTAGCTGCGAAAAACCAAACGTTTTTCGAAGTCAAAGACGCTTATTACCGTTTTGAGTCTGCTTCCAAAATCGCGGATCTTTATGATGCCGCCATTGTTCCGCAGGCGAAACTGGCTCTCTCTTCGGATCAGGCCGGTTATGAATCCGGTAAGACGGATTTCCTGAATTTGCTCGATAGCGAGCGTATTTATTTTAACGCGAAACTTTCACAGATCCGGTTTTATACAGAGGCTTTGAAATCGTATGCGGATCTTGTTTGGGCCACGGGACTTGACTGGGTCGATATGGATAAGGAGCAAGACAAATGATAAGGAACCGCCGTTTATTTTCCGTTCTTATTCTTATAGCGGTTATTGTGACCGGTGCCGTAATGGCGTTTCGTTTTTTACCGCATTTCTCGGTCCCAGGAGCAAAACCTGCCGGACAAGCGGTTTACTACTGCCCGATGCATCCGAACTATACTTCGGACAGGCCCGGCACCTGCCCTATCTGCAATATGTCGCTTGTAAAGCGTGAAATTTTCGGGCAGGAATCCGGGTCCATGGATAGGAGTAAGCCTACCGCTACGGGCGGAGACGCAACAACTTCCAAGATATTCACGGTCGCGCAATTGATGGCGATGAAACCCCATGAAATCTGCCTGCTTCATAAATGCAAACACGGTATGTGTGCGATTGCGATGACACCGGAATTTGCCAAGCTTGGGAAATGTCCCATGTGCGGGGAAGATCTCGGCATTGTCGTCAAAGACGCATTTCCGCAGGGCTATACGTCCGTGCAGCTTGGTGCCGGCAAGCAGCAGGCGATCGGCGTGAAGATCGCATCTGTCCGGAAAATGGCATTAACAAAAACGATCCGAGCTGCGGGACGTATTGCTTATGATCCGGAGCTTTATCAGGCCGAGGAAGAATACTTGCAGGCTATTCAGGCTCTGAAAAAAGCCGAAACCGCTGATCCTGAAATCAAAGAGCAAGCTTCAAAACTTGTGGATTCTTCCAGAATCAAGCTGCGTCTTTTGGGGTTAAACGATGCGATTGTTCAGGAACTCGAACAGGCGGGGAAGCCTGACCGCTCACTCCTTTATTCTGATGCCGGAGGCAACGTATGGCTTTATGTGCCTATTTATGAATATGAACTGCCTTTTGTTCATGTGGGGGATCGTGTCGAGGTAAGCGTCCCCGCTCTGCCGGATAAAAAGTTCCAAGGGGTTGTCCGTTCGCTGGATTCGGTAGTCGATCCTGTGACGCGTTCGGTCCGGATCCGCGCACAGCTTGAAAATCCTGAAGGGGTCCTAAAACCCGAAATGTATGTAGATGCCATTCTCGAGGTCGATCTTGGGGAGCAGGTTGCGGTGCCTGAAGAAGCTGTTTTTGTGACGGGCGAAAAGAACATTGTCTTTATTGCCAAAGCGAATGACGTGTTTGAGCCGCGAGAAGTGACGTTAGGGGCCAAGGCAGACGGTTTTTATCAAGTCAAAAGCGGGCTCCAAGAAGGTGAAAAGGTCGTTACAAGCGGTAATTTCCTGATCGATTCCGAAAGCCGGCTCAAAGCGGCGCTCGAAGATGTGGGCAAAGGAGGAGGGCATGTCCACGGCGGGTGAGCAAAACGCATTTCCTCAACTGCGTCAAGGCGGATGGGTCGAAAAGATTATCGGGTTTTCGGCCCACAACAAACTTCTCATCTTTGTCCTTACCGCCGTAGCGATTGTTACCGCATTTTGGTCTCTGCAGAATATTCCTTTGGATGCGATTCCCGATCTCTCGGACACGCAGGTTATCATCTATTCTAAATGGGACCGAAGTCCCGATATTATCGAAGATCAGGTTACGTACCCCATTGTAACCGCCATGCTTGGCGCGCCCAAAGTCAAGGCTGTCCGGGGGTTTTCGGATTTTGGGTTTTCTTACGTTTACGTAATTTTTAAGGACGGGACGGACCTCTACTGGGCAAGAAGCCGGACCTTGGAATATTTGAGTAAGATCATTCCGCGGCTTCCTCAGGGAGTGCAGACCGAGTTGGGGCCCGATGCCACGGGTGTTGGCTGGGTTTTTCAGTATGCACTTGTAGATAAAACCGGCAAGCATAGCCTTCAAGAGCTGAGAAGTTTT
>JAKQXH010000080.1 GCA_029561555.1 Candidatus Omnitrophota bacterium
CCCCGGGAAAAACGGGGCGTTGCCATGGCCGTTTTCGCGCTGGGAGTCATCGTCGCCCCGATCATCGGGCCCACGGTGGGAGGCTGGATCACCGACAATTATTCCTGGCGCTGGATATTTTTAATCAATCTTCCGGTCGGAATCTTGGCCGTGATCTTTTCCAGAATTTTCATCGAAGACCCTCCTTACATCCGGAAAAACCGCGCGTCCCGGATCGATTATGTGGGGTTCTCCCTCATGGCTCTCGGGCTCGGCCTTCTGCAAGTCGTCCTGGATAAAGGTCAGGAAGTGGACTGGTTTTCGGCCCCTTGGATCTGCTGGTCCAGTGCCGTTGTGGTAACTTCCCTGACCGCGTTTGTGGTCTGGGAACTGAAAACGAAGGACCCGGTCGTCAATTTTCACGTCACACGGGACATCAATTTTTCGATCGGGACCCTGATCGTGACGATCATCGGCGCCGTTCTCTACAGCACCACCGCGCTTCTGCCGATTTTCCTCCAGACTCTGATGGGCTATACCGCATATCTGAGCGGCCTGGCAATCAGCCCGCGGGGAATCGGCGCTTTTCTCACCGCCCTGATCGTCGGACGCATCATCGGGAAGACGGACGCCCGCCTGCTGGTGGCGGGAGGTCTTACGCTGTTAGGTATTACCTGCTACAACCTCGGGGACATCAATCTGCAAATCGGTATCATGAACATCATCTGGCCCATCATCGGCACCGGAATCGGCCTCAGCTGTATTTTTGTCCCCCTGACAACGCTCACAATGGGGACGCTCCCCAAAGAAGACATGGGCAACGCGACGGGACTTTTCAATCTCATGCGTAATATCGGCGGCAGTATCGGGATCGCCCTCACAACGACCTTTCTGGCGCGCTTAAGCCAAGTGCATCAGAATATTCTGGTCTCCCATCTGACTCCCTACGATCTCAATTATCAACAGGCGCTTCGGACCGTCCAAAACGTCCTTTCCGGAGCGGGGGCGACGGGTTTTCTGGGGCTCCGGCCGTACGAAATGATTTATCAAGAACTGCTCCGCCAGGCCTCCCTCATGGCCTTTGTGGACAATTTCCGCTGGCTGGGAATCCTTTGCGTCCTCTGCGTACCGGCAATCTTTCTGTTCCGAAAAGTGGATTTCGGGAAAAACGCGGCCGTCGCCGCGCATTGATTCCCGCACCTCTTCCCGGATTCCCGCCGTCAACCTATCTTGCGCGACTTTTCCCCTGATTCCGGTCCGGCTTAATGCTAGAATAAAGGGACGAAAAGAACCGAGGAATTAAAAAAACAGGGGGGGGGGAAACCCGGCATGGACGAAAAAACGGTCTCGAAACTTCTTCAATTCCAGAAAAGCGAGCTCACGGAACATGTGATTTACGCCAAATTATCCGCTTCCCCCAAAAGCGGTAAAAACCGGGAAGTTCTGGAAAAAATATCCCGGGAAGAACTCAAGCATTACCAATTCTGGAAACAGATCACCCGGCGGGACATTGCCCCGGACCGTTTTAAAATATGGTTTTACGTTTCCATCGCGAGAGTGTTCGGGCTGACCTTCGGCCTTAAACTGATGGAGCAGGACGAAGAAAAAGCCCAGGACTCCTACGAAGAGATCGCATCGCTAATCCCCGACGCGAACATCGTGTACCGGGATGAAGTCGAACACGAAAAGCAGATCCTCAATATGATCGACGAGGAAATGCTCCGCTATCTGAGTTCCGCCGTCCTGGGGTTGAACGACGCCTTGGTCGAGTTTACGGGCGCGCTTGCCGGATTCACGCTTGCGCTGCAAAATTCGAGGACCATCGCCATCGCGGGCCTCATCACCGGCATTGCGGCATCTCTCTCCATGGCCGCTTCGGAATATTTTTCCACTAAATCGGAAGAAGGGTCCGGGAAAAACCCTATTAAAGCGAGTTTTTACACCGGCGTGGCCTACGTCTTCACCGTCTCGGCTCTCGTCGCGCCGTTTCTGCTCATCGGGCAGATTTTCTGGGCCCTGGGCCTTTCGATTCTCGCCGCCGTCTTGATCATTCTGGCGTTTACCTTCTACATCTCAGTCGCCAAAGACCTTCCCTTCAAAAAGCGGTTTTTGGAAATGGTCACGATCAGTCTCGGGGTTGCGGCGCTGTCATTCGGAATCGGCTATCTGGTCCGTCTGGCGCTTCACGTCTGACCGGTTTAAAGGGAGTTCTCCGGCCGGCTCATTTGGCCGCATGCTTGAGGACGATAAATCCGCCGATCAGGAGAACGATAAAAACGATCGAAAAAACGTCAAAATACTTTTCGATGGTCTTTTCGATCCGCTCACCGAAAATTCTTAAAGCTCCCGCAACGATGAAAAACCGCGCGCCGCGGCCCAGCACGGACGCGACAAATAAAACGGACAGGGGGATCCGGAAAAGACCGCCCGCGATCGTAATCACTTTATACGGGATCGGCGTGAACGCGGCCGTAAAAACGGTGAGGAAGGCGTTTTCGGCGTATTTCTGCCCGACCAGTTTCACGGCCGCTTCGAGATGATACGTCTCGACGATTATTTTCCCGACCGTTTCAAAAAAGCACCATCCGATGAAATATCCGAGAAACGCGCCGCACACGGAACCCGCGGTGCAAACGGCGGCTTTCCGGATCCAGCCTTTTTTGTCGGCGATCACCGTCGGAATCAAAAGCACGTCGGGCGGGATCGGAAAAAAGGAGCTTTCCGCAAAGGCAATGCCGAACAGGGCATAGGGGGCTTGGCGGGTTTTGCTCCAATGAAGGGTCCAGTTATAGAGTTTTCTCATCCAGCGAACCGGAGCCATTACAATATTGATGAGCGCTTGAGCCATTTTCTCCTCCAAAAAACATGCGTTTCAATTTGTTCCCGCAAAAACGAGCGCTGCATTATACCTCATTGCGGCGAAATAAAGAAAAAAGCCGGAAAGCCAAATTCGGCTCTCCGGCTTTTCCCGAATCACACGGAAATAAACGGGCTAAACCGCTTCGCTCAGGCCTTCCCCGCCGATCCCAGCACTTCCTGATTTTTGTGCTTGTACATCGCGATCAGGGCGTCGCGCGCGGGACCGAGATACTTGCGGGGATCGAATTCCGCCGGTTTTTCCGCAAACACTTTCCGGATCGCGGCCGTCATCCAAAGTCTGCCGTCCGAATCGATATTCACCTTGCAAACCGCCGATTTCGCGGCGCGGCGTAATTGTTCTTCGGGAATACCGACGGAATCCTTCAGTCCGCCTCCGAATTGATTGATCATTTTTACGGCCTCCGCCGGAACGGAAGACGCCCCGTGAAGCACGATGGGGAAACCGGGAATCTTCTTCTCGATCTCTTCCAAGATGTCGAAACGAAGCTCGGGGGGGATATAAATGCCGTCCGCGTTTTTGGTGCATTGCTCGGGTTTGAATTTATTCGCGCCGTGCGAAGTCCCGATGGAAATCGCGAGCGAATCCACTCCCGTCTTTCCGACAAAATCCACGACTTCTTCGGGCTGAGTGTAGGTGGAATGTTCGGCGTGCACATCATCCTCGATGCCGGCCAGGACGCCCAGTTCGCCTTCCACCGTCACGTCATGCCGATGCGCGAAATCCACGACCTGCTTGGTCAATTTGATATTTTCCGCATAGGGATGATGAGAACCGTCGATCATCACGGAAGAAAACCCCGACTCGACGCAGGACTTCGCCAATTCAAACGTGTCCCCGTGATCCAAATGGAGCGCGACCGGGACGGGCTTCAGACCCTTGGCTTTCGCGTGCTCTCTCATCATTTCAATCGCCCCCTGCGCCATGTAGCGCAATAGAGTCTGGTCCGCGTATTTCCGCGCGCCGCTTGACACCTGAAGGATGACGGGAGACTGCGTTTCCACGCAAGCCACGATAATGGCCTGAATCTGTTCCATGTTATTGAAGTTGTACGCGGGAACGGCATACTGCCCCGCCATGGCTTTTTTGAACATTTCGCGGGTATTGACAAGGCCCAACTCTTTGTACGAAATCATTTTTCTTTCTCCTTCGTTTGTTTATGAGTTCCGATTTCTTCCGTCCGGAAAATTTTCCCCGGAAGCGCTTTCATTTTACTAGAAATGCGAAAAAGCGGCAATGATCAGGGTCGGGATTCGCCTGTCCGAAGCGTCTTGCGCCCGTCCGGACGGAACAGGCCGCGAAAAGCACCGAAGAAAACGACAAACGAACACCCCACCATTAAAAAAATAAGGATCGTGTTCAGCCGGACAATAAACGGCGTCGCCGATTTCGGCCAATAGTGATGCGCCATCATCTGATACGCCGCCGCAAGCGTCGTCACCGTCACAAAAACGAACGGAAGAGCCGTCACCCAAACATACCGGGCTTTTCCGGTTTTCACCAGCATCGCCGACCCTACCGCCAGGGCGATACCGGCCAACAGCTGGTTGGCAATCCCGAACATCGGCCAAATCGTGCTGATGCTCGAATTCCAGATCATATAGCCCCAGGCAAGGACGATCAGAAAACTTGCCAAAACATTGCCGGGAAGCCAATCCGTCCGCTTGAAAGGTTTCCAAACGTTTCCCAGAAGCTCCTGAAGAATAAAGCGGGCGATCCGCGTTCCCGCGTCCACCGTCGTCAAAATAAACAGCGCTTCGAACATGATCGCGAAATGATACCAGTATTTCATCAAACCGGTCAGTCCGGGAATCGCGCTGAAAATCTGCGCCATCCCCACCGCAAGCGACACGGCTCCTCCCGTCCGGCCGACCAGCGTCTCTTCCCCCACCGCGCGGGTCAGCGCGTCCAGATGCACCGGTGCGATTCCGAGCATTCCGGAGACTTTCGCGTAAATTTCGGGCGACACATTGATCGCGTAATAATCACCGGGATGCATCGCGGAAACCGCGATCAGGCAAACAATGCTGACCAGGGCTTCCACCAGCATCGCGCCGTACCCGATCGGACGGGCCTCCAGTTCGTTCTCCATCATTTTCGGCGTCGTTCCCGAAGACACCAGGGCGTGAAATCCCGAAATCGCCCCGCACATGATCGTGATGCAGCAGAACGGCCACGCTTTCCCGGGAATAATCGGTCCCCCGCCGTTTACAAAGCAGGAAAGCGGGGGAAACTCGAGTCTCGGGTTCACGTAAATAATCCCCGCGATCAGGATCAGGACCGTCCCGAGTTTCATGTAGGAACTCAGATAATCCCGGGGAGCGAGCAAAAGCCAAACGGGCAGCACCGAGGCAAAAAAGCCGTAAACCATCATGGCAATCACGATCTGGTGACGGTCCAAAAGAAAAATCGCGTGCAAAAACGGGATTTCCGGAATTTGTTTCCCGAAAATAACGGCCAGAAAAAGGGCCGTTACCCCGGCGATACTGGCCGTGCGCACCGCCGCATGCGCCCCTTTCCGCCACGCGTAAGTGTAAACCCCCATCAGCATGGCGATCGGAATGGACGCCGCGATCGCGAAAGTCCCCCACGAACTCTCCGCCAGCGCGTTCACCACGACAAATCCGAGCCCCGCCAACGCCACGATAATGATGAAAAGAATCGCAATCGCGCAGGCAACGCCCGCAACCGGTCCGAATTCGGTTTTGACGATCTCCGCCAGGGATTTCCCTTCCCGCCTGACGGAAAAAACCAGAATCACGAAGTCGTGAACGGCGCCGCCCAAAACCGTCCCGACCACCATCCACAGCAAGCCGGGAAAATATCCGAATTGTGCCGCCAAGACGGGTCCGATCAGCGGACCGGCTCCCGCGATTGCCGCGAAATGATGGCCGAACAGCACCCATTTCGACATCGGATAGTAATTCTGCCCGTCGCGCAAACGGTAAGCCGGCGTTTGCCGGGAACCGTCCAGCGCAAGCACCTTGGAAGCCAGAAATGCGCTATAGTACCGGTATGCCAAAGTAAAAAGGCAAAGAGTTGTGACGATGATCGGAAGCGCGTTCATAAATTTATTGAGTTTCTATAATCCTACGAGGTATTATAAGAGCTCTTGCTGAAAGCCTACAAGCGGATAATTATCTTAAAAAAACGGATCGAACAGCTGCGCGCATCGGTCCATCGGCATCTGTCGGAAAAAGAGGAGAATGCTCATGAAAAAATCGGTTTTTATGAAATTTTCGATTTTGCTCACGCTGGTTTCGCTCGTCGCGGGCTGTGCCGGTCTGTCGGAGACCTCTCCGTCTGGATTCCTTCAAAACTACTCGGAGATGAGCAAAGGGACCTATTTCGTACAGGAGCACGCTTCCCCGACCGCCAATTTCTCGAAATACGATTCGGTCAAAATCGCCCCCGTCAACTTTGACTACTTGACGGATAAAACCGTCTGCAGCGCCGACGACCTGGAAGACCTCGGCCACGCGTTCCGCAAAGATCTCGAGGAACAGCTCACGGCGCAGGGATTCAAAATCACGGCGGTCCCGACCGAAAAAACTCTGGTCCTCAGCATCGCCATCACCAACGTGGAATTACCGGCCAGGGTCTTCAACGCGGCAAAAAGCCTCGCCCCGTTTCCGTTCAGCATGATCCCGACCGACACGGACGGGACAACCGCGTTTGAAGGCAAAATAACCGACGGGCCGTCCGGGAAAGTCCTTGCCCAGTTTGCGGAACAGGCTTCGGGCGCGGGAGATTCTCATGACGTCAAGGCCATGATCGTCGGAGGGTACGCCAAATTCATGAACGCCGAAACGGTCTTCAAGCGCTGGGCGGAAAAAATCGCGGAAATGCTCAGCAATCTGAAGGAACTTTCACAGGAATCCAAAACCGGGAAATAAAAACCATGAGCGACATCGCGCAAGAACAGAAAATCCTCGAAGAATTAAAAACCAAGCTGGTCGAACGGCACAAAGAGCTGTCGGGCGAAATGATTTCGCACCGGAAGGAACTTCGGGATGAGGCTTCTCCCGAAGATGCCGCCCAGATCCGGGAAGACGCGGAAATGCTGGAGGAGGAAAGTTTTCTCGAGGAGCAGGAAATTCATCTGATCGAAGAAGCGGTCCAGAGAATCGCGGACGGGTCTTACGGGCAATGTCTGGATTGTAAAAACCGGATCCCCGTCGCTAGGCTTCGGGTCCTGCCTTACGCAAAATTTTGCGTCCCCTGCGAAACAAAACGGGAACGGACAAAAAAATAATTTCATTTGGGACCGGAAGGCCGCTTGCGAAAGCTTGGCACGCCCATGATCCCAAAACCATTCGGAAGGCTTCCGAAAAAGCGAAAGGAACGGTCATGAAGTACCTGGTGATTTATGCGCATCCGAATCCGCGGAGTTTCAACCATGCCGTCAAGGAGGTGGTTCTCTCGAAACTGCGGGGTCACGCGGAAAAATTCGAAGTGCGAAACCTTTACGAATTAAAATTTGATCCGGTCCTGAGCGCCGGAGACTTTATCCTGTTGCAACAGGGAAAAACCTCCCCGGACATTCTCAAAGAACAGGCGTATGTCAAAGAATCGGATGTTCTGATTTTCATTTATCCGGTTTGGTGGTACGGTATGCCGGCAATCCTGAAAGGTTATATTGACCGGGTCTTTTCCCACGGATTCGCGTACCGGATCACCGAAAAAGGGATTGAAGGCCTTTTGAAGGGGAAAAAAGTCGTGATTTTCAACACGACGGGGGGACCGGAAGAACATTTCCGGGAAGCCGGTTACTTGGACGCATTGAACAAAACGGCCGATGCCGGAATTTTCGGGTTTTGCGGAATGGAAGTGATTTTGCATCAATATCTCTACGCCGTCCCCTCGATTTCCCAGGAACAACGGCTGGAAATGCTCCGGGAAGTCGAAAACAGCCGTTTTTAGGGAGGTCGCGCCCATGATCAAGCGGAAAGCCGAACAGGAAACCGAAATTCGCGAAAAGATGCGCGGAGGCGCGGGGCATGTCGCGATCCGGCATTATTTCAAACCCGAGGAAATCACGGCCAAAACCCGGCTTTGCGCCGAACTCACGCTTCCGCCGGGATCCGGAATCGGGCCGCACGAACACGCGGAAGAAGACGAAATTTACATCATTCAAAAAGGCAGGGGCATGATGACGGACGGCGGGAAAGAAATCGCGGTTTCCGCCGGGGATGCCATCCTGACCGGCGGAGGGGCTTCGCATTCGATTCGGAACACCGGCGAAGAAGATCTCGTCGTCACCGCCGTCATCATGAAATACTGACCATGGATTTCCCCGTTGAAACCGTCATTCCGCAAAAAACCCTTTTCCGGCCGGGCGCTTTGACGGCATTGATCCCGGAATGCCTGGAATTCGGCCCGCGCGGAATTCTGGTGCACGGGCCGTCTCTCGAAAAGAACGGGCAGAAAGACCTCCTGTCGAAAACCGTGCCATCGGACGCATCCGTCCGCTATTTCCGCCGGAAATCCGGCGAGCCCGAACTTTCCGAGATCGGCGACCTCATCCGGGCGGGACGCGAATTCAAGGCAGACTGGATCGCCGGAATCGGCGGGGGAAGCGTCCTGGATCTCGCGAAAGCGGCAGCCGGTCTTTTCAACGCCAAAGAGAAGCCCGTCTACTATCAGGAAGGCGGCGAGTTGAAAGAGCCCGGCATCCCTTTTATCGCCGTTCCCACCACGGCCGGGTCCGGCTCCGAAGCGACCGTCAACGCCGTCATCATCAATCCCGAAAAAAAAGCTAAACTTTCCATCCGTGACAAAACATTCATGGCCCGGAAAGTCATTTTGGATCCGGACCTCCTCCGGAAAGCGCCTCCGGCGGTTCTGCGTTTCTCGGCCATGGATGCCCTGGTCCAGGCGTACGAATCTTTTATTTCAAAAAACGCGACTTGGTTCAGCGAAACCTTCGCGTTGAAAGCCGTCGAACTGCTTGCGCATCACCTGCCGCCCGGCCTCGAGTCGCGCGCCGAAGAACACTTGTCGTCTCTTCTTCTGGGCAGTTATTTTTCGGGGATCGCGTTCAACGCCTCCCGGCTCGGCGTAATCCACGGCATCGCGCATCCTCTGGGCGCGCTTTATCACGAACCTCACGGCCTGATTTGTTCGGTCTGCCTCCCGGCCTCGATCAAAATCAACCGGCGGGTGATGGGCCGGAAATACGACGTGATGACCTATGTCGTAAAAAAGGACTTCCTGGAAAAAACCGAAGAATTGCTGTCCCTTCTCAAAATCGAATCCCCCTTCAGAGGGAAACCGCTCATCGAAAAAGAAAAAATTATCGCGGAAACCCTCCGGTCGGGATCCACCGCCGCCAATCCCAAACCGATTACCCGGGAAGACGTCGAATTCATTCTTGAAGAAATTTTTAAATGAACGGGCGACCGAAACGATTTGACCGGAAAAAATTTCCTTTCCGTTCCTTTCTCAAAAATCTTCATGTAGTGCTGGTCCGTGCCGAAAATCCCGTCAACATCGGCCAAAGCGCCCGGGCCATGAAAAATTTCGGCGTCTCCCGTTTGATCCTCGTAAACTGCGCGCCCCACAAAACCCCCGAAGCGTACACGCCGGGCTGGAAAGCGCGGGACATTCTCGATTCTGCGAAACAGGAGGAGGATCTCGGCCGGGTTACCGCACAATCCTCCTTCTCAGTCGGCTTCACGACCCGGATCGGAAAACGTCGGGGCGAAGCGCGCCCTTTCCCCGAATGGCTTCCCCGGATTCTGGACGCCCTCCGGTCCAAAAAAGTCCATTTGGTTTTCGGCAACGAAAAAAACGGCCTGTCGAATGAAGAACTCGAAAAATGCCATGCCATCGCGATAATTCCCGCAAACCGGGACTATTCTTCCCTGAATCTTTCGCATGCCGTTGCCGTCGCGCTGTACGGAATCTTTTCTTCAAGCCCGGAAGCAATCCGTGCCGGCGAAAAGCCCCGGGAGGTGTATCCGTCCCCCGGAGAATTGGAAATTTTTTCCCGCCGTCTTTTGGAAACCCTCGAAGCCGCGGGATACGGACAATCAGAACGGGACGGATTCGTTTTTCAGATTCATGAGAAAATGCAGCGGTTCTTCCGGAAATCCGCCCCGGACCGGCGGGAATTGCATCTTTTTCAGTCTTTTCTGTCACGAATCCTGCGACGGATTCCCGCGATTAAACGTTGAAAGGTTCCGCGGGACCTTTTAAAATGTCCCGGTCGCTTCGTCGAAAGGAATATGGAATGCCCACTTATGTTTATGAAACCGTCCGGACGGACGGGAAACCCGGCCGGCGGTTTGAAATCAGGCAAAAGATAACCGAACCGCCGCTCAAAAAAGACCCCAAAACGGGGCGCCCCCTGCGGCGGGTTATCGTGCCTTTCGCGTTCCTGAATAACCGTTTTGATAAAACCGTAAGGTTCTTCGAAAAAAAAGACCGGCGGGAAGCCGGAATCAAAAAAGAAGAAAAATCCAAAAAAAAGCGAAAGGCCCGAGCATGAAATCCGCCCGTGATTTCCGAAAATGGCTATGCCTCATCCTGATCCAAACGCTGATCCTGCCGGGCTGCGTCTCCTATCATCCCCACTCGTTTCAAGAAGTCCAATTCATGAGGCGGGCCCAAACCAAGGAAACCAACGGCATCCGCGTCACGACCGCCGTCTTGACCGACAAGGAGAGCAAAAAACTTTTCGGCGTGAACATCGCTAAAAAAGGCATTCAAGCCGTCTGGCTTAAAATCGAAAACAGCCGGGAGGAGCCTTATATTTTTCTCCAGCAAAATCTGGACCCCGATTACTATTCGCCGGAAGAAGCGGCTTATATCTGTCATTATTCCACCGCGCAGCGGTTTATCGAGTTGGGGGTGGTCGCGATCGTTTTCTTCCCGGTTCTATTTGCGGCGCCGGTTACGTATTTCAGCGCGCGGTATTCGAATAAAAAAATGGACTCGGATTTCGAAGAAAAAGGGCTGCACAACAATATCGTGATGCCCAAAAGCACGTTCCAGGGATTCGTGTTCACGCCCCTGGATGAAGGGACTAAAGAAGTGAAAATCGCCCTTCACGGAGACGAGGGGGATGAAATATTCAATTTCTTTTTTAAAGTCCCTGGCATCCGCGCGGACTATCGCAAGCGGAAGTTTGACGCGCTTTATCCCGAGAACGAAATCCGGGAATGCAGCGAAGCGGAACTGCAAAGCGAGCTTCTGAAAATCGCGGCGACGACCACCAACAAGAAAGGAACCGCCCGCGGCGACCCTTTAAACCTGGTTATCATCGGAGAATTAAACGATATTCTGAACGCGTTTGCTTCCGCGCGCTGGAGCGAAACCGAATCGCTCGGATTCAAATCCTCCTACAAAACGGCCAAGGCTTTTCTCTTCGGTAAAACCTACCGGTATTCCCCCGTCAGCCCTCTTTATTACGACGGCCGGAGCCAGGACATCGCCCTGCAAAAGCCCCGTAAGAAAATCGATCAGCGCCTCCATCTCCGCCTCTGGTTTTCCCCGCTCCGCGTCAATTCAAAACCCGTCTGGATCGGGGCCATCAGCCGGGATATCGGGGTCCGCTTCACGCTGAAAACCTGGAACCTGACGACTCACAAAATCGATCCGTACGTCGACGACGCGCGCGATTATGTCATTCAGGACCTTGCCAGCGTGGAGAAAGTCGTCCATTACGGATTCGCGGGAGGCGTCGGAGTTTCAACGAAAGAAAAACCCGGGAAAAACCTGACCGGAGACCCTTATATCACGGACGGCTACCGGATGGTCATCGAGGTCTCCGAGCACCGTTCTCCGCTTACTTCTTTTAACTGGAAGTTTCCCGATTTTGAAAAAGAAGACTAAACTCAAGAATTTCTCAACGTTTCCCCCGAAACGAGTGCCCGCATAAAACAACCTGAAGATCGCGCCGGTTCAAGCGGCTCAATGCCTCCAAAACCCATTTCCGGTTTTTCTCCTGCCGGGGCTGTAACAACGCCCGCTGCATCTGCCGTTCCGCGTAACTTTTGGCCGCGTAAACCTTCTCTCCCGTGAACGGGTTTCGCCCCGTGTGATACATGCAGGCCGAAGCCGTCATCGGCAGGGGGATAAAATCCTGAACCTGCTCGGGCCGGGCATGCCGCTTTGCCATACACAGCGCAAGATCCAACGCCTCGTTCAATCCGGCGCCGGGATGCGCGCTGATCAAGTAGTTGACCAGGTATTGTTCTTTCCCTAAAGCCTTGTTCATTTCCTTGAACCGCCGCACGAATTTCTCATAAGCGGAAAAAGGCGTTTTATTCATCTGCTCCAAAACCGAAGGCACGCAATGTTCGGGCGCCACTTTCAGGCGTCCGCTGACATGCTTTTCACAAAGCGCTTTCAGATACGCGTCGGAATATTTCTCGATCAAAAGGTCGTAACGAAGGCCGCTGGACACAAATAAATGTTTCACGCCCGGAACGGCCAGGACTTCTTCCCACAGCGCAATGGCCTCGTCGTAACCCAATCTGAGGTTCGCGCATTTCCCGGGCATCAGGCATTGCCTGTCCCGGCAGGCACCGCCGGCGGCCCATTTTTCACAGGAAGCCGCGTACAAATTGGCGGTAGGACCGCCGATATCCGTGATCGTCCCCCTGAAATCTTCGCGCGCCGCGAGAAGCCGGACCTCCCGCAAAATGGATTTCCGGCTGCGGCTCTGAATCATTCTCCCCTGATGCGAATACAGCGAACAAAAACTGCATTCCGCGGAGCATCCCCGGTGCGAGACGACGGAAAATTTTACCGTTTCGAATCCCGGGACGCCTCCCGCCCGGTCATACGCCGGATGCCATGCCCGCAAATACGGCAGCTCATAAATCCGGTCCATTTCCGATTCGGCCAGAGGAAGAGGCGGCGGGAGCTGGATCACAAAGCGGTCGCCGTGTTTTTGAATCACCGTCCTTCCGCGGAACGGATCGGCTTCCCGGTAGGCGGCCGTAAACGCCTCGTTGAATTTCCCGGAATCAGCCTTTGTCTCGTCGAAAGAAGGAATCGTAACGGCATTTTCAAATCCGTCCGTTCCGCTCCGCGCAACGACCGTTCCCCGGATGTCATTCAGTTCGTTAATTTTTTCGCCGCAGCGCAGGCGGACCGCAATCTCCGTGACGGGTTTTTCGCCCATCCCGTAAACCAGGATGTCCGCCTTTGCGTCCAGCAAAACGGACCTCCGGACGGCATCGTCCCAATAGCAGTAATGCGCGAGCCGTCTCAGGCTTGCTTCGATCCCGCCCAGGACAAGCGGGACGCCGGGAAACAGTTCCCGAAGGCGGTTGGCATAGACAATCACCGCACGATTCGGCCTCAGGCCGGCCTTTCCGCCCGGAGAATATTCGTCTTCCCGCCTCGGCTTCTTGCTTGCCGTGTAATTCGCAAGCATGGAATCGAGATTCCCGGCCGTTATGCCGAAAAAAAGACGGGGCCTGCCGAATTCTAGAAAATCGTCCGGCTTCCGCCAGTCCGGTTGGGCGATGATTCCGACTTTAAAGCCGGAATCCTCAAGCATTCTCCCGATCACCGCCGTCCCATAAGACGGGTGATCCACATAGGCGTCTCCGGAAACCAAAATGACGTCCGGTTCTTTCCATCCCCGGATGCGGAAGTCCTGTTTTGAAACCGGCAAAAAAAGATTTTTCATTTTGAAATCGGATATTTATTGAAGATTAACGGCATGGCGGCGAAAAACTAGCGCGAAGGGAACCGGACAAGCAAAAATCCGTCTTTTACCCTAATATCCCGCTTCCATTTCGCGGATTTGATTTTCGATCTTTCGCCTCTGTCTTTCCGCGGCGGCCTTTGCGGCTTGGGCGGCCGCCAACGCGGATGAATCAACGGAGGTCAGGGTATTCCCGGGAGAAAGCGCCGTCAAAGGCTTTTGCGACAAAGCCGGCCCGGGCGATTTTCGGGCATTCCCGATGAAAATATTTTTTTCGGGATGATAGCTCACCAAAGGTTCGCGGGTCCTTCCGTAGGACTTCAAGGCCTTTCCGGACGCATCGATTTCCTGAGCAGTGGCCTTTGCGATATTTTTGATCTCCCGTTTCGAAAACGTCATCATCCCTTCCGGGAGTTTGATTTGAATCGAATCGCCGGTTTGACTTAAAATTTCCCCCGTGAAAACCGCGCCGGAAGTGAGTTCGACTTTCCGGTACTCCTTTTCCTCTCCCTTGAGGGCGCGCAGCAGCACGTCGGGATGAAATCGGACCCCCGCCGCCCAGGCCGCAAGGCCGGCCAACGCGGTCCAAAGCAGCAATCGCGATAAAATTCTCCCCATGTTCTGATCCTCCTCAAAGTTCCCGGAACTTTTTGTCGAGCGCCCGGGCCGTATAGGCAAACGTTTCGCGCGCAAGTCCGCGAAGGACGGGAGAACACCGGGCCGTCCGGTAAATTCTCCCCTTCGCAAACTGCCGGAAAACAATCGGAAGTTTTTTCATGTGCCGGACCATCCCCCCGGTCGGATCCTCCGCAAGATAATAAACTTTTTTCACGCCGGTATAAATAATGCGGGTCAGGCACATCGGACACGGTTCAAGGCTTGAATACAAAATAAAATCCCGCATCCGGGGCGCCGGGGTTTTGACGTGAGTTTCATACCGCGTGAGCACGTTCATCTCGGCATGCTGGTCCGTCCGGGAATAAGGATGAACCATGTGATTATGCCCGCGTTGAATGATTCTGCCGTTGGGGCCGATAAGACAAGCGCCGACGCCGTAATTCCCCTGCCGGGCGGCGGCCAACGCTTCCTTCACCGTAATCCAGCCGAACGAGTCGTCCGGGAATCCCGGATCCGGCCTGAAAGAATAAATTTTCTTCTCAAGCTCGCGCAGGGAGATTCTTTTAATCGTCACGGCTTTCTTTCTTCGTCAGAAATTGTTTCAGGTCACGGACCTCGGGGCCTTTCAGGAAACGCCCCATCCCCAATTCCAGGTCCCCCAGCTTCAAGGGCCCGAAGGAAACGCGGCAGAGTGAAATAACTTTATATCCCGTTGCCGAGAAAATTCTCCTCACTTCCCTTTTCTTCCCCTCCCGGATCATGACCCTCAAAACCCGTTGGGATATTTTGTGAAATTCCTGAATTTTGACAAATCCTTCGGGCAGGTGAACCCCGCCGAGCAGGCGTTTGCCGTCCCGGGGATCAAACGCGCGGTTCAGTTTCGCGACATACCATTTTTCGGCTCCGTAGCGGGGATGCGTCAGAGCGTTGGCAAGATCCCCGTCATTCGTGAAAAGCAGGAGCCCCGTTGAATCTTTATCCAGCCGCCCGACCGGAAAAACCCTCGTCCGGTTCGATCCGGGCTGGGATGCTTTGTGCGTCAAGGCTCTCGGCAGGAGGTCGTATACCGTCCTCTTGGCGTGCGGGTCCGCCGCCGTGGTCACGTACCCTTTCGGCTTGTTCAAAACAAAATACACGCGCTCGTCGAAAACAACGGGTTCGCCCCGGAAAAAAACGACGTCCGTTTCGGGATCAACCTGACGGCCGAGATCGTAGACGGTCTCTCCGTTCACTTTGACATAACCGCTCTGGACATACGTTTCGCATTTTCGCCTCGAGTCAATGCCCGCCAAGGCCAACGCGCGTGAAATTCTCATGGTCTCGCCCAAACGCAGCACTCCTCAGGATGGAATCAAAACGACTTTCAGGGACTCTTTCGCTCCGGCCACCAGATTAAACCCTTTCTGGATGTCCTCCAGCGGAAGCGTGTGAGTAATGAGATCTTTAACCGGGATCGATCCGTCGCGAATCAGATTCAGCGCCTCTTCCAGGTCCGCAGGGGCCGCACCGTAAGAAGACGTAACGGTGATTTCGTTCCGCCAAACGTCCGCCGTCGGAATCTCGATATTTCTATCCGGAATCGCAAACAGTAGAATCGTTCCCTTCCGTTTGACGCAGCGAAAAGCCTGCCCGACCGCGCTAAGCGCTCCGGTGCAAAGAATCACGTGATTTGCGCCAAAATCCAGCGGCGAGGAAGCGTGAATCGCCTCATCGGCCCCGCAAGCTTTTGCTTTCTTCAAACGGTATTCGTCGACATCCGTGGCGATCACTCCGGCTCCGAGCTTTTTCGCCATCCGGATATTCAGGAGCCCCGACACTCCGCTTCCCAAAATCAGGACCGTCTGCCCCTTTTTCACACCGATCAGGCGCTGGCCCCGTACCACGCAAGCCAGCGGTTCAATCATGGTCCCTTCTTCGTAGGAAACTTCGTCCGGCAAAAGATACGTTCCCCGCTCGACATTGATCGCGGGAACGCGCACGAATTCGCTGTAGCCGCCCGGATCGTAATTCCCGCCGTGAAGCGTTTCGCAGGCGGTATGATTCCCTTCCAGACAGAATTCGCATTGATTGCAGGGGACATGATGACTCACAAACACCCGCTGGCCGGGCTTGAAACCGGGGGACCGGGATTCGGCGATATCGCCCGCAATTTCATGGCCTAAAATCCGCGGGGCCTTTTTGATACGATACCATTCCATCACGTCCGTCCCGCAAATCCCGCTGGCCCGGACCCGGACCAGGATTTCACCCTCTCGAATCTCGGGACGCGGAATTTCCTGTATCCGGATATCGCTGTTCCGGTAATAAACCGCTACTTTCATGAACGGCTTTGATAGATTTTGTAAGCTTCGGCGACGGAAACGTTTTCGTGCACAATCGCCCGGACGGCCCGGATCATCCCGACCGGGTTGTCGGACTGAAACACATTGCGCCCCATGTCCACTCCGACCGCTCCCGCTTTGATGGCATTTGACGCCATCTCCAACGCGGCCTTTTCCTCGATCTTCTTCCCGCCCGCAATCACAACCGGGACTTTCCCGCAGGCTTCGACGATTTTTTCGAAATTCTCGCAGTAATACGTTTTCACCATATGCGCGCCGATTTCGACGCAAATCCGGCAGGCGAGCCCCAAATAACGGGCATCCCGGACCATTTCTTTCCCGACTGCCGTCACGGCAAGAACGGGAATGCCGTAATTTTCCCCTTCGTTTACGATCTGCGACAGATTTCCGATCGTCTCCTTTTCGTATTCCCCTCCGACATAAACCGAACAGGTGACGGCCGACGCGTTGATCCGGACGGCGTCCTGAATCGAAGTGGTGATGATTTCGTTCGACAATTCCTTGAGGATGCTCTGTCCTCCCGACACCCGGAGCACCACCGGCTTGTCCGTTTCGGCCGGGATCCAGGTCCTCAAAGCGCCCCGAGTGATCATCAGGGCATCCGAATACGGAAGAATCGGATTGACCATTTTCCCCAAGTTTTCAAGACCGGTCGTCGGCCCCTGAAAATAACCGTGGTCCACCGCCAGCATGAGGCAGCGGCCCGTTTTCGCGTTCAAAATTCTGGAAAATCTGTTTTTCATTCCCCAATCCATCGCTAAAAACCTCCGTTTTAATATTTGATGTCTTCGGGCCGATTCCCGGCGCAAAAATTATCCTTCCCTCAAAATTTTCAGAAGAAGCTTGAGCATGTCAATCGCCGTCACAATCCCGACCACGCGCCTCTTCCCGTCGACGATAGGAACGCATCCCAATTTCTTCTCCGCCATCAGCTCCACGGCCTTTTCGACCGTGTCTTCGGGCTGAAGCGTGATGACTTCCTGAATAATGTACTGCTCCAGAATGTATTTGGCCAGTTTGTCCATATCGTAGACGTATTCCCCCTTCTCGTTCTTCCTGGGAGAAGTGATGCGGTTAAAATCCCTCTGGGACATGACGCCCACGATTTCGTTCTGGGAATTCACGATCGGCAGATGCCGAATGCCTTTCTCCTGAAAAATCTGAGCGATTTTGAAAAAGGGTTCGTCGATATTCAGCGTCACGGGGTTGGCAATCATCACATCTTTCAAAGGTCTGTTTTTCATGTCCACCGCTCCTTTTCAACTTGCGCGATCAAAATCCCGTTCCAAAAATGATTCGCCGTATTTTACGCTCACTTCCATGCGAGGTCAAACCCTGCTTTTGCGCTGAAACCCGGGCCCGGCGGGATCGCGGCTTCCCGGTCCGTTAGATTGTGATTTTATTTTTAATTTGATTTCGCGCCTTTTGATGACTAAACTTGCTTTGTTTCACTTCATGTTTTTCATTGTTTTTAGCTTTCTCGCGTTTCATCCATGCAAACAAAGCTTACGCTTAAAATCGAATGGAAGGGAGAATCCCCATGCGCGTTATTCATATCTTCGGATTTTTGATCATCGGTTTTTGTCTTTTATGCCCCGCCTGCTCAAAACAGGATGAAAAAAAATCGGTTCCGGCTCAAAAATCCGCTTCTCCCGCCGCGGGAACGATACAAAAGATTTCGGACAATCCCGAATTCTTTACGGCCAAAGATCTTGCCCCTCAAGCTCCGAACGCCAAAGAATTGGACGGGCTGATTCGCCCCGCGCTGCGGAAACTTTTTGAAGACGCAAAGCTCGTTTCGGAAACGGGCCCCCAGCCGCCGCGAATGGACGGAGAGGTGGAAGAAAATAAGCTGGTCTACGTCGTGCGGCGGTTGGCGGATGCCAAAGACGGAGATGCGCTTCATGCCGCGCTTCGAGAACAGGAAGGTTTCAGCTCCTCGCCCCGTCTCGGAGCAAAGCCCGTTCATGCGCGGACTCAGGTCGGAATGTCTCTAGCCAAATCCACGGGACGCCGGGGCTATTCGCTGGTGATTACGGTCAATTTAAGCCGCCAGCGGATCGAAGTTATTTCCTATAAGCTGGGCTCAAAATACGACCGTCTGTCTTAACCTTCCGGCTTTGACTTTCAAGATCCGGAAATAGTATAGTGATCCGGCGGCACACAAAGGCTTAATTCGAAAGGGAGATTTCATCATGCGTCTTTTGATCGTAGGCGGAGTGGCGGGCGGAGCGTCCGCGGCGGCCCGTGCCCGGAGATTATCGGAAAGCGCGGAAATCGTTTTGCTGGAGCGGGGCGAGCATATCTCGTTTGCCAATTGCGGGCTTCCTTACCATATCGGCGGCGCCATCCCGGACCGGACGCGCTTGCTGGTTCAAACCCCCGAATCCATGAAAAAACGTTTCCGGATCGATGTGCGGACCCAAAGCGAGGCCGTTAAAATCAACCGGGAAAAACGGCGGCTGACCGTCCGAAATCTTGTGACCGGAAAGGAAACGGAAGAGCCCTACGACGCCTTGATTCTCAGCCCCGGGGCGGAACCGATTAAACCTCCCGTTCCCGGCATCGATTCCGCAAAAATCTTCACGCTTCGCAACCTGGCCGATATGGATGCCATTCAAAAAGCGCTTGCCTCGGCCGGCCCTCAAAAAGCGGTCGTCGTGGGAGGCGGCTATATCGGCCTGGAAGTGGCCGAGGCCCTGCGCGAACGGAACATCCCGGCAACGCTGGTTGAATTGACCGGGCAAGTCATGGGACCCATCGATCCCGAAATGGCGACTCCGCTTCACCAGGAACTGGTCTCGCGGGGAGTCGACCTCAGGCTCGGCGTTTCGGTCAAATCCTTCCGGGAGGAAAAAACTCATCTTGCCGTTGAATTGAGTTCGGGGGAAATTATTCCGTGCGGGTTTGCCGTTCTCGCCGTCGGGGTTAAACCGGAAATCAAGCTCGCAAAAGAATCCGGTCTTGAAATCGGCGAGCGGGGAGGAATCACGGTTGATGCTTCCCTGCGCACGAGTGATCCGTATATTTTCGCGGTGGGAGACGCCGTGGAAGTGACCGATTTCGTGGGGGACGTCAAAACCACGATTCCTCTCGCGGGCCCCGCCAACCGTCAGGGACGGATTGCGGCGGACAATATTTTCGGGCGGAAATCCGTCTACAAAAAAACGCAGGGAACGGCTATTTGCAAAGTATTCGGCCTTGCCGCCGGAATGACGGGATTGAACGAAAAAATTTTGAAGCGTCTCGGGACTCCGTACGAGAAAATTTACATTCACGCGGCTTCTCACGCAAGTTACTATCCGGGCGCCTTTCCCATCAGCCTGAAACTTATTTTCAGTCCCGAAAACGGGAAAATACTGGGGGCGCAGGCTGTCGGCCGGGACGGAATCGACAAACGCATCGATGTGCTGGCGGTCGCCCTGAGAGCGGGGCTTACCGTCTACGATCTGGAAGACCTGGAACTTTCCTACGCCCCGCCTTACGGCTCGGCCAAAGATCCGATCAATTACGCGGGGTTTGTCGCTTCAAACCTTCTGCGGGGGGACGTTTCCGTCTGTCATGCGGAAACGGTAAAAACCCCGGAGGCCCATCAGCTGATTCTGGACGTCCGGACGGTTGAAGAAACCAAAAGCGGCATGATCCCCGGCGCGGTCAATATCCCCGTCGACACGCTTCGGGATCGCATGAAAGAACTCCCCCGGGACAAGGAAATCCTCGCGTATTGCAAAGTCGGCCTGCGGGGATATCTCGCCTGCCGCATCCTCGCGCAAAACGGTTTTCGGTGTCGGAATCTTTCCGGAGGCTACACGACCTATCAGGCGGCCCTCGGGATTATAAACAGGCCCAAGGAGGCGGAAAAAGAAATGAAAGACGATACGGGTGCTCAGGACATTCGGGAATCCTCGAATCTAAAAATCGCCTTGCGAATCGATGCCTGCGGACTTCAATGCCCCGGCCCGATCCTGAGGCTTAAAACCGAGCTCGACAAAATCCGTCCCGGAGAGGCGCTTGAAATCTCCTCGACGGACCCCGCCTTCGCAAAAGACGTCGAGGGATGGGTAAAAAGCACGGGAAACCGGCTCGTAAACTTTAAAGCGGAAAACGGGATCTTGACCGCCACGGTAGCGAAACAGATAAATGCTCCCGGGCAAAATACCTCTTTCGATTACTCCAAAAAGAAAACGATTATCGTATTCAGTAACGACTTCGACAAAGCCATCGCCGCGTTTATCATCGCAAACGGCGCTCTTGCGATGGGAAGCGAAGTCACGATGTTTTTCACGTTTTGGGGGCTCAATGTCCTCCGCAGACCCAATCCGGTCCTCGTCAAAAAAAACCTGATCGAAAAAATGTTCGGCCGGATGATGCCCCGGGGCGCGGAAAAACTTTCCCTTTCGAAAATGAACATGGGCGGCATGGGGACCTGGATGATCAAGGGCATTATGAAAAAGAAAAACGTGGCTTCCCTGCCCGAACTCATCGAAACGGCAAAAAAGGCGGGCGTGCGCCTCGTCGCCTGTACCATGTCCATGGATTTAATGGGCATCAAAAAGGAAGAGCTGGTTGACGGAATCGAAGAGGGCGGAGTCGCGATGTATCTTTCCCACGCCGAGGGCGGAAACGTCAACTTGTTTATCTAAATGAGACCGGAACTTACGGAGTCCCGCAGGGACGACGTCAAGTTCCCCGGTCGAATTTACTCCAGGAGCCTCCGGCCCAGGAGGCGACGTGGAGTTACCTAAATGAGCACAGAACTTACGCGACTCAAGGGAGCGTCAAGTTCTCCGTGCGAATTTATCCCGGGAGGCCCCGGCCCAGGGGCCGACGTGGGATTCTTCCAATGAGACCGGAGTGCCGGAGTTATGAAACTCCGGCCGGGGGCCCATCCAGTTTTGACTCGCCGTCCGTTACCAATGAATCGCCGATTCGTTTTAGCTCCGGAGGCGAATTAATCCCCCGCTTTTTTGCGGATTCTGAGGCGAAGGAGCTAAAGCGAATTTTCAGTAAAGCGGTCTCCGGAAGATTTTTTCATTACAAGCTGAGAGCTCACCCGGCCGCGGCAGCCCCCGCCGTCCAACCCGATGCCCAGGCCCAAGCCAGATTGTAGCCGCCTCGACGCCCCTGGACGTTCAGGATTTCTCCCGCGAGGTAAAGCCCTTTCCGCCGTTTTGATTCAAGCGTCTCCGCTACGACTTCATCCGTATCGATTCCTCCGGCGGTAAATTCGGCCTCATTCCATCCCCTTGTCCCGACAATTTTAAATCGCCGGTTCTTGAGAAAATTCGCGAGCCCCGGTACGTCAAGCTCCCGAAGCTCCCGCTCCAGGGCCGCGGAAAATTTCCCCGGCAAAATCCCCGTCACCAAATCCTTTTTCTCGAATCCCCGGCGCAGTCTTCCGGATAATTCATCCCGCAATTCGTTTTCTTCCATAAAAGGGATTAAATCAACGGAAACGAAAATGTCCTTCTCCCCGTTCCGGTGTATGGCGATCGAAAGCTCTTCACTTACGTCAAGGATGGCGGTCCCGGAAAGCCCGTACTTTGTGAACAAAACCTCCCCCGAGGCCTTCCCGGTCTCCCGTCCCCCGGCAAATCCGTAAACCGCCGCCCGGATCTTCTGTCCCTGAAGGGTGTGGCACCAAGAATCCTTTGCCAACAACGGAACCGTGCTCGGAACGGGTTCAATGATCCGATGGCCGAAATGCCGGGCCAATAAATAACCGCTCCCGTCGGCGCCCAGGGCCGGATAGGATTTTCCCCCGCCGCAAAGGACTGCTTTCCGGCACGGAAAAACCTCCCGGAGCTTTGTCCTCAAAACAAACCCGTCGCCCGAAGCCGATAAGCCGCCGATATCACAGTGAAATTTGCAAGAAATCCGAAGGCGCTTAATTTCCATCTCGAGCACGCTTACGACGGATGAGGCCTGATTGCTCGCGGGAAAAATGCGGCCGTTATCCGAATGCCCGACAAGCCCGAGTTCCCTGAAAAACCGTTCGATTGAGCTTTGGCCGAACCGTTCAAAAACCGATTTCACCAGCGCACGGCTTTCCGGGTTGTAAAATGCGGGATCCAGTCTCTCGTTCGATAAATTGCAGCGCCCGGCGCCGGAAGCCAGAATTTTCTTTCCCAAACGGGGCATTTTCTCGCAAAGAACCACCCTTGCGCCTTTTCGCGCGGAACAGATAGCCGCAACGATTCCCGCCGCACCTCCCCCGATTACCGCAATATCATACTGTTCCATAGGTTGCATCCTTTTTACTTCCTGGTGTCTATTCTAAAAAAATACCTTTCTTATTGCCATTGTTTTATTTACGCTTTCGTGCCGGAGGAAACCGGAGCAACTATTTCGTATTTCCTGGCAAAAGCGGGAATATATGCTAAAATGTCCGCTCAATTCTTTCGTTACAATCAACGGGGATCCGGAATGGAACGTGAAGTCATCGAAACGGATGTTTTAATCGTCGGCGGCGGCCCTGCGGGGCTTTCCGCCGCTATTCACCTCTCGGACTTGATCCGGACGCACAATGAAAAAGTGCAAAAAGGCGAAATCAAAGAGGCTTCGCTTGCGTTCAATGTCCTGCTGATCGAGAAAGGGTCTTCGTTCGGAAGCCATTCCATTTCCGGCGCCGTCATCAATCCGAAAACCCTGAAAGAACTCCTGCCCGACATCCCGGAAAAAGAAATGCCCTTTGATTCTCCCGTCACGCACAGCGATCTTTTTCTCCTTGCCGGGAAACAATCTTTCAAGCTTCCCTTTCACCCCCCCTACATGGACAATCGCGGCTATTATGTCGCCAGTCTCGGGAAAATCACGCGCTGGCTGGCCGGAATTGCCGAAAAAAAAGGGGCCCAGATCTTCCCGGGCTTTACCGGTCATGAACCGATTTATCAGAAAGGATGCGTCGCCGGCATTCAAACGGGTGATTCCGGAATCGACCTCCACGGGAAAAAGAAAGAAAACTACCAGCCGGGAACGGCCGTTTATTCCAAGCTGACTATTCTTGCCGAAGGTGCGCGCGGGCATCTTACCAAGCAGATCGTTCAGAAACTGGGGCTTGACCGGAATCGTAATCCTCAAATTTACTCGGCGGGCGTTAAGGAGCTTTGGGAAGTTCCGCCCGGGACGCTGGAGCCGGGGCGCGTTATTCATACCATGGGATATCCCTTGGGATTCGATCAGTTCGGCGGCGGTTTCATTTACGGGCTTTCCGGTAATCTCGTCGCCCTGGGGCTGGTGGTCGGCCTTGATTATAAAGATCCGACCTTTGACCCTCATCGCGCGTTTCAAACGTACAAACAGCATCCGTTCGTGACAAAATTCCTCGAGAAGGGAAAAATGCTCCGCTATGGCGCAAAAGCCCTTCCGGAAGGCGGTCTTTTTTCGATGCCGCAATTCTACCACGACGGCCTGATGATCGTGGGCGACAGCGCGTCATTCCTGAGCATGCCGAGCTTGAAAGGCATTCATTTGGGAATCGAATCCGGCATGCTCGCGGCAAAAACCGCGTTTGAGGCTTTGCGAAAGGGCGATTACTCAAAAAACCAGCTTGCGCTTTACGAAACCCTTTTCAAAAAAAGCTCCGCTTACAAGGATCTCCGGCCGGTCCGAAATTTCCGCCAGGGGTTCAAGCGAAACCTTTTCTTCGGGGCCGTTCATTTCGCCGCTCAGTTGATAACCGGCGGATGGGGCCTTTCGCCGGCCGGACGCCTCAAAATCGGGGAAGACTGCCGGCATTTAAGAAAACTTTCCCCGAAAAAGCGGGAGGCCGTTAGAAATCTCCCGGATTTCGACAAAAAACTAACGTTCGACAAGGCAACCGACGTTTTCTTCTCCGGGACTCAGCATGACGAAGATCAGCCGTGCCATTTGATCGTGCCGGACCCGGATCTCTGCCGGAACGTCTGCATCCCGACTCACGGAGGACCGTGCCAGTATTTCTGCCCGGCGGAAGTTTATGAAATCGTAACGGATCCCAAGACAGGGAAAAAAGATTTGCACCTTCACCCGACCAATTGCGTGCATTGCAAGACCTGCGACATCAAGGATCCTTTCAAGAATATCACCTGGGTCACTCCCTGCGGGGGAGACGGTCCGGAATATGAAATCTTATAATCGCGGAAACCTTTTATGAGCCTGAAAATCATCGCGTTAATGAAGCAGGTGCCGCTCCCGACCGAGATGCGGATGGGGGCCGACGGGTTAATGGACCGCACGACGGCCAAATCGAGAATCAACATTGACTGCGCCTTCGGCCTCGAAGAGGGCCTTCAGATCAAGAGCCGGGTAAAAGACGCGGAGTTGTTCGTTATTTCGATGGGGCCCCCGAGTTTCGAGCAATCCCTGCGCAAAGCGTTGGCCATGGGATATGACCGGGCCATTCTTCTTTCCGACCGGAAACTGGGAGGATCGGACACTTATTCGACGGGACTCGCAATTGCGATGCTTCTTAAAAAATTGGGCTTCAGCGCCGAAAGCAAAGAGCCCTTTATTGTTTTTTCGGGCCGGCAGACCAGCGACGGGGACACGGCCCATGTCCCGTCCCAAGTCGCGGAAAACCTGAAAATCCCGCAGGCAACGTTTATCGAGAAAGTGGATTGGAAAGGCGACAGTCTCGTCGTCCGCCGGATCATTGAAGGCGGGCATCAGTCCTTAAAACTCCCGATCCCCTGCCTGATTTCCGTCGCGCCCACGGCGATTCCGCCGAGACGGCCCACGCTAAAAGGCGCCATCAAGGCGAAAGACGCGAAAATCGAAATCTGGTCGCTGGATCAGGTCGGCTTGGGCCCCGAACACGTCGGACTGACGGGATCCCCCACCATTGTGGCAAAAGTCGTGAACATTGAACGGGACCGGCCTCCGATCCGGATGATTCCGGGAACGACGCCTGAAGCTCTTGCCTCAAATTTAATCTCTGAAACGGGGGATATCTCTTCGGGAGAAACTTTCCATAAAAAAGATTCTGCGGATTCCAAAAAAGACTCCGCGTCAGCGGGAAGCGCGCCAAAGCCCGAATTCCCGAGAATCGATTTCCGGCAAGGCGCACGGGGCATTCTCGCCTGGATCGAAATGCACGGAAAAATACCCGCGCGGTCTTCCCTTGAAATTTTAAATCCTGCCCGGAAACTGGCGGATCAGCTTTCCACCAAAGTCACGGCTCTGATGATCGGGGACGATATCGGTTCGGCGGCTCCGGAAATTATCGCGCACGGCGCGGATGAAGTGGTCATCGTCAATGACAGGCGCCTCGCGGAATACGCGATTCTCCCCTTTACCTCCGTTTTCGCTCAAGTCATCGAAAACGAACGCCCCGAAATCGCCCTTTTCGGCGCCACCACTTCCGGGCGCGAGCTGGCGCCCCGTATCGCAAGCCGCGTGAAAGCCGGCGTTACCGCGGACTGCACGAGTCTTGAGGTCGGCGAATTCGTGCATCGCGCCAAAAAAAGCATCATGTACCCCTGCCTGGAATCCATCCGCCCGACTTACGGCGAAAGCAAGCTGGCCACTATTGTGGGATTCTGGTGCCCGCAGATGGCAACGGCCCGGCCGGGGACGTTTGAAAAACTCGTCCCGGATCCCGCCCGAAAAGGCAAAATAATCGAAATCGTTCCCAAATTGAACGAAGGAGATTTTAAAACCGAAATCCTGGAAACGGTACGGGTCGAAACCGGAGGACAGAATCTTTTCGCCGCCGACATCATCGTGTCCGGAGGGCGTCCCTGCGGAGAATTGGACGAATTCAAACTCATCAAAGAATTGGTCGAAGCCCTGCGGGAAAAAGGAATCAACGCCGATTGGGGAGCAAGCCGCCGGGCCGTCGACGGGGATTTCGCGCCTTATGCCCGGCAAATCGGGCAAACGGGAAAAACCGTTCGTCCTAAAATTTATATTGCGGTCGCCATTTCGGGCGCGATTCAGCATATCGCCGGCATCAAGGAATCCGGGAAAATCATCGCGATCAATAAAGACCCTCAGGCAAACATCTTCCGTCACGCGGATTACGGGATTGCCCGGGATTATCTTGAATTTCTTCCTGAACTGATCAAAAAAGTTAAAGCCGGTTTTATTTTCGGACTAACCGCCGGGAAAAAATAATCTTTCGCGGAAAAAGGGGTCTAACATTCCCGGCCTCTCCGGCAGAAAGGAATGATGTCCATGCGCCTCCTCTTCAAATGCCTGCTTGCTTTATCATTTCTCGGCTTGCTTGCGGCTCCGGGCTTTACGGAAGAAAATCCCGCCGAATCCCCCTATCTGAAAGTAATTGTTTGTAACGCGAGCGGTTCCGAAAAAATCGCCGGCGCGGAAGTCGTGATTCAGGACATTTCCGATTTCGGTGAACCCGGCCCGGAAAATATGCTCAGCACGGATTCGAACGGACTGGCCGCTTTCGGGAAACGGGCTTTTGACGGATTTTTCATGGAATCGGCGGACGGCGGGGAGAAAATTCCTTTCGACGCGGAGGCCGAAAATTCCTCTCTCCGCGGGAGTTTTAAAATCCGGGTTACCGTCCGGTCAGAGGGGCTCGTTTCGCAATCTTCGGATATTACCGTTCCGCTGGGCGGCCCGATGGAATTCACCGTCCAGCTCGGTTCCGACGAAGGCTCCTGAAAAAAACAAAAAGGGCCGCCGGTTTTTGACCGATGGCCCTTTCCAAAAATCCCCCTGCCTCGTTTGAAATTATGCGGCCCGCAGAATGGCCAAGAATCCCTGAAATTCGCCCGTCAGCTGGCTGATCCGTTCGGCCAGACTGTCCGTATTGAAACGGAAAAGATCCACTCGCCCCGTTTTCCGGAGCGCCTGATCCATGCCGGGAACCTTGCTTAATTTTTCGGCATCCCCCGCCAGTCGCGCAAGGGCAAATCCCACGGTATTGCCGTAAAGCCTGAAGTCTTCCCGGGAGATTCCTTCGAGATCTTCCTCGGCAGGCGTAGCCAATTTGACCGATTGACTGGCAATCAATCCGTTCACGATATCCGGCGAAGCAAGATAAGTGATGTGCGGGGCCAGTTCGGTTTGGCTCAAAACGGTCTTTCCCGCGCCGCCGAGACTTCTCAGCCTGGGATTCGCGGCAAGACCGTTAAGGAACTTAACCGCCTCGTCCCGAGAAGCAACTTTCGTCAGCTCAACGCGGCCGAACAAATCCCCGAGTTCCCGTTTCAGGTCCGATTCGAACTTCTCATACCCGGTATCTCCGACGTAAACCACTTCCGCATAGGCAAGTTTGTTGACGCCCAATTGCACTTTCAAAGCGGAAACGGAAATGTCCTCCGCGGTTGCGGCCAAAACGGCAAATTCGCCCTCGGAACTTTCTTCCCGATAGTATGCCGTACGGCCCAATCCCGGATTCAAAGATTCCGCCTGCATCTGAAGCGCGCCCGAAAGTTCGTCCGAGATTCCCGCATCCGGCACCTCTTCGGCTCCGAAGTAAAGCGCGTGGAAAAACCCGCCGGCTTCACCCGTTTCATGAATCCACCCGGTCAATGTCCTGTTCACGCCGTCCGCCTCAAAAAGGCGCCGGCCCTGAGCCGACAGAATTCCCATCAGTTGGGCCGCGGCTTCAAATCCCAGACTTTGACCCGAAATATCGTGCCTCTTGTCCAGAGCTTCCATCGCTCTCATCGTCCGGAGAACTTCTTCGTCCGGCAGGGAAAGGGCTCCCCATCCGCGCTTCTGCATTTCCCCGGAAAAAGCTTCCCGTGTTGTCTGAACTTTGGCGTCCGCTTGTCTTAACGCGTCCTGAGATACGCCTTTTGTTCCCTTCAAAGCGTCTCTTTCCTTTAGGGCCGCCTCATACGCGGAAAAGGTCTTCCCCAATTCGGAAGGCCCGGTTACGCCGAGACTTGCCCCGACCGTCTCCCCGGGCTTAATCAACTCATACATCCCCCGGACCAGAGTATTCACCTGAAACCCGGCCTGCCGGAAATGTTCAAGCGCCGGATCGGCATTGTCGCCGGTCACGAGATAAAATCTTCCGTCCGGGCGGAGGATTCTGAAAATTTCACGGGCGATCCGTTCGTAAAAATCTTTCGGATATTTCTCGTAGAAAAGATCGTCCTGCAGAAAATTGGTAATGAACACGACGTCAACCGTTCCGCTTTCGATCATATCGAGATTCCGCATATCGCCCTGAAGAAGATAAGGCATTACCGTATTCACGGCAACGTCTACCCCCCGGACATAGCTGAACCCGAGTCCGCGCAATGTCCGGACCAGATGCGCATCCCGGCCGGCTCCGAGATCCAGAATGGTTTTGTCCATCATGCTCAAAAGCGCGTGCATCCGGTCTCCGCTGTATTTCCTCGCCAAATGCGCAAGGAGAAGCCTGAATTCGGCAACGCTCGGCACCAGCCGCTTAAAAGAAGGCCGGTCCACGTAATCCCGGATCAGTTCAAGGATTCTGTCGTCCACCTGCCGTTCCATTTCCATGCGAATCAGAGGATAATGATCCAGCAAAGTCATCAACTGCTCCCGGGTAAACACCAAAACATCCAAATCGGTACCCGCAACCACATTGGCCGTCCGCTCCACGTCCCTCAAAAGGGCAATTTCGCCGAAACTCTCGCCGGGTTGAATGGACGCGATAAAGTGCTGGGCCTCTTCCTCGCCTTTGACCACATCGGCCCGGCCGCGCTTCACGATAAAAAATTCCCGCCCGGTCGTTCCTTCGCGGATAACCGTTTCCCCGGCCTTGTATTTTCTTTCGGCGGCTTCCCCGGCCAGAACGATCAACGCAAAATCGCTCAGGTCCTGGAAGAACTGGCTGGTCTTGGTCGTGTTTTGGCTCCAAGCCTCCAGCGTCTCCAGGTTTTCCCGAAGCCACTGGACGCGTTCGATGGTTGCCGGACTCCCGAACAGGGCCAGATAAGCCGCCGGCGTCAGGCTGTAAACCTCAAGAGGCTCTTCCGCCACCACCGTCGCCGTACGCGGTTCCCCGGTCACAATCGACCAGTCCCCGAAATGCGTGCTGGGCCCGAGTTCCGCGACTTTTTTCCCGTCCACATAAACCCCCGCAACCCCGCTGACGATAAAATAGGCACGCCCCCTGTCTCCTTCGATCTCGGGTCCTTCCGCGCTCAACCCCCTGAATCCGTTGAATGCCATCACGTGGATGCGATGCCCCTGAATGGTGAGGGTCTGTCCTTTTTGGACCGTTTCGCGGCGGGCAAGACGCTGGAACACATCGTAAAAATCGCCCGATTTATCCTTCATGAGCGCATTGGAAGTCAGTACGCCGATTTCATGCAACTGCTGGCGCTCGGTATCCGAGGAAATAAAAGGCGTCGTTTCAAACATTCTGCCCTTAGCCAGACCGAACTTTTCTTCGACCTTGGAGTCCGGCACATGATACACATTCATACGCTGCCGGACGTCATCCGGCAACTGCGCCAACATCTCAAGCGTGGTGTGAATCGGAGCCCCTCCCGCTTCATGGTCGATAAAATCGAATTTGGAAGTCCCGTCTTTTTTCACAAACCGGTATTTCTGGGCCCGGCCCTCATTCGGAGTGATTTTTTTCTCCCGGACCAGCTTGTCGATGAAGGCGGGATCCCATTGTGTGTCCGAAGAATGCGCGTAACGGAACCCGTCATATTCGATGCTGAACCCGTTTGTCGGGATGGAATGAAGATTCCACCAGCTTCTCAAGGTCGCTTCTTTTCCGCTGGGCAATTTTAATTTCAACGGCTTGCCCGGATCGAGCGGGACCCAATCGACGAGCGCGTGAGGATCCAGTTTTTTATCGATAAATTTCAACAGCAATTCCGCCTTTCTCATGAATTCTTCGTAAACAACCCGGGAAGCGATCAGGCGCACGCGTTTGCCCATGAGAATTCTTTTCAGCACGCCTCCGTCATGATCCTGATGCGCGTGAGTCAGAAGCACATAGGGGACATCCGCTTCTCCCAATCCCAGCTCTTTCATGTAATGAAGCCCTTCATGGGAAGGATCCACCCATATTCCCAACCCTTCAAGCCACAAAATCATGCTGGTCGTATCTCCCTGGGGATCAAAGCCGGTGCTGGTTCCGATCCATGTCCGGGCAAATCCGTCCCGCATCTGCTGAATCTGCGCGGCGGCCTGAGCCGGAACCGGATAATGTTTGGGTTCCGGTAAATCATACCGGACGGGAAGCTGGCCAAGGTCTTTATCGGCCCCGTCTTTCGTTTGGGTCACCTTATAACCGGCAATTTCCCCGTCTTCGGCGCGAACCCTTCTGATGTTAATAACCCCCGCCGTCATTTGATTTTCGGCAGGGATAACGACTCTTGCCTGATCGTTCCGTTCCTCGAAAGGAATCATTTCAAGGTATCCCTCGACCGGAATGATTTTTCCGTCTTTGGAGCGAATCGCATAGTGGTTGTGCATGGCTTTCAGGAAATTCCGGTCTTTCTCCGAAAGCCAGGGGTAAACCGCCGGGTCGCTTAAATCCGGGCCGAAAAGGGTATGACTGAGATATTCCCTTAAAGCCTCTAGCTGCTCCTTCGTCCCCACCACCTGCGGTTTGGGAACATTCGGATTGAAAAGACTTCCCTTTACGAACGCGTTGAAATAAATCAAAAACTCCATTTCCCCGTATGCCCGGTTATTCACAAAAAGCTGGGGAGGCAGAACAAAAACATACTGTTTTCCGGCGCTGAGATCGCCGAACCCGCGCATCATGTCCTTCAGCGTGTTGGAAACGGCACCCAGGAGAACTTCAACGCCAAGGTCTTCGCTCGGAACCTTCGGGTAACTTCCCTGACCTAAACTTGCCGCGACTGCAGCCGGCGCGACTTCGACAAAAGCCGCTCCTCCTTTGCTCCGCATCGTCACGATCGACTTTAGAGTCCCCAACTTAAAGCCCGGAATGTTATGAACCGCTCTTCCCATCACCTGCAATCGATCGATATAGGGCATATAAAATTCCCTCCCGTTGCCGGAAAAATCGACGATGTAATACTCGCTGTCTCCCCGGAAAAAAGCAATCCCGACGCAAACCGGAACGGACTCTTCTTCCGTTAAAATAATCAATCTCGGAAGGGCAAAACTTCCTTTCGCATTGCTCCATCCGATAGATTCCAAACCGGCATTTCTCAGCAGGTCGGAAAACGCCTTTAATTCATTCCCTTCCAGTGAAAGCAGTTTCTCGCTCCAATTATTTCCGGCGAAGTCTTCTCCCAGGTCGCTTTTCCCGTCCCGTAAAGAAAATCTGTAGGCTTCTCCGCCCAGGCTCTGGCCGACAAGAATTTCCGGCACAAAAAAGTCCGCGCCCGCCTCCGCACCGGCCGGTTCGACTGTCAATCGGTATGCGCCAATCCGGCTGGTTAACTCAAGCCGTAATTGCCGTCTGACCGGACGCGCGGCCCGAGGAAAGTACACCGCAAAGGTTGTAGCGGCCTCAAACTGACCCATGTTTTGAACATCTGCCCTTTCACCCGTTTTCCCGTTAACCAAAGCGACGGAAACCCCCCGAAGACTGATCGAAGGATCAAAAACTCTCGCGCTGACCCGTAATGCCTGCCGCCCCACTCTCCAGGCGGTCAGCTCAATATGATCGCCGACTATTTGGTTCTCACCGCCCACGCCGGGAAACTGAAGTTGAGTGAGCATTGTACCCAGTTCGTTCAAGGCCGCTTCCAACTCGTCGCCTTGATCCGCTTCCGTTCCCAGGCTTGACGCCTCGCCAAGAAAAATTTCCGGCTTAGGCTTTGCCGCCAAAAAGTCATCCAGTTTCCCGGCAAGAACGGGATATTGCCCGCGAAAATCCTCGTCGCCGCTTAACTCTTCATTATTTCTCCAAACCATATCCGTCGCCCGGGCAACCGCCCCGCTGTCCGTTTCGCTCAATCCTTCCAGATCCTTTCGTTCTCCTTCCTCAAGAACCGAAAGAGCCCGAGCGGCCCTGTCCAAGCGGGCCGAAAGGAAAGCGTCCCCGTAAGGCCCCATGCTGAAATCAAGAGCCCAATCCGCCACCTTTTGCAAATCGTCCAGATCATACTGAAATACCGCCTGCATCAAAGCGGTCAGCGGATCCGCTTTGGAGCAGTCCGCGTCCGGGTTGGCGTAATATTCGGTTTGAACCATGAAATAAACTTCCGTGCACCAGTAATCCCAGTAAAGCATCAGATAATTCGCCAGCGCATACATCGGCAGAGTCAGCTGGGTCAAGTCGACCAATTGATCGATCTGTTTACGGTTGTAACCGACCAACCGGCGGATATGTCCTTTTTCCACAATATAGCGAACCCAGTCTTGAAGCCGCAGAGGGATAACTTCCTCGTCAATGGCTTGCGCCACATCGCCCCGGCGCCCTAACTGCACGAATTCATACAGCATTTTTTTGAGTTGAGAACGGTCCCAGGTGTCCTTCCCGCTCAGTTCGCCCAAAAGTTTGCGGAACCGCTCGTCAATTTCAGTGGGCGTCTCCTCGACCAATCCCCTCTCCTCCCGGATAACCGCCGGAATCTTGCCGACAAATTCTTCCACCGTCGCTTCATTGATGTTGTTCGCTTCGATAAATTCCTGCGTCTTTTTCATAAACACAATCATGTCGCGGACGATTTCGGGATCCGTGATCTGATGCATCTGCTGGACCCGATCCAGCAAAATTTTGAATTCCCCCGTCAAGATCGGCAGATACGCATAAAACACGTCCGATGACCCGCCGGCCATAAAACGATTCGCCAAAGGCAACGCCTGCCCCATCAGATTCATCAATTCCTCAAACTGGCGCGGAATAATCCTGAAAAGGACGCCCCAGTCCTCTTTTAAAAGATGCTCAACCCATTCGTCCGCCGAATTAGGAAGCCTCTCGGGTTCCATGATGCGGATCCCGTCCCGTTCGACTTTCACGGCTTCCCTTAAAATTTCGGTGATCCGGTCTTTGGAAAGATTCGGCGCGTTCAGCTGACTGAGAAAATACTGCGCCAGATCCCGTGTTTCCTCAAAAAGAGTCCCGCCCAGATATTGACCGACTTCCTGCGCGAACATGTCCGCATCCACCTTATGATCCATCCCAAGCGGCAGGCTGGCGGCCCCGTAAACATGGGCATCCGTCACATAGTGATAGGCTAAAGTTTTTCTTTCATCATAAACGCTTCCTTTTTCCGCCGCGGCAATCAGGATGTCCGCGTAAACATGCCGCCCGTCAATCAGGGCTTCTTTTGCACGCAAAAACTCGGTGATTTTTGCCTGTTCGTCCGTCCTCAGCGCCCGGAAACGGACCAGGTCTCTCAGAATCGCCACATATTCCACGGTACCGGACTCCTTGGCCTGCCGCTTTGCGGGATCCGTGATATCCCTCTGGGCAGATTGATTCAACGTGTATTTCAGGCGGTAACGGTCGATGTGATGCGGAAGCAATTGATTCGCAAGGAAAAGTTCAATGGCCTCGACATCGGGATAATCAAAAATTCTCCAGTTGATCTCAATAACATTGTCCTGGCGTTTGGATCGTCCCATCACATCAAGATCGTTTGTAAAACGGATCAGCCGAGTCGCAAAAATCCTCTTGGCGTCGCCGTTCTGCGCTTCAACTGCCCTCAAGAAAGCCTCGGCTCTCTCGGTGCCGACAAAACCAGCCAATTGTTCCTGGACCTGCGTAAAAAGCCCTTCTAAGTCTTCGAGCTCTTCCGCCGGTTTTGGGAGAAACCCTTCCGCGCCGGCTTCCGGCCCCGCAAGTTGGAGATGTCCCTTTTCCCCTCCTAAGCTCGCGGCCTGCGCCAGTTTCCGGACCCAGGCTTCTTTCACGCCTCCGGAGCCCTCGATTCTTTGCCCTTCAGGCGTTTGCCTCCAAGCTTCTTCGATCCGTTCTCCCGTCAAAAGCGCGGCGTTCGGATTGTCGGAGGTGAAAAACCACGCGCCCGTTTTATCCATTTTTTTCGCGCCCAATTCGGTCGCGATCAGAACCGTCCGCGGCGCAAGATACAACGCGCTCGGCGTGAACGGAGGGTTCGGTCTGCCGGGAAAAGAGTCCGCGGCACTTTCGAGTTTATGCGTTTGATCCCCCACCATAACAATGTTCACCGTGTCCGGATTCATCGACCGCTCGATCACGTTCCCGGTCTTCTGTGTCATGGACCACGGCGGAGTGCCGATGCCCGACGGATCGCGTTCGGCCGAAAAATAATTCAGTAACTTCTGGAATTCCCGGATAAATTCCTCCTCCGATTCAAAGCGGTAATCCCGTTCCAGATAGTTTTGGATATCCTCGAAGCGGTGCGTCATCGAGAAATTCAGGAGGTCACTCACAAAATTGATCCCGAGTTTTCCCATCAGACGCAAAAATCCCTTGTGAAATTTCATGTCTCCGCCAAAATGGCCGAAGTTCTGCACCTGCGTCGTCTCGCTGTGCCGCTGCAAACCATCCGCCTGAAGAATCGAAGCCGGATAATCGAAACGCGTGAGCGTGTCGGGGAGATCAAGCATTTTCCGGAGATCCGTTATAATCTCCCCCATTAAAGCGATCATCCGAAGCTGAGATTCGGTAAACCCGTCATGGCGGCCCGTCCCCAGCCCTCTTAAATTAACCAAAGAGGTTTCGGGCTCAAGCGCAAATCGCGACATGTTTCTGATAAAACGGTCCTCCGCCTCCCCGTAGGACCCGAACAAAACCGGGGGCGACACAAATCGCCGGTCAAGCTCTTCTTCCGTCCAATGCGGAAGCGCGTTGCGAAGCAGCATGTATTTCTGCTCGTTCCGGTAGGCGCCGAGTTCATATTTCAAACGATAGGCTTCTTCGTCGAATTTCTCCCGATCCCAGGGATGAGGTGCCGGCCACCAAAAGTCATCCAACCCCAATTTTTTCAGCACCTCCGGATCCCGCCAGACATAATCGTCCAATGTATGAACGCCCCGGGCCTTGCCCCACTCGGGATGCTGGTTAAAAACTTCTTTGGCCAGATTCATAAGCCCTAACACTTTGCGAAGAGACTCTGTCGTCCCGCCCGTCGCGAGTCCGAATGTGAATTCCCTCTGCGCCATTTCCATAAGACGCAAGATGACATACATTGCGGCATAGGTCATCGCATTATCGTCTTCAACGATAATTTTGATAAACCCCGGCCGGGGATCCAGCACCAGAGCCAGAAGCTTTTCTTCGTTGATGTATTCAAGTCCTTTGCCCTTCGGAACCAACAGGCCCGTTGCGCGATACCCCTTGCCGTTGAAGCGATAGACTTTCTCATGAGTCGGATTCATGATCAGGCGCTTCGCGTCCGGGAATTCCTTCCGCACATTGGCCGGAAGAATCAATCCCGACGTCGCCGCGCTTCCCAAACTGCCGGCGTCAACCAGCCGGACTGCGTTGTCCCAACTTGCGGGAGTGTCTTCGGCTCCTTGATATGGTTTTCCGGTTCTTTGCTCTTCGCTTGATCTCACAAAAGCGATTTGCATCGACATTAAAATATCCCGATACAAAGCCCTGAAAGCTTCGATCACATCATTGATTAATTGATTGCGCTGTTCATTGCCGGGATTCCCGAAAACATTGAATATCGCGTTCAAAGCCAGAAAAGACTCTTTTAATTTCGGCAAATATCTTTCGACCACTTTCCCGTCAAAGCCTTTCTCCGTTTTAAAGCGTTCGAGCACGGAAATAATCACCCTTTGTTCTGCGATTTCTTCACCCAGAGTCGCTTCTTCTGACGTCAATATTTGGGCCATCGCTTCCACTGTCATCCGAACTCTCTCCGGAAGTCGGGCTTTCGCTTCCTCCCAGGAAAGTCTTGCCCCCAGGCTTGAAGCAGATTCGGTTTTAGCGGCCTGCAAGATTTCCCGAAGTTGCCGCCGATCCGACATTAACGCTTTAACTGCCCCGGTAATTTGCTCGCCCGTTACGGATTCCGTGAGATCTTTTCTCTCCGCAACCGCACCGGAAACTTTCACCTGAAACGCTTCCGCCCCCATTTCTTCAATGGTGGTCGTCAGCAATGCGCCGGTCAGAAAATTGAGCCCTATTTCGCGGCGGCCAAACATCCTCTCCTCTAGCCCTTCACTCGCGGCCCGTTCTTTCACGGCCTTCGCGATCTCCTGCGCCGCTGCCGTTTTCAAATTTACATTGCCCAAAGACGACGCCGCTGCTTTTCTGAAAGCGTCCCGGAGCATCGCCCGGTTTCCCGCGTTGTCCACAAGACGCATGAAAACACCCTGGCCGCCCTGCTCCGCTCTTAAATCCGTCAGCGCCTGATAAGACGCCTCCGCAAAATAATCCCTCACCAAATTCGGGCTCACACGATCAAGATACCCCTTGGCAAATCCGATCGCGGGCTTTCCCGGAATCGGATCTTCCGAGACAAAGGAAATAATGAACGGCATGTATTTCTGAGGTTGCGCGAGGACCTGCTGGTAGCTGATATGCTGATCCCCCGTCCCCTGCATGACCCACTCGATGCCCATGGCGATCAATGCGTCCCGCAAGTCAATGAATTTCCCCCCCTCTAAATAAATGAAGGGCACCAGTTTTCTTCCGCTTGCACGCGCGGTATCCATTGCCGTTCGGATCAAAAGGGTCAAAACAGCCGACGCATTTTGCGCATTGATTTTAGGCATGGAAAGAGTCGCGATTTCCGGGACATTGCTCAAAATATGATGCCCCTGAGCCAAAGACAAAACCTCCCCCAAAGCATTTTGAACCGCTTCCGGATCGGTTTGGGCCGCCTCTTGCAGGGCCTTCAGGCGTTTCTCCAGAAGTCCTTTTCCCAGCTCCACGTAAGGCTGCCGGACATAAAGATTCTGCTGGAGAATCTTGGTTGCGTCCTTATCCAGATTGCCAACATCAACGTCTTCCACTCTCAGGCCCGCTTTTTCTATCGCGCGCGCGATCAGGCGATTGCCGACCGTGGCCGTCATACCGTAAAAAATCGTGTTGAGTTCCGCAAACGCTTCGGCTAACGCCTGCTTGTCCCGGGTTTGAAGATCCGGGAGGCGGAAATAATAGGTCGGATAATCCGCCTCGGAAATCATGCGCGATGAGAGATTGATCACCAACTTATTCTTTGCCCCGCGATAATGTTTTTCCTGGGCATCCCAATCGCTTTGACGAATCGCAACGAGATTCGCGAATCCTTCCTGCCAAATGCTTTCGTTAAAATTCTGCTCGATCGATTTTCCAAACCAGAAATACTCGTCGGGAACGACCAGCGCGATATCCGTGACCTCCCGGTCGAGGACCGCGTTCCCGAGCCTCACGCCCGCATGAATCCCTTCCCGGACCTGCTCGACATTTTCATGCCGCACCCTCCAATACCGCTCCGCATCCAAATCATGAAACGCGAGAAAGGTCATCATATGGAGGTCTCCCGTCCAGCGCCCTCCCACATTATCGAACATGGCCCCGAACCCCGGCGCGTCTCCTCCCAATTCCCCGTCCAATCCGGAATTCCGGATAAACGCGGACAAACGGCTCTGTTCCGGACGATCCGTCGTTTCAAAAAACATATTCCCGAGAACGATTCCGAAAATCTTCCTTACCTGCTCGGGCGTAACGCTTAATCCCCTCGCTTGCGCTTTTTGCGAAATCAACGCAAGCAGACTCGTCGTGCCGAAACGCTCCTCATCCACTTTAAAAAGGTCTTTTCCCGGCCGTTCTTTCCCGTTAACGAAATTCACTTCATGCAATGTCGCAAGTACGGTATCCGCGAATTGTTTCCCGGCGATTCCTTGTTTTTCCGAAATATTTTTCAGGATCGCATAGAAAATATCGGTAAAAATCATCATTGTTTCGTCCGTCGAACCCGATTTCGAACTGGGAATGACCGCGATTTGGTCCCAATCCGCCCCAATCGCTTTCAACGCCGCTGCGATAGATTCCTCATAATTTTTCCCAAGTTCATATTCGCCGATAATCAGGCCCGTTGTTGGGTCAATTACCTGAAAGACATCCGCAATCCCCTGAAAAGGCGTGTGCTGGCCGCCGATTCCCGGTTTGATCACATAACGAATGGGTTTTCCGAGTCTTTCGGCGCGCCTTGCAAAAAATTGCTTCATGCCCGTTACGGTATCAAGAAACGCCTGTCTCCCCGTTTCTTTTCCGCCGGCATCGACCGTAAAATATCCCTGATTTCCTTCGAAGGCAAACGAACCGGCCACGGCCGCCCCTTCCGCAACGCCGTAACCGTCCTGTTCGTATCCGCCCTTCTCATAGCGTTTTGCCGTTTCCGCATTTCCATGAGCATCAAGCGGGGTGCTCAATGCTTCGGCAATCATCGCGCCTTTTACGGCTTCCGCGCCAAGACTGGATGCGGCGGCAACCAAAGCGATCAGTTTTTCCACGTCCGGACGAATTAAAGCAAATCCTCCGGATACCGCGGCGGCGTCCCGGCTCATTTCCAAAAACGGCCTTAAATTTTCCAAAGCCCTTGCCGCGGCGGCAAAATCCTCCCGCGTCCCTTGCCGTGCAAACGCTTCCACCGAATAGAGGACGCCATCCGTTGTCTGACTGGCCGTGTCAGAGTTAAAATCCGGACCTTTCATGGTTGCCCGGATCGTTTCGACCCATGTTAAAATTTCTTCTCCGAGGGCCGCGCCGGAAGCCAAAGCATAAGCCCGCTGCCGATTTCTCTCCAGCTGATCGACCAGCAATTTAATTTGTCCGGCAGTCGGTTTTTCCCTTAAATCCGTTCTCGCCATCACCGCATCCGTCACATCGCGAGTCAATTGTTCAAAACCCGGCTTGGCCAAACTGCTCGTCAATAATGCGCCGACCAACAGATTTAACCCGCTGTTTCCTTTCAAAACGTTTTTCGGGACTCCTCCGCCGATCGCGTATTGTCTGACGATATTTACCATTTCCGCCGCAACGGCCGTTTCCAAACTCACCTGTCCTTCCGCGCCAAGACTCGCGGCCTGGGCAGGAGGCTGATAAGTGTCCTCCGGCAGTCCGTCACGGTAATACTCCTGATACGCGTCCCACCCCTTCTCCATCCCGTTCGTCACATACTCTTCGGGCACAAATCTCCCGTGCAAAGCCGTAATCTCCCCGCTGTAGCCTCCCAACACCGCCGCAAACCTCGCCAGCTCCTTCTTATTATCCCCCATCGCGTATGACTTCGACTTCGCGTCCGTCCCGGACGGCCGGATCTCCAGCACCTTGTTCGGGAACTTGAAAAACACCCCGTCTCCCACAAAATATATCCCCTCCAGGTCGCTGAAATCCAACCCCTCGTCCCGGAACGCGTCATTCAATATCTCGATCACCTGCTCCTTCGTGAGCTTCCCGTCCCGGTGCGCCAGCGCCATACTCAGGAAAAATACGTAATTCTTCGTACGTCTCCCTTCCCCTTCCTTCTTATCCGCCTTCAGCGCGTCAGGATCGGGATTGTTCTGATTGTAATAAACCGTGTCCTCTCTCACGTCAAACCGCGCCTTGATGTCGTTCGCGTCAAACAGCTCCTGCAGATAATCCGACAGCATCTTCCCCTGCGACTCCAAATGCGCCGCCATCGCTGCCTGGATCACCAACGCCTCTCCCGCGCTCTTCTCCCGCATCGCGATCGCCTTACGGCCCCCGACGCTCTCGATCAGCTCCTCGGGACCGATAATCATCCCTCCCGACTCTTCTCCCGCGAACAGCATCCTCGGATCCACTCCCAGATTCACCTCTTTCCCGAATACGTCTCTCACGATCACGGGCTCGCCCGGGTGATCCGCCATCTGCGCCTCAACCTTCTTCATCATCGCCGCGATTTCCTTGAAGCCTACCGGCACGCTCAGCACCTTCACCCCGTTCTTCTCCGCCCATTCAACCCATGCCGCGGACGACGCCGTCGTCGTGATGATAAATCTCGGATGGTCCCACCACTTCCTCGGCTCCGTGTACCCCAGCGCTTTCTCTTCTTCCGTCAAGGCCCTCTTCTTATCGCTCTTCGCCGCCTTCAACGCCTCAGCCTGATACACCATCGTCATGAAAAACGACTGGTTCGGCGTGTACAACGCCACAATCCTCTTCTCATCCAATACCAGATAATCCACTCCCACAGACCTCAAAAACTCTATGCGGTCTGCCGACTCCACCTGCGCCGTCACCAACCGGTCCCCGTCGGGGTCCGTCATCAATATCGTCGTCCCAACAGGCTTGTCCGCCAGCAGCTTGTCGTAGCCCATTCGCTCCATGACCGGGATCGACTTCACCTCTCCCGTCTTTTTGTCCCGCTTGATAATCGTCGTATCCTGCGTGTAGTCGTTATACTTCCCGTCTTCCGTCAATTCCTTGCCGATCCCGTGAAAATACGGGTCCTCCTCAACGTGCAGCCACTCGAACGAGTCACCGATCCCGAGCCGCTCAAATATCTTCGTCATCGTCCGGTGCATCGACCCTCCGACGCTGTCGATCAGGATCTTCGAACGCGCGTCACGGATTCGGCCCAGATTCACCTCCGTCGCAACTCCCTTCCTTAAATACTCCACGTACGGAATAATCCCATTCTCAATCGACTTCATGAACTCATCGTCAATCAACGCGTCATCCGCAGCCCCGATCTCAAACGTGAACTCCCCTTCGTCGTCCGCTCTCTGAAACGCCTCATGGATCTTCGACACGAACTGCACGGACTCCTCAGGCAGATATTGGCTCCCCTGATTGTTGATGTCCTTCGTCGCCGCGAAACTCGACCCCGCGTGTGAACTCGTCGCGTGCTCCGCCCCAACCAGGTCATACATGAACGCCAAATACGACACCATCCAGATCGGAAGCGGCACCCGCCTCATCACCTTCCCGTGCGCGTCCTCCATCTCCTCGATCCCGTACGGAACATACGTCCGTATCCCGAGCGCCGCGTTGATACGCGCGATCATGTCCACAAAACGGCCCGTGTTGTATCGGACTTCCCCTCCGGCCATCTTACGCAATGCCGCTCCGGGAAACTTCTCATTCACCACCACTCCTTTCGCCCAGGTCGCGAACGCGATTCCGATTTCATTAATACGGTTCCGCGTGTCCCATGGGTACAGCACGTTCTGCGTCAGCCGGATTCCCGCCGTCGCAACTTTTGCCTCGGCCTCATAATCCTCAAGCCATTTCCACAATCCCAATCCTTCGGGATTCGTCACAGGATCATAATCGTACAAATGCTCCTTCTTCAACCGGGCCACAATCCGCCCGTCATCCGTAATGTCAAATACGGGGTTCCCGGCCTTGATATGCGCCGGTGTCTTCTCGTCCACCTGCGCTAAATACACGTCCCGCAAATTGGGCCTGACGGGGCCCAGTACCGGCGCTCCGCCCAGCGATGCGCCTTTTGAAGGAATAAAAGGATCTACCAATCGAATATCCCTGCGAATGTCTTCGAGAGAACGCGCGCTTGCTCTTGTTGTGCTGAAAATCTGAACGGTACCGGTCCTTATCCCTTCAACAATAGCCGGTGCGCCCATCAAGCGCCTAAAAACACTTTGCGCGGACGGCCCATCCCCCGGTAAAAATTGATCGACAAAGAGTTCTTCCCCCCTGCTGCCCGCCAACAGTTTCGTCAAGCCTTCAAGTTCTTTTCCTTCGATTAACCGAAACCGATCCCGATCTTCTTCTGAAATCGGACCCACTAAAAGCAACTTTCCCTCTTCATTTTTATAAACCGCGACCCATCCATTTTGAATGCGCGGAATAACCCGGTTTCGGGCAAGCACCGACGCAATTTCGCTGTCTTTTTTGGGAAGAGCTTGATGCACGGCGAGCCTCGGATAAGTCTGTGCGGGATATCGTGAAAAAAACACCTGCAATCCTTCTTCCCGGCTCAAGGGAGAATAATCGCCGAGAGACGCCGCTTGGGGAAGGTTTTGAATGCCGGCGGGTTGTAAAACGGCCGGCGGCAATGACCCCAAATTCAATCTTCGGAGTTCGTCGTTCGTCGAAACAGCCTGAACGTCTCCGGCCGGAGAAAGTTTTCTATCGAGAGGCTGAATCAAAACCAGCGGATAATTCCCCCTGACGCGCAAAACATCCGAGGGAATCAGCGCAACGGCACGGTTTCCGGTATCTCCGTACGCCGGGATAATCCGTACCCCGTCGTCACGGACCAAAGGATTTTGCTTCAGTTCGTCAAAATAACGGTTTAAAGCATCGACAAAAGCATTCGGATCGGTTTGCAGGGAAGGGTTTGTGTTGAGCAAATGCTCGGCAAGAGGCGCCACCGCATAAATCAAGGCGCCTAAAGCGACCTTTTCCTGCCGGATCGGATCGCCCGGGTTCAGCTCCGCATAGACTTTTTGATCCACCGCCTTCAAGGCCGCCACGATTTTGCCTGCCGCAGCGGATTCGCCGGATTTCGGCGCCGTTTCCCCGAGAAATTCTTCAAGCCGGGTTTTCCCGTTGAGAATTGTTTTATGATAATTTCCCGTTTTGTCTTCCTTTGATAATTTGGGCTCGATCACCACATGGGCGATATTTTGATCCTCGAGAATTTTCTGAATTCCCTGCGTATGGAACCCGCCCGAAATCAAGACAGCGTTTTTGAGTTTCTTTTCCCGCGCTTTTCCGAGCAACCGCTCGATAAAGGCGTGTTCGCGCTCCATGGCAAGATCGTAAAATGCCTGCGCGTCCTGAATCGCCCGATCGGTTCCGCCGAGGGACTCCTTTTCTTCCGAATCCGAAAGGGTATTCAATGAAGCTATTTTTGCCGCCAAACACGAGGCAGTCAGTTCTTTCTCTCGCGATTTAAACGAAAGATATTCTTCCCTCGAAACCTCGAGGCGGAGGAATTTCTCAAGAAGCTTCAGATCCCGGCTGATTCCGACGATGGTCCGTTCTTCTTCCGTCCGGATCAAGAATTCATAGATCCCGGCTTCCAGGGCGGTGATTTCGTCGAAGAAATCTTTCGCGTCGATTTCATCCTGAAGAATGAGATATTTGGCGAAATTCCCGAATGCCGGATAGGTCTCCGGGGAAATATTCCGTTCGGCGCAGATCCCGTAAAGCGCTTCGAAAAAATATCTCGCCGGAAGCGGCCGGTCCCAACCGAGGCCTTTCAAATCTTTCAGCGTGGCAAGAACAAATTCCCGTTCGGGGTCTTTTCCCGAAACGCCGTCCTGAATCGCCCGAATCAACGCTTCCTTTTCTCTCAGGGCCCGATCCGTGTTCTTCTTCAATTCCGGCTCTAACCGCGCGAGAACCGACAAACGGACCAGATTGGGGAATTCACCCTGCTCTTTGGGGTCCGTAAGGTCCAGCTTCAAAAATCTTTCGGCGGCCTTCCTTAAGTAGCGGCCGTAGTGGAAAAGCGTGTCTTTCCCGTCGCCGAACGCGTTTTTCTTCGCGTCAAATTTTCTGAGATCGGAGGAAAATTTCTTTGTTTTCAGCGCGATTAAATCTTTTCCGGCTTTCTCGAAAAATGCCCGGTGGGAATTCCATTTCTCTAAAGTGGCCCGGTAAATCGCAAGGTCTTTGCGGTAACCGTCCTTGTCCTCAAGACCGATCCAGTCAATATCGGCCCGGCCGTTTTCCACCGCAAAAGATTCCGCGCCGGTCAATTCCCCGTCTCTGACCAATGAATCAATAACGGCGGCATTGGCCTTTTCCACGGGGAAGAACCGGAAAAGTTCCGGCCGAAGACTGCCGGACGCCCCTTCGAGACCGATCAAGCGAACCTGATATTTTTCGACCAACTCATTCAAAATGTTTTTAATATGAAGTTGGGCCTCGTAATTGGCGTGCGCGTCCTGAATATGAATAATCAAAGGAAGCTCGCCCTCGGCGCGGTAGTTGACCGATCCGGCCTCATCGGAAATCCGGATGATCGAATTCCGGTCGACGAGTTTTTGGAAACGCAAAGGCATTTCCGCCGGATAAGGCGCCGCTCCAAAAACGTTGGTGACCGTAAAGAAAAAAATAACCCCCGAAGAAAGAATTTTCTTAAACATGCAAAGCTTCCTCCTCATAATTTGATCTGAAAATTAGATGTGCTTAAAATATAACACCCAATTCCGTTGCAGTCAAATCAAAGTGTTGAAAACTTTGCAACATATTTATAGTAAATGAGTTACATTAATCAAATAAATTTAATAAGTCGGTTTTTCGCAGATTGTTTTTAAAGATAAGAAAAAATGTTTTTAGCGCTCAAAAGACCTTGCTTTTGGGCGGGAAGCCGAAAAAAGGCAAAGAATTGTTCCGGAATGCCGTTATCGGGAGAAAAACAGAGCAAAAACCCCTTTTGCCAAATACCCCGATCCGACCAGCAGGGCGGTCATCGCCCCGACGGTCCTCAGCCGATCGCTCGAGAAAAGCGGCACAAGCAGAAACAAGGGCAGGAGATAAAGAGAGCTCGAAATAAAGAAGGCGAAAAAGAAAATCGTGCCGAGTGCGGGATTTCCGATTTCCAGAAGGCGATCAATCCCGATCAGAAAAGGCGGGCAAACATTCCATCCCATCAGAAAACCGAGTAAAAACGGAAATTGCCGGGACACGAACGGTTTGGGGGACCGGAGACAGGCGGTTTTTTTAAAAAAAAGCCTCTCTGAGGCGAAAAAAACCATTGCCCCGGCTAAAACAATCAACGCCCAATCGTGAAAAGATTCAGGAAAGCGGCCCCGAAATCGTCCTCCAAGCCAGCCTGCAAATCCTCCGGCAAGAAGATAAGCAATCAGCCGGCCGGAAAAAAACTTTAAAAGAAGAAACGCCTGTTTCCGGAGACCGCTTTTCCCTTCCGTCATCAAATAAGGCAACAAAAACGGAAAACAAGTCGTGGCGCAAACCGATCCCGTAGACAGCCCTAACATCAATCCTTCAAAAGAGATAGAAACCAACGGGTTCATAAAAAATTCCGTATCAGCCATGAAAACCGGAAGAAACCCATCGGATGATTTTAAGAATGGCAGACGGCACGAAAAGAAGCGAAACCGACCCGCCGATGAGCCAGGCTGAAATCAGAAAAAGAATCCGGGGGAGCGGAGTTCCCGAAAGTCTCTTTCCGATGCTATAATCGATGGCGCCCGTCGGGCAGGCATCAAAACAATCGCCGCAGCGATTACAATAAGATGAAATTTTGTGTTCTTTGACGCCGGTCGCATCTATCGCGTAAATGGGGCATGCTTTCAGGCATTGCTGGCACAATGTGCAAACTTCGGGATTGATCGAAACCCGAAAAGGACTGATCCGGCCCACGATTGCCTGCCAGGCGCCGAACGGACAAAGAAAAGCGCAGAACGTCCTCTTTTTGATCAGAACGGGAAGGGCGATAACAAAAAGGATCCCGGCCGCCGCAAAAATCGCGAATTGCCATTTCCGGATCACGGTGTCCGGATCGAGAAAGCCGGTTGAGATTTTGAGAGGGCAAAGCCAGAGACAATAAACGGGCTGCGTTTTGGCGAGAGACAAAAGCATCACGGCAATCAAAAGGGCCAGAGAAAAATCACGGGCGCCGCGGGGGAGATGAAACCATTTCAGAAAAGGTTCCTTTCGGAGACTTGAAAAAGTGGTGTCCAGGCCGCCGTAAAAACAGGCCCAGGAACACCAGCCCTGCCCGATCGAAAGCGTCGCCAAAAGCCAAAACAAAAGACCGGCCGCAAGCGGCGACCACTTGAGCCAATGCCCGCTCATCAGGGCTAAGTACTGGTAATAAAGATGGTTAAGAAACGTGGAAACAATGGCGATATGACAGTAAGGGACTTCCCGGATTTCGGGGGTAACCCACACGCTGCCGCTTAATCCGAGCAGGGTCGCCTTGAATTCGAGAATAAACGCCCAGGCGAGAATGATAAAAAATAAAGATCGCCATCCGGAGACGCGGCCGGTTCGGAAAACACGGTAACTCGCGAAACCGATGCCGGAAATCCAGGCCAATTTGGCCGCGAAAAGCGCGCCCCCGGCACCGGAAAAAACGGGCAATGACAGACACAGGACAATGACAACCGATAATCCGAAACTCAAACCGAAGGAAAGGCTTGAAGCGTGCCGGACCGCGTTTTGCTTTTGAAAAACAGACTCTTTTTTCATGGGGCTATCGTCGTTTACGGATTCGCTTGTCTTGGCGCGCAGTTGCTTTTGTTGCGCGAACTGAGCGTTTTGTTTTACGGAAACGAACTTTTCCTCGGATACTCTCTCGGGATCTGGCTCTTATGGGTCGGCCTGGGAAGTTTCCTTTTTCGGAAATATTCCGCATCCTCCAGAGGCCCGGTCCGCGGCGAAGAAGCGCCTGTTTTCCCCGTCCTGTTTCTGACCCTGGGGCTTCTTGTCCCGTTTCAAATTATCCTGATCCGACTGTCAAAACTTCTATTCGGGTTCGGCATGACTTCCGGTCCCGTCGCGATGATTTTTCTGACGGGGTTCCTGCTTTTTCCGGTCGGAAGCCTTGCCGGAGCGGTTTTCGGCGCGGGAACCGTGTTTTTCAAAAATCGCCTTGCCTCTCCTCCCGCGCAGGTCTATTTCCTGGAATCCGCCGGCGCGATCCTGTGCGGCATCTTTTACACCTTTTGCGCCGCCGGGCGTCTTTCCAATTTTGCCTCGGCCATTATCTTAAGCGCGCTGGTCCTGCTTGTAAACGTTCCTTTCGCGAAAGACCTTCCAAAAAAAAAGGTTTTTTCCGCCGCGGCCTTTCTGGTTTTCGTGTCCCTCGTTTTATTGGCCGGTCTGAACGCGGACCGCTTCAGCCATCGCCTTCAATGGAAAGGTTACGAATTGCTCCGGGTCCGGGATTCCCGATTCGGAAATCTGGCGTTAACCCAAACCGGCACTCTGAAAGAATTTTTCCAGGACGGCCTGATCGCCTCGCATTTTCCGGATCCCCAGGCGCACGAAGAAATCGTTCATCTCGCGCTCTTGTCCCACCCGGCGCCCAAAAAAGTTTTAATCATCGGCAGTGCCCTGACGGGCGAATTGAAGGAAATCTTAAAGCATCCCGTGCGCGCGGTGGACCACACGGAAATCGATCCGGATCTCGGGCCTTTCCTGTTTCCGTTTCTCGGCCCGGACGACCGGGAAGCGTTAACCGATCCCCGAGTCAGGATATACGAAGAAGACGGACGTGCTTATCTGAAGCGGGTTAACGGCCTTTACGACGTCGTGATTTTAAATCTGCCGGAACCCGCCAACGCCCAGATCAACCGTTATTACACGCGGGAATTTTTTCTCGAAGCGCGGCAACGCCTGTCTCCCAAAGGTATTTTGGCCCTCAAAATTCCTTCGTCCGAAAATTACCTTCCGTCTCAAATCGCGTTTTTCAATCGCTCCGTCTACCGGACCCTGAAAACCGTCTTCAAGGAAGTATCCCTGGCTCCGGAACAGTCCTTAATCCTTCTCGCTTCCGAAACGCCGCCGGAATTGGATCCGGAAACTCTCGCCATGCGCTACCGGGAGCGGAATCTCAACAATATCCGGGTTGTTCCGAGTTATTTCCCGTCCAGGCTTGATCCGGCCCGCATCGCCTTTTTCAAAACGCGTCTTGAGGCGCCTCCTCTTCCCGCGATCAACCGCGATTTCACCCCCGTCAGTTATCTATACCTTTGGCGGGCCTGGCTTCTCAAATTTCAATCTCCGTCCGATTTTCTCTGGTTAATTCTCACGGGATTTCTGACCCTTTGGGGGCTGAGAACGCTTTTAAAAACGCGCCGCCGTTCCGTTTTCATCCCGGAACTCTCGGCTATTTTTTCACTCGGCTTTTCCGGCATTGTTTACGAAATTCTTTTGCTTCTCGTTTTCGAAGCAACGGTCGGTTATGTTTACTGGCAAATCGGCATGCTTTTCGCCGCATTCATGACGGGACTTTCTCTCGGAAGTTTTTGGGGACAAAAGATTTTTGCGCATCGGCTCCTTGCCCCGCGAAAAATTTCAGGGTTGCTTTGCCTGGGGCAGGCCGGGTACGGAATATTGCTCTGGGGCTGCATTTTGGGCATTTCCCGGCTTCAGGAGAAAAATCTTTCTCCGGCCGAAATCGCGGTTTTGCTGAATTTATTGATGCTCCCCGCCGGACTGATTCCGGGTTTCGGGTTTTCCCTGCTCAGCCGGTCTTCTTCCGCCGGAAATCTTTACGCGGCCGACCTTTGGGGCGGTTCCGTCGGCGCCGTTCTGACGGGTCTTTTCCTGGTTCCCTGGCTGGGATTGGCTAATTTGGCTTGGCTTGTTTCGACCGGTTTGATCTTCATCGGAATTTTAAGCTTTTTGCCGTTCCGAACCGCGAGAAACAAAATTTTCGTTTCTTCTTGAGTCCTGCTATTGTTTTACCGCCAAATGCCGGGAATTTTGGTGTTATCGTAAGGGCAATAGCCCCCGGGCTTGAGCCGGTTGGCGATCACCGCGTAACCATAGCGTTCGATCAGGGGTTTATGACAGGTGGGACAATATGTATTTTCTCCGGGATCACCCGGATTGTTTCCGCTGTAAACGTAATGCAGCCCCTCTTCCATCCCGATTTCCCGGGCCCGCCGGAGGGTTTCGGGAAGCGTGGGCGGAAGGTTCGACAATTGATACTGAGGCGTAAAGCGGGAGAAAAAAACGGGCGTATCGGGCCCCAATTCCCGCCGGATCCATTGACACATCTTCCGGATTTCGTCGGGATGATCGTTCAGCGTGGGAACGACTAAATTCACGACCTCGGTTAAAATTCCCAGCTTTGCCAGCAAAACCAGCGTATTGAGAACGAACCGCAATTCTCCTTTCACCACGCGCCGATAGAATTTTTCGTTGAACCCCTTGAGGTCCACTTTCATCACATCGATAAAAGGCGCAAGCCCTCGGAGGGGCTTTTCGTTGATATACCCCGCGGAAATCACCACGTTCCGGATGTTTTGACGTTTTGCGAGCTTCATCGTATCCAGCATATACTCATAAAAAACCGTCGGCTCTCCGTAAGTGTACGCGATGGAAGCGCTCCGGGTTAGAACGGCGCCCCGCACGACCTCCTCCGGGGACATGGGTTTCCCTTCCGCCTGCTCGGGAAGGCTTTGCGAAATCTCCCAGTTCTGGCAAAACGCGCATCTCAAATTACATCCGACCGTTGAAATCGAAAAAGCGCGGGAACCGGGATAGAGATGATAGACCGGTTTCTTCTCGATGGGATCCACATGAACGGCAACCGGTTGGGCGTAAACCAGCGTCATCAGGCGCCCGGAATTATTGACGCGGACATTGCAAAGCCCGCGCATCCCTTCCGGCAAGAAACACCGGAACGGACAGAGGGTGCACTGAACGCCCGCGCAGGCGCTCTCCCACCACAGGGCCTCCCGAAGCAGCGGATTGGTTTCCCCGGGAAGACGACTTAGGGTTTTGGGGGGCGGATACAAAGAAATCAGCGAGGACACCGTTCCCGAAAGCGCGGGCCCCGCGATAACCGCCCCCGTAATCGCCGCCGCTTTTTTCAGAAACTCAAGCCGGGTGATGGATTCAGACATAATTTATTTCGATACTAAAACAACGTTTCCCGCAATGCCCTAAAAAATCTATCGCTTCCCTTCAGAAAATCAAGCTCGCGGTTCGGAGACGGATCGGATTTGCCGGCACTAAAAATTCTTAACTCTTCTCGGCAAATCTTTGCGGCAAAGAGAACGACGGAAGCATTCCTCAGCCGAGACAACCTTGGCTTTTGCCCGAACCGCAGCATTTGAGTGAAGTCGGAAAATTAAGAAATTTTCACCCCGCCCGGAAAATTTTTGCGCTAAAGAACCGCCGGCCTGCGTTTTCACTCCGCCTTCCAGACCACCACATACGGTTCCTGCATTTTAAAGTTTTTTTTGAGATATCGCTTCAGCTCCGTCGAAAAATTCCGGGGGGCCGTCACCCAAAAAGTGATGTTGTTGTCTTTTTCTACGGCGCCTTGGTGGCTGACCCATCCGCCCGCCGATGCCCCGAGAATCGTATAACCCCCGGCTGTTTTTAATAAATAGGTTTTCAAGTCCGAAACAGCGGCCTTATTTTGCGTCCCGCTGGCATCAACGGCGGGCACCACGAAAAAATGAACAAATGTCTCCTGTGTTTCCGCGAAAACCTTCGCGGGCGGCAACAGCAGGAATCCGCACAATGCAATGCTCAAAAGGATTTTAAAAGGAAAGGGTTTCACAAAAACCTCCTTTTGCGTTGAAAAATCAAAAACCGATTAGCGTTCTCCGATTTTATGAATTTTCACCATATAGCGGGCGGCAGGCAAAGCTTGCCTGCCGGAAACAATGACGGTCGAGTCCCCCGGCTTGAGGAGCGCCATCCGAAGAATGCTCCGCTCTCCTTCATGCAGCATCGCATCGGTGCTTCTCCGATAATTCATCTGAAGCGGGGTCACGCCCCAAAACAAATTCAATCTGCGGCAAATCTTTTCCGAAGGCGCCATGGCAATAATCTTCGCGGCCGGCCTTAATTTGGAAACCAACATGGCGGTTCCCCCGCTTGCCGTAAACGCAACGATCGCTTTGGCCTTCAAATCACCGACGGCATCACAGGCCGCAACCGTAATCGCGTGCACGGGAAGATCTCTCTGCCTGAAAAAACGGCCGCGGTCATGTTCGTCTTCCGCCCGGATATGCTCTTCGGTCTCCCGGATAATGCGGGCCATGGTCCTGACGGACTCGGCGGGATACTTTCCCATCGCGGTTTCCCCTGAAAGCATAACGGCATCCGTTCCGTCAAACACCGCATTGGCAATATCCGAGGCTTCCGCCCGGGTCGGGCGGGGGTTTTCCATCATGGACTCCAGCATCTGTGTTGCCGTGATTACCGGAATTCCGGCCCGGTTGGCAAGAGCAATCAGATGTTTTTGCGTTACCGGAACTTTTTCGACGCCCATTTCGATCCCCAGATCGCCTCTCGCGACCATGATGCCGTCGGCTTCTTTCAGAATAGAATTGAACCGTTCCACTGCCTGCGGTTTTTCAATCTTGGCGATAACGGGAATTTCCTTGCCGCGTTTTTTCATCCATCGTTTAACGGTCCGGATATCCTCTTCGGTCCGGACAAAAGACAGTCCGATATAATCCGCATTCATCGCGGTCGCGATCGAAAGGTCCTGAAGGTCTTTTTCCGTTACGGCGGGGAAATCAACCCGCACATTGGGGAGGTTGATCCCTTTGTTTTCCCCCAATGTCCCTCCCGCGAGAATGCGTCCGACAATGCGGTTTTTTTGGAGGCGGATTACTTCGACTTCCATCAATCCGTTGTCCAGAAGAATTCGGTCGCCTTTTCCTAAAATTTTGGCAAACTGCCGGCACGGAGTGGTGATGACGGAATCAAACCCGGGACCGGAAGAGGGCAGAATCGAAACTTCTTTCCCCTTCTCAAGCACGATGGGTTTTCCGCCTTTCAGGCGGCCGGTCCGGATTCTCGGCCCCTGCAGATCAACGAGTGTCGCAACGTGACGGCCGGCCCGGCGGGAAGCCTCCCGGACCAGATGAAGCCATCTCCGAAGTTCCGGGGGACTGCTGTGAGACGCGTTTATCCTGAAAACATTCACCCCTTCGCGGATCAGCGTTTTTAAATCCTCGAGGCGCCCGCACGCGGGCCCGACGGTCGCGACAATCTTTGTCCGTTTTTCTCTCAGGCTTTCGAAAGGCATTCCGCGCTCCCGCATTTTTCTCCGTTCGAAGCCGGCCGGGGACATTTTCCCGTCCAGCAATAAAGGCAAAGTTTTTCCCTGGGCAATCCCACGGCTTCCACCATATCATCAACGGTCTGATATCGAAGCGTCGTCACTCCCAAATCCTTGGCAATCCAATCCACCATTTTTTGATATTTCTCGGAGTTCGGATCCAGATATTCGCTCACGTCCTCCAAATCTTCCCCTTCGATCGCCCGAATTGCCTTGCGGGCCGCAAGCTCATGGATCGACCGAGTCGACAAGTTGAACTTGCAGGGAAACATCAGCGGGGGGCAGGCGGGGCGGACATGGATTTCCTTGGCTCCGGCGTCCCACAATTTCTTGACGGTAAAGTTTTTAAGCTGTGTTCCGCGCACGATGGAATCTTCGCAGACCACAATGCGGTTCCCGTCGATGATTTCTTCGATCGGGATCAGTTTCATCGTCGCGACAAGGTCCCGTGTTTCTTGGCTCGGCGGCGTATAACTCCTCCCGTAGCCGGGCGTGTATTTCACCAACGGCCTCCGGTACGGTTTTCCGCTTTCCATGGCGTAACCCAACGCATGCGCCGTACCCGAATCCGGAACACCCGTTACGACATCCGCTTCGATGTCTTTATCCTGCCGGGCCAAAAACCGGCCGCATCTTTCCCGGACCACTTCCGCGTTAATCCCCTCGTAATTGGAAGCCGGAAACCCCGTGTAAATCCAGAGAAAGGTGCAGATTTGATTTGTCTCTCCCCCCCGGACTTTTTGCGAAACGCCTTTCTCGTTAATGAGCACAATTTCCCCGGGTTCCAGGTATTTGACAATCTCAAACCCGTTATTCGGAAACGCGCAGGTCTCCGACGTCACGGCAACGGCATCTTCCCTCTGCCCGATCACAAGGGGGGTGTAACCGAACCGGTCCCGCGCGGCATAAATCCCGTCCCGATGCAGTAAAAGCAGAGAGCAGGATCCTTCGATGGCGTCGAACATTTTCTGAATCCCGTCAATGATGTCCTCGCCCTGATTGATGAGCTTTGCTATCAATTCGGTCGAATTGACGCCGTTTTCGCTCATTTCCGTGAACGAAATTCCTTTTTTCAGAAGTTCCCGCGTCAGGGATTCGGCATTCTCGATCAGCCCGTTTGTAACCAGGCAAAATTGCCCGAACCGCGAATTCAGGTAAATCGGCTGTTCATCCAGCGCGCTGACGACTCCGATTCCTTTGTTTCCCTGAATGTGGCGATATTCCTCGTAGAATTTCGATTTAAACTGGCTTTGGCTGATATTACGGATTTGCCGGATAAAGTCCTTGCCGAGGACAGCGATCCCCCCAAACTCCGTCCCCAAATGCGAATGATAATCCGTTCCGTAAAATAACGCGTTGATGCAATCCTTTTCTGAAACGACGCCGAAAATTCCGCTCATATTCAGGACTCCTTTTAATCCGGTTTCTTTTGGATGTCAATCGTTACGCATTGCGAAAATACGCGGCCAGAAATTCCTGTCTCGACATGAAAACGCACGATCATCCTAACACAGAACGGGGTTTTTTTCCTTGCTTTTCGGTTCTTCCGATTCATACTATTCGGAACCTTTTCGAACGAATATGCGGAATGAAAATCGTCTTTTGCACAGATGGTGTTTCGGTTGCGGCCTGTCGGCGCTGTTCGTTGTTTTGGGCGTGTTGTTTTTATGGTTCGCTCTTCCGAAAGCGTTGCGGCACTACGAACATCAGGCTTCTCTCGCTTCTTCCCCGAAAACGGCCCAAAACCGGAACGGCCTTCCCAGCGACCCCCTGAACATTGCCTTAATCGGTTCCCGGGAAGAAATCTTGCGGGCGTTTCTTGCTTCGGGCTGGCGTCCCGCGGACCCGATTACCTTGAAATCCGGTCTGGAGATCGCTTCGAGTGTCTTGCTGAATTATCCATACCCTACGGCCCCCGTCAGCAATTTGTATCTGTGGGGAAGGCCCCAAGACCTGGCTTTTGAACAGGAGGTGGGAAAAAGCGCTCGTCACCGGCATCATGTTCGTTTGTGGAAAACCGATATCGCCGTTCCTCCCCAGGCCAGGCCTCTTTGGCTGGGCGCCGCGACATTCGATCAAAACGTCGGGTTCAAGCGGCGAAGCATTGAACCGACGCATCATATCGCGCCGGACATTGACGCGGAACGGGACGGCTTAATGCAAACGCTTCTCCGCGCCGGTTGTCTTGTCGAGATGTATCAGGTAACGGGACCGGGACAAACTTTGGCGGGCCGAAACGGAAGCGGAGATTGGTATTATACGGACGGAGAGCTGACGGTCGGCGTGATTTCCCCCGGAAACACTATTTCGCCGACCCCGCCCGAAATGGCTCCCAACCCTCCCGTTGTTCGTTTTAAAAATACCGTCTGGATCGGGTTGAAAAAAGCCTTGCGCCGTTTGGAAAACGCGGGAAAATCAGCTTAAATGAATCGCGGTCTCAGCAAATCGTCCACGGTCAGCAGCAATTGGTCCAAATCAACCGGTTTATTTAAAAAAACCTGAAATTCCCACGGTTCAAAAAAATCTTTCATGTCTCCCCGGGCCGACAAAATAATCACGGGAACCGTTTCAAACCCCGTTTGCTCCCTGAGATGCCTCAGAAAATCGTATCCCGACATTTTGGGCATCAGGAGATCTACGATCATTAAATTCGGTCTTTCCCTCCGCGCGACTTCAAGCCCTTCCAGTCCGTCATACGCCGTTACCACATCATACTGATGCTCTTTCAGCAAATCCCCTATGGCCATAACCAGGGATTTTTCGTCGTCGATAATGAGGATTTTTTGGGCCCGCCATTTTTCTTTTTCGATTTTCTTTCTTTCCTCGATTTTTTTTAATTCTTCCTGCGCGACGGGATCCGGCTCGAGCTTGAGATTACAGCGGGAGCAAAAAATGCTGGCCGAATCGTTCAGGCAGCCGCAATAAAGGCAGGTTCTGGTTTTTCGCACGCCTTTCCCTCCCGGTTAAAAGGCTTCCCCAAAAAATGGCTCTTTAGAGTATCATCGGCCGGAGCGTGGGTTTCTTGGGAAGTTTTTTGGAGGGTCCGGCGCTACGCTGTTTTGGGTTTCAGGATTTCGTCCACCACATTCAGGAGGTTATCAAGATCGATCGGCTTGGTCATGAAAATTTTAAAGTCCCAGGGTTCGAAAAACCCCTGCATGTCCCCCCGTGCCGTCATGATAATGACCGGAATATCCCTCGCCCCGGTCTGCGTTTCCAAGTGTTTCAAAAATTCATAGCCGGTCATCTTCGGCATCAAAACGTCGAGAATGATTAAGTCGGGCGCTTCTTTTTCGACTTCATCCAGCCCCTGCGCGCCGTTATGCGCAATCGCGATATCGTAACCCCGTTCCTGCAGTAAATCCGAAAGGGCCATGGTGAGGGCCTCTTCGTCGTCGATAATCAGAATCCTTTTCTTGGCTCTGCCGGATTCTTTTTTCTTCGGAGGTTCGGCGGGGGCTTTGGGCGCGGGAGTTTCCTCGATTTCGACAAATTCCGGACCGAAATCTTCCGGCTTGGATTCTTGTTGAACAATCGAACGGCAGCGAGGGCAGAACAGCTCCTCGATTTCCGCCCATTTGCCGCATGCGGGACATTTTTTTTTAGGTGCCATAGCCCTCGATCCGTTCCGGTCCGAAGCGGGAATCTCCCGTTAAATTTCGTTTTCCCGAAAATCGAACCCTTCCCCCGAAGCGGCGACCCGCTATCCGGGGTATTTTTCAAGAAGGTTTTATCAAAAAAAACGGTTTTCAGCAAATCAATTTAGAATTTTTTCGATGAAATCCGTAACGGCATCCGCAACGATCTCATTGCCTTGCGGGCTGTAATGCAAAGGGATGAGTGCCTGGAGACGCTTTTGGTTCTCTTCTTTCGAAAAAATGCGGTCCGTCCGGACTAGCGGGGCGATGGCCTCCGCTTTTTCCAAAAAATCAGCGGGCAAGGAATTTAAATTGTCCCCGTACGGTAGCAGTACCGAAAAAAACATTGCCCCTTCCGCCTCCGCTTCTTTTTTAAATTCCGAAATAATCGCCAAACTAAGCGTTTCCGGTTTTTCGATTCGTTCGGATTGTTCGCCGCTTTTGCCCTGAGAATAAATAAACGAGACCAGTTTGCTTCTTAAAAATATACTGTCCCGATATTTATCTTTGTCGTACCAGTATTCGTATTTTGAAAGCTCCCACGAATCAAAATCCCGGGCAATCCGGATCAGTTGATCCGGCGCCGGTACGGGCACGTTGATCAATCTCAACCGACCGCCTTCCAGAGTAAACCGGGATTTGGAAAAAGGCATTCCCGTCTTTGAATCGTAAATCGGTTTCATTAAATTAACGCATCGCCTGATGTTTTCAATCTGCAGGCCCAGTATCACGATTTTGGGCTTATGCAGCCGGCCCATTTTCTCCCAGCGGAGAAAGCTCTGATCGATCCCGTATCCTCCGACGCCAAAATTCAGAACTTCCGCATTGAGACCGGTGCTTCTGAGTTTTTTTTCGAGAACATATCCCCAGGTGTCTTCAAAAGCGACGTCATCGCCGTGAGTAAAAGAATCTCCGAAAATCGCGATTCTCAAGATCCCCGGCCGGGGGTCTTCTAAAATAACGGTATCACAAGACGCCGTTCGGATCGCGTCCTCATTGTAGTGATAAAGCCCGTTCCCTGACGTGCTTTTGGGCCGAGGCGCCCAACCCAAAACAGGATCGTACTGAATCGATGCTTTGTCTTTCAGCGCAAGATATCTGTTTATTTTTCTTTCCCAGCTTCGGATGGGTATTCGATGGGGATAACAGCGGAGGTTGCCGACAAAAAAATTGCCGTCTTCGTCAAATCGTCCGTTGGCACGGACTAGCCACTCGCCTGCCGAAAAAGTAACCATTAGGACGAAAAAGAATAAAAGGAGGGCGTTTGGGAGGGATTTTCTCACTTCAGGACATTTGCGTTGAGAAATTGCACGGATAAGGGTTTTCGGTTTGCATTCTAAAAAACCGCTGTTCTTGTCTTCCAATTTAAACGTTATCAATGATTCCAACGGAAAAGGGGGCCGCAACTTCTTAGTTGCGCCTGTGTCTTTGGTTCGTATTTTAAAAGCGCTTCAGCCGCAACTTCTTAGTTGCGCCTGTGCCTTTGGTTCGTATTTTAAAAGCGCTTCAGCCGCAACTTCTTAGTTGCGCCTGTG
>JAKQXH010000092.1 GCA_029561555.1 Candidatus Omnitrophota bacterium
CGCAAATTGAAATCCCAAAAGTTCCGGCCCCTTCCGGAGGGCCCGCCGGATCAAATCAAAAAAGCCCAGAATCAGAAACGCCGTCGCGGGAAGAGCCACAAGATACCCGATCGACATGAAATGGTAATTCCAATACCTCAAATCCGACATCCCCCCGAAAAATCCGTCGCCCCAGAACGTCGAATACAACCCGTCCCAGAAAGAATAATAAGCCGAAAAATAGGGGTTCCGAAAAACCTCGCCGAATTGGAGATAATACCTCGGGGTATGAAACCCCGGGAAAAGCCACGATGAAATCACTTCCGCGTTTCCCACCAAAGGGTGCCCGAAATGCGCGATGTTCCTCGCATAATACCAGCCGCACACCAGCCCCGCGACCAGGCAGAGCCCCCCCAACAGGCCAAAGCTTTTTGCAAGCCCCGCTTTTTCGAAAACCAGCAATTTCACGGCGAGAAAAAAGAAAATCACGGGAATCAAAACAAATGCCGTGAATTTAGTCAGGAGGGCAAGCCCCAAAACGGTTCCCAGCAGCGGGATCCACCCCCACCGGGTTTTCTCCCTTCCAAACATCATGATCGCGATCAATACCGAAAGCCCGGAGAGAAACCCGTTGAACCCTTCATTGGAAACGTAAGCCGAAATATAAAAATTCATGGGAAGGACCGCCGCCAGTGCGGCCGCGGCAAAAACTTTCCCGGTAGAACTTTTAAACAATTCCCGCGCCAGAAAATATGCGATCCAGACATTTCCGAAACCGGACAAAAACGGAACAATTCTCAAAAGCACGCTTTCGCCGGTGCCCCGCCATGACTGAAACAGTTCAAGCAGCCGCGCCGAGAGCCAATAAAAAGCCGGGGGATGATAAGTCTGCGGAACCCCGGCCCGTCCCTGATCGGCAAAAGGCAGAATATGATTTTTCAGGATAAGAAAAATATATTCCAGATGGCCCCGGACGTCATATCCGACTTCAAGCGGCATTTTAATAATTTTCAGAAAGAAAAGGGCCCAAAGAATGCAGGATCCTCCCAGAACAACCGGTACAAGGTACTTTTCCCCGCGCCGGAATAAGCGGCCCATAAGAAAAAACCCGGTAAAAACGAGGAAGAACTTTCCGAGAATATTCCTGCTTTTCTTAAATAATTCAACGGGCGACTCAATATCCACCCGGTATGGGCTGGGATTCCGAATATCGTTGACCGGAACGGCCCGGGAAAATCCGCCCGCCGCCGCAACCTCCCAGCTCCCGTCCGTCGCGACCCGCTCCGGAGGCCCGTCCAGGTAAGCATAAAGAAGCGCGGGCCCCATCGGGGAAACCCGGAACGAAAGTGTGTTCATACCTTTTTTCAGATATTTCGAGATATCTATTCGCGTTTCAGTCTTCCAATTTTCCGCCGGTGTTTTCTCAAAAACCTGATCCCCGTTCACCGAAACCGTGAACCCGCGCATGGCTTTCGCGTGAAGGATCGTTTTTGCGGGCTCTTCCAGATTAAAACTCTTTGAAAAAAGGCACGCGCCGGATTGCCCCATCAGAATGCTCGGATAAACCTCCCGCATGATCCAGGACGCTTTCGAATCGTTTCTGACAAAAGCAATGTCCAGCGAGAAAAAGGCTTTCCATAAAACAAATAGAAAAGCCGCGAGGACAGATAGAATCACCAATACAAACCGGATTCTCCGGGATACGGCATTCCGCGAGAACGTTTCTGTGCCGCAGTTGTTCGGCAATAAAATCATGAGCCCATTTCCTCCGCGTAATTTTTCGGAGAAAAATCATTCCTCCGATCGATTCTTCCGGCGGTCCCGTTACGCGCTCTGCCGGACCTGTCCCGGCAGCCAATACTCGATCTCGAAAGCCTGCCTCGGCGAAAAAGACCGGTAGTCGTCGATCGAGCAGGCCGCGCGCATCACCCGGATCGTGTGCCGGTAAATTTCGGCCGTCATCAAAGCCGCCCTCCGGTTTTTCCCGGCGGCGATCATCCCGACGCCCGGGATCAAAACAACCGCCGGATACGGGCTCTGCATCCGCATCCCCGGCCCGGCAAACCGCCTGAAATATTTTTTCTCTGCATCCGCGAATTTTTTGATCTGCTTCGCCAAGCCGCTCCTGTTTATATCTAACGGTGCCTCAGAGGAAAGATTCGATTTCAAAAACAAAGGGGTTCGCTTCGTGAAATAAATATGCCCCGGAGTCGTCGGCCCTTTCCCGGAAAGCGCCGGGCCCCGCGCCGAGCAGACAAACTCCAGCGTTTCTTTGTCGTCAACGCAGCAAAAATATCCCGGAAATTCCCGGCCCATTGATGATTTCATCCCGGCCGGGATTCTTCTGAGAAGCGTTTTCCGTTTCCCTTTCGGAAAAGGCCGGATTACTTCCCCGCCGAACGGTTTTGGGTTCCGGCAATGTTTGCGAATCCATTCCCCCGCCCGCGAGGCCGCCTCAATCGTGCGGCGGTAACAGGCCTTGTCGTCTTCGCCCCAAACCACAAGCCCGTGCTTTTCAAGAATCGCGCCTTTGGCTCCCGGCTTTTTCCCGAACTCGGAAAGCAGCCGTTTCGCGATCTCAAACCCGGATTTCGCCACCGGCACAAAAACAAATTCCCTCCCGAAAACCTTCCGGCAGAATTCCCGCGGCTTTGAGGTATCGGTCAACGCGAGAATCGCGTCAGGATGCGTATGATCAATCACGCGGAACGGAAGCCAGGCATGAAGAAACGTTTCAACCGAAGGACGGGAAGCTTTGGGGTCCAGAGCGCAATTTTTGAGAAAAGCGGCCGTTTCAGCGTCCGTCATCCCGCGGCGAGGCAAGGCCCCGCGGAGCTTGTGGAGATTCAAAGCGCAAAAGTCAGCCTCCTTCGCGTCCCGGAGCAGTTTCCCGCTTCCCTTCACCCAAAGAACCCCCCGGGCCGTATCTTTCGAAGACGTATTCCCTCCCCACAAAACAAGATCCGGATCGGCCCCCAAAAGCCGGGACCGGTAAACGAGAAGATCGAGGGCCGACTTCCCTTTCGCTTCCTGATCTTTCCATCGCGACCTCATGGCAGGCATTATAAACCCCGTGATTTTCACTTGCCAGTATCATCATTTTAAACTAAACTTTCCCCTGCCAAATCCGGTCAAACCCCCTGTTTACCATGGTTTTGCCCGGTACTATGGAATTGATAACCGTTTTCCCCTGTAGCGAAGCGCAAACCATCGAGGTTTGCGCGAAGTGCCGAAAGCACGAGCCTTTCGGCCTCAGCTGCCACCACGAAGTGGCGGTCATGCATCAAAATTAACGGTTGCATGGAAAACACGCTGTAGGTTGATCTTTAAATGAGTGCGCAACTTACGCGACTTGAAGGAGCGTCAAGTTGCACGCACGAATTTACAGCGAAGCAGCCCTGCGCTGCTTTATAGCGCAATGGGTCCCAGGAGGCTTCGGCCTAGAAGCCGCCGTGGGATTACCTTATTGCTCTTTTATAGAACAGTTTTCCCCTGTAGCTCAGCTGGTAGA
>JAKQXH010000103.1 GCA_029561555.1 Candidatus Omnitrophota bacterium
TCCCGGATTTCCTGCAATATCACGGGGATACGCCATTTCTCGATCCGGCAAAGAGAGACATAAGGGCAGTATTTTTCACAATCCCGCGGTCGGACAAGAATGTTAAGCCCCCGGATTTCTTCGGTAAAACGCTTCACAAAATCTACGGTCCGGTCAAGCACCCGGCGAAATTCTTTTTCGGTCATCCCTGACGGTTTACTGACCCGGAGTCCGTATTTTTCGCACTCATCCTTTTGATAAAATCCGCTCCGTTTACTTTCCTTCAGGGCAAAAAGTTCGCCGCCCACCGGGGTAAGTCCCAGCGCTTTTTCAACCGCCAGAATATAAAGCGGAAGCTGAAGCGATGTGCCAAGCTCAAGCGCTGAGCGGTCCAGCTTCGCGGTCCTTTTGTAATCCACCACAAGAGCTGCCTTTCGTTCAGGATCAATATCAATTCGATCAATACGCCCTTGGATCGCGATCCCCTTTTCCCCGGGGGTGATCACAAACGCGGGAGCATCGCGATCCTTTCCGGAACCAAAACCGAACTCAACGTAAGCGGGCTGAAATTTCCGGGACAAAAGGGTTTCCACCTCTTTTTCGATGACGGAAAAAAGCATTTCCCTGACCTCGGCCCGATCCAGTTCCTCGCGGTATTTTCTTTCCGAAGAAAGAGGGTATTTTTCAAAAGTTTCGGCCAGTTTCGTTTCGGCAAATTCAGCCGGTAGCGACCGTTTTCCGTTTCGGCGGATCCATTCCCGGAAATACGCCTCAAGCACCCCGTGCAGGATATTTCCCTTCTGCCGGGCGGTCACGTCCTCCGTCGGGTCCTGAAGTTTCAGTATCCGATGAGCAAAATACCGGTACGGACACTTGGCAAACTCCTCAAGACGGGTCGGGCTCGCCTCCCGAATCTCAAAATATCCCCCTGCGCGAATCGACTCATCCTCAAGAGAAGCCTCAACCGGCTGGAGCGCGCCGAGGAGTTTCCCAAGAGAGACCGAGGCGACACCATCCGGCTTCTCCTTCCCCCGCTTTTTTTCACTCATTTCCCGTGCGACTCCCATCACGGCAATCTCCCGTTCCCTTCCGGTAATCGATTCATCCACGGATGGATACGGCCGTGAAAGATCCTGCTGAATGATCTGGATGGAATCTCCGCTCCCAAAAATCCTGCGCACATCTTCCAGAAAAAAAGACTTGAGGGATTCCTTGCCTTCCAGATTGACGCAGGGGCATGACAGATAAAGCCGCTCACTCGCCCGGGTCACCGCAAGATAAAAAAGATACCGTTCAAGACTCTGACGCGGTAAAAGCTCTTGGAGCGGATGCTCAGACCCGGCATTGATCATCCGTCTCTCCCAATCGGAAAGCAGGGCATTTTCGCGAATTTGAACCGGAAACACCCGTTCAAGCAACCCGGCTACGAAAACGGTTTTATATTCCTTTTGACGCGCAAGCGACACGTCATAAATCTGAACGCGATTTTTGTCACGCTCATGAAGAGAATAAACATCCAGCTCGACCAATCCCAGAAATTGATCCGCGAAGAATTCAAAAGAAACCGGCCTTCCCCGCCCTTTGGTTTCATTCATCCAGATCTCTTCGAGAAGTGTTTCAAACCGGCTCACGGAAACCGCATCACGCCGAACCAACGGCGTGTACGCATCCGACATCTCGATCATCCCGAATGTCCGGCTCACCGCCTGTTTAAGAATCTGGATATGTTCCTCCACGCTTTGAGCTTTTAAAAAATCCAATTCCAGTTGGGCCAGGGTCTCCAGAACCTTTTTTTTACCGCTTTCGGAATTCCCCGAAAGGGCTTCCTCGCCGGTCCAGTCTTTCTCCCACATCTCGCGGCCCTCGAGCACGCCATTCATAAAAACACCGGCTTCAAATCTCGAAAGCCATTCTTCTGTTTTCGGCATCTCGCCAATTCGTGTTACATAACCGGATTTCAGAAACGCGAGAACATCGTCCCGGTGCCAGCCGTTCCTGAAAATCAGAAGTAGCGAAAGGACCGCTCCGATCCACGG
>JAKQXH010000022.1 GCA_029561555.1 Candidatus Omnitrophota bacterium
ATGGATGTGTTCGTGCTGAGGACGTTCCTGCACCGGACGATTCTCGAATTCGCGAAATATTCCCCGAAACCCGTGATCAACGGATTGAGCAATTTTTCCCATCCGTGCCAGGCGCTGACCGACCTTTTCACGATGCTGGAATATTTCGGGAAGGAGCGGCTGAAAACGCTCAAGATGACGTATGTCGGCGACGCGAACAACGTGTTCAACTCCCTGCTGTTCCTTTTTTCGAAAATGGGGTTGCAGTTTTCCTACGCGACGCCGGAAGAGTACGCGCCTTCGGCCTCGGTGCTGAGGACCGCTAAGCAATACGCGAAGCAGTCCAAAGCCAAAATCACGGGGGGTTTCAATCCGCGGGAAGCGGTGAAGGGCGCGAATGTGATTTATACCGATGTCTGGGTCAGCATGGGGGAAAAAGAGGACCCCGCCCGGAAAAAGGCGTTTTTCAAGGCGTATCAGCTGAACCGGAAACTGCTCCGTTACGCGGCGCCGGACGTCCGCGTGATGCATTGCCTGCCCGCGCATCGCGGGGAAGAGATCACCAATCAGGTGATCGAAGGGAAACACTCGCTTATTTTCGAGCAGGCGGCGAACCGCATGCCGGTGCAGAAGGCGATCCTCCTTTATTTGCTGACCGATATCGGAAAGGAATTGAAGGAAGGTTGAGGCGGTGCTTTCGTCCGCGGGGTTGTTTTTATAAAAATTCGGGAAGGAATTCGGGACAAGGAGCAAAAGATGGAAAAGGTGATTCTGGCTTATTCGGGCGGGTTGGATACTTCCTGCTGCGTCCGCTGGCTCAAGGAACGGTACGGCTACGACGTGATCTGTTTTTCCGCTTTCATCGGGGAGGTCTCCGACAAGGCGCTGCTTCGGAAGCGGGCTTATGCCGCCGGGGCTTCGAAGATTTACATCATGGATCTCAAGAAAGAATTCGCGAAGGATTTCGTCCTGCCCGCGCTTTGGGCCCACGCGCGCTATGAGGGGAAATACCCTCTGGCGACTTCGCTGGGACGCCCGCTGATCGCGAAGCATCTGGTCGATGTGGCGCATCGGGAGAAAGCCGTTTGCGTTTCGCACGGCTGCACGGGGAAAGGCAATGACCAGGTGCGGATCGAACTCGGGGTCCGCGCGATGGATCCTTCCCTGAAAATCGTCGCGCCGCTCCGCGAATGGGAGTTCAAATCCCGCGAGGAAGAGGTGGATTACGCCCAGCAGAACCGGATCCCCATCTCCGTCACGAAAAAGAGCGTCTATTCGATCGACAAGAATATCTGGGGAGTCGCGATCGAGGCGGGGATTTTGGAAGATCCGTGGCAGGCCGTTCCCGAAGACGCGTACTTGTTCACCCGGGGGGCCGAACGGAAAAAGGGATCGAAAACGATCGAGGTGTCTTTCGTGAGAGGGGTCCCCGTCGCGATTGACGGCAGGGCCTATCCGCTGGTGGCGTTGATCGAAAAATTGAACGCGATCGCCGGGAGTTTCGGCGTGGGGCGGATCGACATGATCGAAAACCGCGTGGTGGGGATCAAGTCGCGGGAGGTGTACGAAGCGCCCGCGGCGGAAGTGCTTCTCACGGCCCACGAGGAATTGGAGGCGCTGATTTTCGACCGGGATTTTCTGCATTTCAAAAAAATGCTCTCCGACAAATACGCGGATCTGGTTTATTACGGGCATTGGTTCACGCCGCTGAGAGAGGCGCTGGATCAGTTTTTCGCGAGGCATCAGGACCGTGTGACGGGAACGGTCCGGTTCCGTTTTTCCGCCGGGCAGGCGATCGTGACCGGACGGAAATCCCCGAATTCGGTTTATTCCGAAACGCTCGCGACGTATTCGGCCAAGGATTCGTTTGACCGCACGGCCGCGCAGGGATTCATGAAGTTGTGGGGCCTTCCCTACGAGGGCTGTTTCAAAGGAAAGAAATCGTAAAACATCGCGCGGATTCGAAAGCGTGAGAAGCTTCGCGCCGGGACGGCGAAGGATATCTTCTGGATGTTCCGGCGGGAGAGAAAAATGAGGGCGACAATGAAAAAACTCTGGGGATCCCGTTTTCAGGAAGAGCTGGCGCAGGACGCCAAGGAATATTCCTATTCGCTGGAGGTCGACCGGGAACTGCTTCGCGCGGACGTCCAGGTCAGCAAGGCCCATGCCCTGATGCTGGGGCGGGCGCGATTGATCTCGAAAAGCGAAGCGCAGAAATTGGCGCGGGGCCTGGACGCAGTCCTCAAAGAACTTCAGGGGAAAGACCTTTCCGAATCGGTTTCCGAAGTCGAAGACATCCACACGCTGATTCAAGCCGCCCTTGAGAAAAAGATCGGCAAGACCGCCCGCAAGCTTCACACGGGCCGCTCGCGGAATGATTTGATCGCGACCTCCACCCGGGTCTGGCTTCGCGAGAAATCGATCCTTTTAGCCGGTTGGATCAATGTGTTTCAGTCGGCACTGGTCTCGGCCGCCGAAAAATTTCACGGAATCGCGATCCCCGGATACACGCATCTGCAGCGGGCGCAGACCGTTCTTTTGTCTCATCATCTTCTTGCTTACGTGGAAATGCTGGAGCGGGACAAGGGCCGTTTGTCGGACGCGCTGAAACGGATGGACGAATGCCCCCTGGGGTCCGGTGCGCTTGCCGGGAGCACGCTTCCCCTGGATCGCGAGTTTGTGGCCCGTCGTCTGGGATTCAGCCGGGTTTCGGGAAACTCCCTCGACGCGGTGAGCGACCGGGATTTCGTCCTGGAGATCCTTGCCGCGATCGCGGTGCTGTTCGTTCACGTGTCCCGTTTTTCGGAAGATTTGATTCTGTGGAATACCGCCGAGTTCGGGTTCCTCGTTCTGCCCGACAGTTATTCGACGGGCTCGAGCCTGATGCCGCAGAAGAAAAATCCCGACATGCTGGAACTGGCCCGCGGGCGTTCGGGACAGGCGATCGGGAATCTCGTCTCCCTGCTGGTGACCATGAAAGGGCTTCCGCTTGCCTATAACCGGGACATGCAGGAGGACAAAAAAGGCCTTTTTGAATCCGTGAAGCTTGCGGTCAAGACCCTGGAGGTTTTGTCCAATCTGGTTCGCCGGATCGAAATCCGGGAGACCAAATGCTTCTTGGCGGTTTCCGACAGCCTTTTGTACGCGACGGATCTGGTGGATTATCTGATCCTGAAAGGCGTCGCTTTCCGGGACGCGCACGAAACCGTCGGGAAACTGGTCCAGCATTCTTTTGCCGTGGAGCGATCCCTCAAGGATCTTTCCTTCAAGGAATTCCTCCGGTTTTCCCCGCTCTTCAAAAAGGATATTTACGAAATTTTCAATCCCGGAAAAAGTCTGTTGCGGAAACAAACCCGGGCCTCGACGCATCCGGCCCAAGTCAAGGCCGGTATCCGGTCCTGGAAGAAAAAACTGGCCGCTTCCTGAAACGGGCGGCCTTCGGAGCGATTGAACGATGCACGATTTCTATTATAAAAAAGGCGAACTTTACTGCGAGCAGGTTCCCGTGGCGGAAATTGCGGAACAGGTGGGGACTCCGTTTTATCTCTACAGCCGCAAAACCATCACGGAACATTACGCGAAACTCGCGAAGGCGTTCCGCTCCGCGAATCCGCTGATCTGCTTTTCCATGAAGTCGAATTCGAACCTTGCTTTTCTCGCCACGCTGATCCGCGAGGGGGCGGGGCTCGACATTGTCTCGGGAGGGGAGCTTTACCGGGCCCTGAACGCGGGCTGTCCCCCGGAAAAAATCGTTTACGCGGGGGTGGGAAAGACCAAGGCCGAGATCGCGCAGGCCATCGACGCCGGGATTCTTCTTTTTAACGTGGAATCGATCCCGGAACTTGAGACGATCGACGCGATCGCGAGAAGCAAACGGAAGGTTGTCAATGTCTCCCTGAGAATCAATCCCGATATCGATCCTAAAACGCACCGGCACATCACGACCGGCAAGAAAGGGACGAAATTCGGAATCGATTTTCAGACGGCGTTTGAGATTTACCTCGAGCGGGGCGATCTGCCGAACCTCAATATCGCGGGGATTCATGTTCACATCGGCTCCCAGATCACCTCCGGCGAGCCTTTCGTGAAGGCCCTGAAGAAAGTCCTGGATTTCATCAAGGCTCTTGAGAAGGAGAAAATCCGGATTCAATATCTGAATCTGGGCGGGGGATTGGCCGCGGTTTATCATGAGGAAAAGCCGCAGCGGGCGGACCAGTATGCCGCTAAAATCCTGCCTTTGATTCGGAAAACCCGCTTTGCCGACCGAAAACGCCGGCAGGGGATGCTGATTTTCGAGCCCGGCCGGTTTATCGCGGCGAACAGCGGGATTTTCGTGACGAGCGTGCTTTACGTGAAAAAAACGCGCGAGAAAAATTTTATTATCGTGGACGGCGGAATGAACGATTTGATCCGCCCGGCCCTTTACGACGCGTATCATGAAATCGTGCCGGTAAGAGAACACGAAAAAACTTCGACTGTGATGCTTTCGGATGTCGTCGGGCCCATCTGCGAAAGCGGGGATTTTCTGGGGACGGGGAGAAAACTTCCGTCCGGATTGAATTCGGGGGACCTGCTCGCGGTGTTCGGGGCGGGGGCTTACGGCTTCACGATGGCCAGCCAGTACAATTCAAGGCCCCGGCCGCCGGAGGTGATGGCGAGCGGACGGTATTTCGAAGTGGTGCGCACCCGCGAAACGTACCGCGATCTGATCCGGGGCGAAAGACCCCCGATTTTTTGAGGCGGATATGAAGACAATCCCTTTCTATAAAATGGAAGCGACGGGCAACGATTTTGTCGTGGTGGACAACCGCCGGAAAATCGTTTTGAATCCCGCGAAATTCGCCCGCGAGGCCTGCGATCGCTGCGCCGGGATCGGCGCGGACGGGGTTCTGCTCATCGAGAATTCACGGGCGGCCGATTTTAAAATGCGCATCATCAATGCCGACGGATCGGAAGCCGAGATGTGCGGAAACGGCTCCCGCTGCGCGGGGCTTTTCGCGCGGACGGTCCTGAAAAAGCCCGCCAAGCTTTCCGTGGAGACCTTGGCGGGGATGATCCGGCTTGAAGTGAAGAAAAACACGGTGCGTGCGGGCCTTTCGGCCCCGCGGGATTTCCGGGACCGGTTTTCGCTTGAAGTCGAGGGCAAGACCTATCCGTGCTACTTCATTAATACGGGAGTCCCTCACACGGTTCTTTTCGTCGATGGCTTCGACGGATTCTCGCCGGAATTTCTGGGGGAGAAAATCCGTTTCCACAAAGAATTTGCCCCGAAGGGGACCAACGTGAATTTTGTGAGGAAGGATCCGGGGAATTCGATTTATGTCCGGACTTACGAAAGAGGGGTGGGCATGACCCGCGCCTGCGGAACGGGTGTCACGGCTTCCGCGATCATCAGCGCGATCGCCTCGGGGTACCGCTCTCCGGTGACGGTCGGGACTTTGGGCGGGGAGCTGAAGGTCGGATTCGGTCTCAATGAGACGACCGTGAGCGAAGTAACGCTGGAAGGGAAAGCGGTGACGGTATTTAAAGGGGAATTTTTCGTTAATCATAAATAGCAGGAAGAGAGGAATGTCATGAACAATAAATTCGAAGGATCGTTTGTCGCGCTCATCACTCCTTTTAAAGGCGGAAAGGTGGACGAAAAAACTTTCAGGAAGCTAATCGACTTTCAGATCGCTAACGGGACGGACGCGATTGTTCCCTGCGGCACAACGGGGGAATCCGCCACGCTGACGCATGAGGAGCATCGCCGGCTGATGTCGATCGCGGTGGAACATGTCTCGGGACGCGTGCCGGTGATCTGCGGCGCGGGTTCCAATGCGACGCTTGAGGGCCTCGGCCTGATTCAACACGCGAAAAAAATCAACGCGGACGGCGTGCTGGTCGTGAACCCCTATTACAACAAGCCGACGCAGGAAGGGCTGTACCGCCACTACGCGTATCTGGCGTCCAAAGAAAGCATCCCATTCATCCTTTACAACATCCCGGGCCGGACGGGGATCAATATGGCCCCCGAAACGGTTGCCCGCCTGAGGAAGGAATTTTCGAATATCGTCGCGATCAAAGAGGCGAGCGGGAGCCTGGACCAGGTGAGCCGGATCATTTCCCTCTGCGATATCACGGTCCTTTCCGGCGACGATTCGCTGACGCTTCCCATGATGTCCGTGGGCGGGCGGGGCGTGATTTCCGCGGCGGCCAATGTGATCCCGAAGGAGATGGCGGACCTGACGCATGCCGCGCTGAGCGGGGACTATGACCGGGCGCAGAGGGTTCACCACAAGATTTTCGAACTCCTGAAACTCCTTTTCGTCGAAACCAATCCGATCCCGGTGAAGACCGCGCTCGCGATGATGGGAATGACGGAAGAAGAATTCCGCCTGCCGCTCTGCGAGATGGCGAAGGGGAACCGGGCGGATCTGAAAAATGCGCTCACGCGGTACGGAATCCTCCGTTCGAAAAAAGTTAAAACGGACAATTGATCCGAAGGCGTGATGCCGTTCGGAATGAAGGAGACTTCACATGATTAAACTTTTGGTGGGCGGGGCGTGCGGGCGAATGGGCGGCCGGATTATTCATCTGGCGCTCAAAGATCCCGATTTCAGATTGACCGGCGTGTTTGAGACTTCCAAACATCCGGGAGTGGGGACTTCGCTGTCGAAATTTTTAGGCGGCGCGCACGCGGATCTTTCCGTCGAGGGCGGACTTGAAAAAGTGATCGAAAAGGGAGACGTCCTGATTGATTTTACGAGTCCGGAAGCGACCCCGGAAAATCTCTGCCGGTGCATCGAACACAAAAAAGCGATCGTGATCGGAACGACCGGCCTTCCGGAAGAAACATTGCAGCTTGTCGAGCAGGCGGCGAAGAAAATTCCCATCGTGCAGTCGCCCAACATGAGCCTGGGAGTGAATCTCCTCTTCCGATTGACGGAGCTCGTGGCGATGAAACTCGGCGATGATTATGATATCGAAATCGTGGAGGCGCATCACCGGAATAAAAAAGATTCGCCGAGCGGGACCGCGCTGGAACTCGCGCGGCGCGCGGCCCGGGAGCGGGATCTGGACCCCGGAAAAGCGTTTGTCTACGGGCGGGAAGGATTGACCGGGGTGCGGGACAATCGGACCATCGGCATTCACGCGGTCCGCGGAGGGGATGTGATCGGGGAACATACCGTTTCGTTTCTTTCCGAAGGCGAGCGGATCGAACTGGTTCATAAGGCATCTTCGCGGGACGCATTTGCCAAAGGGGCCCTGCTTGCGGCGAAATTTCTCGCCGACAAGAAAAAAGGCCTTTTTACCATGCAGCAGGTTTTGGGATTGTAGTGTTTGAACGGCGTGAGCCGGTTTGACATTGCGGAGCCCGTGTTTTACAATGCAATTCAGGAATTTTTTTGTTTCTAAAGGAGGAAAGTAATCCGAAATATTCCCAGGGGCGTAAAGCCCGTTACCATTTGAAATCGCAGTAAAATGGCTGGGTAGCAGTAAGGGGGTGATGGCCCCTTACCGACGGCAGAAAATTAAGTTAGCCTTTTGGTTTTAAGCGGTTGATCGCTGTGTGCGCGCGATCTAACTCCTTGAAGCTAAAAGGCTTTTTTATTTTAGAGGTTTTGAGGGACGACCTGGTTTTGCCCGGTCGTAAAAGGTCGGAGATAATGGGAAAATTGGTTTTAGCGCAGTTTCTTTTTTACGTTTTGGGAGGTCTTGCGGGGTTTCTCCGGAGGAAAAATCCCGAGCATTCCAATAGGATCGCCTGCGTGAGCGCCCTCGCGGCAGGCGTCTCCGGTATGTTTTATTCCGCGGGAATTCTTCTGTCCGGGAAGGGGATTGCCCTGTCGTTTCGCGGAGGGGTCCCTTTGTGCGGCGCGGTTTTTTTAGAGGTCGATGCGCTTTCGGCGTTCTTCATTTTCCTGATTTCTTTTCTTTCCGTCCCCGTTTCGATATTCGCGCTCGGTTATAACCGGGAATATTTCGGAAAGAAAAACGTACCGTTGCTGGGGTTGTTCTATAATTTTTTTCTTTTATCCATGGTGCTCGTGACGATGGCCCGGAATATTTTTGTGTTTCTGACGGCTTGGGAAATCATGTCGCTGGTTTCCTATTTTTTGGTCGTGACCGAACACGAAAATCCCAAGGCCCGTCGCGCTGGGCTCTTGTATTTTGTTATGACGCACGCGGGAACGGCCTTTATCGCGGGGGCGTTCTGGCTCCTTTTTTCCGCGTCGGGGGCTCTGGCCTTTGACGCTTTTCGGGCTCATGCGGCCATGCTTTCTCCCGGACTCAAGAACGTCGTTTTCTTCTGCGCGCTGGTCGGGTTCGGGACGAAGGCCGGTATGATCCCTTTCCATATCTGGCTTCCCGAAGCGCATCCCGAGGCCCCGAGTCCGATCTCGGCTTTGATGTCGGGCGCGATGATCAAAACCGCTATTTATGCCCTGCTCCGGTTTATTTTCTTTTTCCTGGGGCCGGTTTATTTTTGGTGGGGGGCGGTGCTTTTGGGATTCGGAATTTTTTCGGTCCTGGTCGGAATTCTTTACGCTTTAATGGAAAAAGACCTGAAGCGCCTGCTGGCTTTTTCCAGTATCGAGAATATCGGGATCATTCTTTTGGGGATCGGGATGGGAGTGGTGTTGATATCGTCCCGTCAGCCGATTTTTGCTTTGTTTGCCGTTGCGGCGGCGCTGTATCATGCCCTCAATCACGCGGCGTTCAAAGGGCTTCTGTTCCTGGGCGCTGGCTCTGTTTTGTCCGGCACGCACACGCGGAATATCGAAGAACTGGGCGGATTAATCAAGAAAATGCCCTGGACGGCGGCTTGTTTCCTGACGGGTTCGGCGGCGATTTCGGCGCTTCCCCCCCTGAACGGCTTTGTGAGCGAATGGATGACGCTGCTGGCGCTTTTCTCCGGCGTTGATTGCGAGGGATTCGGAATCCGTTTTTTTTCCGTTGTGCTGGCTTCCCTGTTGGGATTGGCGGGGGCGCTGGCCGCGACCTGCTTCGTGAAAGCCTTCGGAATCGCTTTTCTGGGGCTTCCGCGGTCGCCCCGCGCGGAATGCGCGCGGGAAGGGAGCCGGTCCATGAAAATCGGCATGATCACCCTTGCCCTGAGCTGTTTTGGGCTCGGCCTTGCCGCGCCCGTAATCGTTCCGATTCTGGGAAAACTGAGCGGAGAATTGACGACAGAAATTTCCGGAAACATCCCTTTGATTCACGGAAGTTTTCTTGTCTTTCCGGGGGGGTGGAGCCAAATATCATTGCCTTGGGTTTTCGGGGTGATGGCGGTTTCCTTATCGGTGATTGCGGCGGCGATGACTGTGTTCGCCGGGCGGGTTTCCGTAAAAACCGGTCCTAGCTGGGATTGCGGGATGCGGGGGCTTACGCCCCGCATGCAATATTCCGGGACGGGATATTCCAAACCGATCCGTCGGATTTTTTCTTTTCTTTATCAGCCGTCACGGAAAGTGGAAGTTGAAGACGAAGGCTACTCCGTGCTCCGCACCGCCAAACATTTTGAGTCAGGGATCCGGCCCTTATTCGAAGAAACGATCTACCGGCCCATGGCGAAATTCGCTTTGTATTTTTCGGAGAAGGCAAAGCGGATACAGACCGGGCACATTCAAATTTATCTCGGATATATTTTCGTCACTTTGCTCGCGCTCCTTCTTTTCACAAGGGTATCGTCATGACTTTGATTCTATCGGTTTTTCAGGCGGTGCTGATCGCGGGGTTCGCGCCCGCGGTATCCTGGTTTATTAAAAAGATGAAGGCGGTTTCTCAAAACCGGGTCGGCCCGCGTTTCTTTCAGGTCTATTTTGACCTTATCAAGCTGTTCCGAAAGGGCATGGTGATCTCCGGCACGGCATCCTGGGTTTTTCACGCGGCGCCTTACGTTTTCTTCGGGGGAACGATCGCGGCGGCTCTGATGCTTCCGGTGATTTGGAAAGGGGCCTTGTGCGGTTTCATGGGGGATGCGATTCTATTTGTTTACCTGCTGGCCCTGGGAAGATTCTTTCTCGTCCTGGCGGCTTTGGACACGGGAACGGCTTTTGGGGGAATGGGATCAAGCCGGGAAATGTTTCTTTCTTCTCTGGCCGAACCCGCGCTTCTCCTTTCTTTTTTCTCGATCGGTTTCCACACGAAAACCCTTTCCCTGACGGGAATGATGTCGGTTTTGGCGGCGGATTCCCCTCACCGGGTTATTTTCTTCGTAAGCCTTGCGTTTGGCGCCGTGCTGATCCTTGCGATCGCGGAAAGCGGAAGAATTCCCGTGGACAATCCCGCAACGCATCTTGAACTGACGATGGTTCATGAAGCCATGGTCCTTGAATATTCCGGAAGATATTTGGCCCTGCTGGAGTGGGGGCATCAAATCAAACAACTCCTGTTTTTGACGCTGCTGGCCAATCTATTTTTTCCCTGGGGGATACCCGATACGTTCAATGCGGTTCCGATCGTTTTGTCTTTACTGCTGTACGCGGGGAAAATTGCCGTCGCGGCATGGGTCATCGGCTGGATTGAAATTCATTTTGCCAAGTTGCGCCTGTTCCGGGTTCCCGATTTTTTGGCTGTCGCTTTTGTTCTGGCGCTGCTTTCGTTTCTCGGACAATTAATGGTGGGGAGGGGCGCATGAGCTCCGAGTGGATTCCGTCGCTGGTTCATTTTTTCGGGATGATGCTGCTTGTGGCGTCGTTCGGAATTATCGCGGCTCCCCAGATCATGGCTTCCGTCCGCGCTTACGCGGTTCACTCTTTTCTCCTCGCGGTGATCACGGTCTTGGTTGCCTTGGCCGGCCACGTGGAACATTTGCTGATTTCGGCGGCCCTGACCGTTGTCCTGAAAACGGTTGTGATTCCCCGTGTTTTTTCGAAGATGATTCACCGCCTTGGTGTCCGCAGGGAAGTCGAAAGTTACGCCAACGTGCCGTTCCTGCTCTTGATCTCCGTTCTCCTGTTGTTTGTTTCTTTTTACGTGACGAGCGGTTTGCGCGGGCTGGAGCCGGTTTTCTCGAAGGAGTTCGTTTCGATCGCGATTTTCACGGTGTTTTTCGGGATGCTGGTCATGATTTCAGTCAAGAAGGCGATGACGCAGGTGTTGGGGTTGCTTTTGATTGAAAACGGCCTCTTTCTTCTGGGAATCACCATGACATTCGGCATGCCGCTACTCGTGGAATTAGGGATCTCCTTCGACGTTCTGGTGGCCGTTTTCATTATGGGGATCTTCATGCTGAAAATCCGGGGCGCGTTTGAGGGAATCGATATCGATGATTTAACGGAGCTGAAAGGATAAAAATGACGATCGGTTATTTGCTCGCGATTCCGGTTGTTTCCGCGTTTTGCTGTCTTGCTTCCGGAACCAAAGCGTTCGTTCGTTTCTTTTTTGTCGCCGGAGCGGTTCTGCTTGCCGCGGCGGGAGAGTATTTTGTCTTCACGCGCGCGGGGCAGGGAAACCTTTTTGCCTTCGGAGGGAATTTGTTCATGGATCCCCTGGGGGCCCTTTTTGCCGCCTTGATTGTCGCTCTGGGGCTTTTGTCCGCGGTGTATGCGGGCGGTTATCTTTTCGAAGAAGGCCCTTCCGCGATTCCGCTCCGGAAGCTTCGCCGTTACGGTTTCTTTTTTCATCTGTTTCTTTTTACCATGCTCTTGACGGTTTTTGCCAACAATCTGGGAATTATGTGGATCTCGATCGAAGGAACGACTCTGGCCTCCGCGTTCCTTGTGAACATCGATGACAAAAAAAGCTCCGTCGAAGCGGCGTGGAAATATTTAATCCTTTGCAGCGTCGGGATCGCGCTGGCACTCTTCGGGATTATTCTCGTTTATTACTCCGCGGCCCTGGGGGTTTCGGGGGGCGGGAATTATCTCTTGAACTGGACGTTTCTCGCGGGACGTGCGAAAGAGTTAAACCCCCAGGTGATGAGGCTTGCTTTTGTTTTCATTCTTGTAGGGTACGGAACCAAGGCGGGGCTTGCGCCCTTTCATTCCTGGCTTCCCGACGCTCACAGCCAGGCCCCGAGCCCGGTCAGCGCGCTTCTTTCCGGCGTACTCTTGAGCTGCGCGACTTTGGGGATTTTGAGATTTCATATTCTGACGAAAGCGGCGACGGAGTCCCCTTTCTCCGGTCATTTGCTGATTTTTTTCGGTGTCCTTTCGGTCGCGGTTGCGGTCCCGTTCATCCTGGACCAGAAAGATTACAAACGTCTTTTTGCTTATTCCAGCGTGGAGCATATGGGACTTGTGGCTGCGGGACTGGGGTTCGGAGGGGCATGGGGCCTTTACGGGGCGCTTCTTCATGTGGTGAATCACGCGTTTGGGAAATCCCTTCTCTTTTTCTGTTCCGGTCATTTGCTCCATCAATTCGGGACCAAAGAAATCGGAAAAATCAGGGGGATTCTGAAAGTGAATCCTCTGCTCGGAGGAGCGTTTTTTGCCGGGATCATGGCCATCACGGGTATGCCGCCTTTCAATATTTTTGTCAGCAAGTTTTTTATCCTGTGCGGGGGATTTGCCGGAGGGCATTTTTTCGCGTGCGGGATCCTGCTCTTCCTGCTGGTGTTTATTTTCGCGGGATTTCTGCGGCATGCGTGTAACATGGTCTTCGGGATTCCCGAAAAAACGGTTCGCGCGGAACGGAATCGCGTGATGGACGGCGTCCTTCTGGCCGGGGTTTTCTTTCTGGTGCTGCTGGGGGTTTGGGTGCCCGGGCCTTTGCACCGGCTGATTCTGGGAGCGGTTTCGGTGGCGGGAGGGACGACCGGATGAAACAGGTTTTGGATGAGGTCCGCGGACAATTGGGAGGATTGATCGGAAAAATTTGGGAGGAACCGGGAAACCGTTTGTGCGTTCTTGCGGACAAAAAATCGGTTGTTCCGGTGGTCCGCAGTCTTATCGAAAAATTGGGAATGCGGTTTGTGTTTCTTTTTGCTACCGACGAAAGGAAAATTCTCGGAGCTTTTCTGATCCATTACGTTTTTCTCCGGCAGGCGGAAGGGGTTTTTGTCACCGTGAAAACCGAAGTCAGAGAGAATGATCCGGTTTTCCCGTCTGTTACGCCGTATGTGCCGCAGGCGAACTGGCAGGAGCGGGAAATTCAGGATCTTTTTGGGCTTGTCGCCGGCGGGCATCCGGATCCGAGGCGCCTTGTTTTTCATGAAGACTGGCCGGGAAGTTTACATCCGTTACGAAAGGATTTCGCGCTTCCGGAGAACCTTCCGCGGACCGGCCGGGAATATGTTTTCGACCGGGTCGAGGGGGATGGAGTCTTTGAGATTCCCGTGGGGCCCGTTCATGCCGGAATTATCGAACCCGGCCATTTCCGTTTTTCTTCCGCGGGCGAAAGTATTTTAAAGCTGGAAATCCGCCATTTTTACAAGCACAAAGGCATTGAAAAACTCGGAGAAGGAAAATCTCCTGAGGACCTCATCCTGCTCGCGGAACGTGTTTCGGGAGACAACTCGCTTTCTCACGCGACGGCGTGCGCCCAGGCTTTGGAAAGTCTGAGCGGGCTCGAGATCCCTCCCCGTGCCCGGTTTATTCGGGTCGTATTGCTGGAACTGGAAAGACTTTACAACCATGTGAGTGATATTTCCGGGATCGCACTGGATGTGGGTTTCGGGTTCGGAGCGGGCCAATTGACGCGCATCAAGGAATATTTGATGCGTCTGAACGAACGGGTCACGGGAAGCCGTTTTTTGAGGTCTGCGGTGGTTCCGGGCGGCGTCCGGAAGGATCTTTCCGTTTCCGGGAAAATTTTTCTGGCCGATGAAACAAAAAAAATCAAAAAAGATTTTGATGAAGTCATCCAAATTTTTTGGAACGTTAATTCATTGGTCGATCGGATCCGGAGCACCGGCGTTATCAAGCGGGAAGTTGCCGAGGCGCTGGCCGGGGTCGGGCCGGTCGCGAGGGCTTCCGGGATCGACCGTGATTTGCGCCGGGATTTATCCTATGCCGCGTACGGGAATCTTCTGTTCATGGTTCCCGTTTTCACGGAAGGAGACGTGGAGAGCCGGATGCGGGTTAGGATTCAGGAAGTGCACGAATCATTCAAGCTCATTCATGAGGCGCTTGAGTTGATGCCGGAAGGGGCCTTCCGGACGGATCAAAAACCTTTGATGCCGGGAAGAAACGCCTTGGGATGCGTTGAGTCGCCGCGAGGGGAATGCTTCCATTGGATTATGACGGACGGAGAAGGAAAAATCACGCGGTGGAAAATTCACTCGCCTTCATTCGTCAATTGGCCTTTGATTGAGCACGCGGTGCTTGAGAATATCGTGCCGGATTTTCCGCTGATCAACAAAAGCATGAACCTGTCTTATTCCGGCAATGACCGCTGAGAGAGGCAAACGTGTTTAGGATTCTTAGAAAAAATATTCGGGTCGGCAGGGTTACGATTCCGGTTCCCGAGACGGGAAAGCCGGAGGAGAAATCATTGGGAATTCCCGAAATCGAGGCGGGGAAATGCACCGGATGCGGGAAATGCGCGGAAATCTGCCCGGTCACGGCTCTTCCTCTGTCGGACAAATCGGCCGAGGATAGGCGGGAACTTCTGCTTTGCCGGGGTGCCTGCGTCGCCTGCGGGCTTTGCGGTCCGGCTTGCCCGCATGATGCGATAGTCTTCAAAAACGGGGACGCCGCTAAATTGAAAAAAGAATTGGCCGATTCATTTTCTTTCAAACTTTCAGAGGCGATGAGGGACCCTTCATTTGTCATCCCATCGAAACGAACCGCTTCAAAAAACGAACCTCTTTCCGGAGGAAGTCCCGGCGGTGTTGGACCGGGAGAAGTTTTGCCCGATGATTTTGAGAGAAAACTTGCGGAAAAGATCAGGAAAATATTCGCTCGTTCCCTTCATATCCGCGAAGTCGATACCGGATCTTGCAATGCCTGCGAATCGGAAATTGCCGGTCTGTCCAACCCGGTCTATGACGCGGAGCGCTTCGGCATCCATTTTGTCGCTTCTCCCCGGCATGCGGACATGCTGCTTGTGACCGGCCCCGTGAGCCGGCAGATGGAACTTGCCTTGTTGAAAACCTATCAGGCGGTCCCGTCTCCAAAGCTGGTGGTTGCCTGCGGAAGCTGCGCAATCAGCGGAGGGGTTTTTGGCGGCAGTTATGCCGTGTTGGGCGGTGTCGACCGGGTGATTCCCGTGGATGTTTATGTTCCCGGATGCCCGCCGAGTCCTGAGGCGATCCTCAAAGGAATTTTCCTCGCGCTGGATAAGTGATTTCGGGGGACCTTTTTCCCGAAGAATCCCAACTTAAAAACTTTCTTGCCATGTGGCGGGGGATTGTGCTGAAATAGTAATATAGACGTACTAATAAAAAAAGGAGAACTCCAATGATGCGGTCAGGGAATCCGGCGCTCAACGCCAATACATTTAAGTTAGGAAGTGTTTCCGAATCGGAAGCGATGACGATTCAGGGGACGGTCAACAAATCGGCGATTTCACTCTTGATTCTTCTCGCGACCGCGTCCTGGACCTGGGGAAAGGCCTTTGCGGGCGGGCTTCCGCCGGCGCTTTGGATAAGCGTCTTGGCCGCGTTTATCGTCTCTCTGATCGTGATCTTCAAAAAAGAGTGGTCGCCGTTTCTGGTGCCGGTTTACGCCGGGCTTGAAGGGATTGTCATCGGCGCGGTTTCCGCTGTTTTTGAAATCCAGTTTCCCGGGATCGTGATTCAGGCGGTCTCCCTGACATTCGGGACGCTCTTTGCGCTTCTTTTCGCGTACAAGTCGGGCCTGATCCGTCCTTCCGAGAATTTTAAACTCGGCATTGTCGCGGCGACCGGTGGAATCGCTCTTGTCTATTTTCTCGACATCATCCTGATGTTTTTCAAAATTCGCATGCCTTTCATTCACGAAAGCGGCCCTTTGGGCATCGCGTTCAGCCTTTTCGTCGTAGTCATCGCGGCGCTCAATCTCGTCCTGGATTTCGATTTCATCGAGCAGGGCGCGGCGAACCGGGTCCCCAAATACATGGAATGGTACGGCGCGTTCGGATTGATGATTACCCTTGTCTGGCTGTATCTCGAAATCCTCCGCCTTCTCGCCAAAATGCGCGACCGCCGGTAAAATTCAAACAAAAGGGAGCATTCGAAAAGTCTTGCAAAATAGAAATCGATTTCTATAATACAAGACATGTTTAAACGGCTTTTGACTCGTCAAATCAAAGAAAAGCTTTCCCGTTTCCCGGCCGTAGCTTTGTTGGGGCCGCGTCAGTCCGGGAAGACTACGTTGGCGAAAACACTCTCCTCCACTTATTTTGACCTTGAACAGCAGACTGACCAATTAAAGCTTGATCTCCAATGGGATAATCTGGTGCAGGGGACTGATTTGACCGTTTTAGATGAAGCACAAGTGATGCCTGGTATTTTTCCGAAGATCCGGGGAGCTGTTGACCAGAACAGGAAAAGGAGCGGCCGATTTCTTCTTCTAGGCTCAGTTTCTCCGGCGCTGATGAGAAATGTGTCGGAGTCTTTAGCCGGTCGGCTGGCAATCTGTGAACTCCAGCCATTCATTCTTTCTGAGATAGGGAAAAAACGGACAGGAGATGAATTGTGGCTTAGGGGAGGATTCCCGGACGGGGGGATTCTGAAAAAGAAAGATTACCCGGATTGGGAAAATGACTATTTAACTCTTCTTGCGGAAAGAGATCTGCCGGCATGGGGGCTTCCCGCTAAGCCTCAAATGACCAAGAGGTTTTTTAAAATGCTAGCGGCTTATCACGGACAGATTTGGAATGCGTCTACGGTCAGCGGAAGTTTGGGCCTGAGTTATCATACGGTAAACCATTATTTGGAATATCTTCAGAACGCTTATTTAGTCTTACTATTGCCTCCTTATCATGCGAATATCCGGAAGAGGCTTATCAAAAGTCCTAAAATTTTTTGGCGTGATAGCGGTCTTTTACATGCACTTTTAAATATTCCGGACCGGGAAACCTTATTATCGCAACCTTGGGTGGGCGCTAGTTGGGAAGGGTGGTGCATTAACCAAATTTTGGGGGCACTGAAGACTGTCGGTGAAAATTATGATGCCTATTTTTTCAGGAGCAGTGACGGTTATGAAATTGATCTCGTGTTGAAATTCTCAAAGGGGCTTTGGGCTTTTGAATTCAAGCTAACGGGCTCACCGACCCTTGAAGATGTCAAACGGTTGAATGTTGCGGCGGATCTTATCCGTGCCGATCAGCGTATTCTTATTACCAGGACTTCTTACCCCGAAGCTGGCGCCAAATTTCTTTCTACGAATATTCGAGGCGGATTGAAACGCCTTTTGTCGTAAAACAGGGGACACGCCTAGGTGTGTCCCCGGTTTGCTAATTAAATTAGACAAAACTCTATCCTGACGAGAAATTAGCGTTTTTCCTTCCATCTTTCATTGCCTCACATAATGCGCGGTTTTACGATGCGTGCTGTGAGGCAATCATGAAAAAACATCTCTCCGAATATTTTCTTGCGGTTGTCGTCGTTTTACAGGCAGCCCAGATTTTCCTGGTGGCCCGGGAATTAAATTTTGACGCGGGCCTTTACGCGCTTGTCTGGCTCGCCGGCTTCGGCTTTTTTTCTTTCAATACGAGCTTCCTTTTTTGGGAGACGGTTTTCTTTCTTATTCTTCGGAATCGCATTTTCCCGTCAGCCGAAAAAACCGATGCCCGGACGGCGGTGCTTTGGTGCCTCAAAAATGAAAAGGACGGGATTTGCGAACGGGTCGCATACGCGGTCTCGGGAAACCGGCACCGGGATATTGATTTCTGGATTTTGAGCGATTCCGACGAAATTCTTGAAGGTTCCGAGAGGGAAATTTTCTCGGGCGTAAGTTCTCGGACCGGAGTACCTATTTATTACCGGCGGCGGGAAAAACGGATTGAAAGAAAACAGGGAAATATCAAGGAATGGCTTCTTGAGCATCACACGGACTACCGTTACTTTTTTGTCTGTGATGCCGATTCGATTATCCCGCCGGGAGCGGTCCGGTGTTTAATTGAAATGGCCGAGCATCCGCGGAATAAAGACATTGCTATTTTTCAGGCTTCGATTGATATCGCGCACGCCAAAACTTTGTTTGCCCGTCTCCAGGCCGTGGGGCAGGCTATCGCACAGCGGTTTTATTTTCCCGTCCAACAGCGTATTTTCGGGAAAGCGATTTGTTTCGGGCACAATTGCCTGATCCGAACCGGAGATTTTCTCCGGGTCCGGCTTCCCGAAGGGATATTGAGCCACGATATTTGGGAGACGGCGCTGCTGGACCGCCTTGGTAAAAGGACCGTGTTTTGCGAAGACGTCGTGACGTTTGACGAAGCGCCGCCGAATTATCTGGAATCAAGGCGGAGAGACAAGCGCTGGGCCAAGGGAACGCTTGGTGCATGGCCACTGCTCTTTCTTGAAGGGATCCCGATCGAGTCCCGTTTTTTTGTTTTTTATTCCATCTTTCTTTATCTCTGCCAGCCGTTTTTCCTTTTCTGGCTCCTAAGCGGATTTGTCCGGGAATTTTTCTTCTCAATGCCGTTGTTTGTTTCTTTCCGGTGTTCGGTCGGGGTTTTTATGTTTTCGATAGGGGTAGTTTTTCTGCATAAATTCGCGGCGGTTCGGAAAACCCGTGACATGTTTTCTGTCGCCGGAGAAATCGCGCTTTCGACTATTTTGTCGCTGAATAACGTTTTTTATCAAAGCCTTGATCTTTTTGGGCTTGTTTTCGAAAAAAGACTCGGCTGGAAACCGATGAAAAAAGACCCTTTTCTGAAAATCAAATTTGCCGAATGCTTCCGGTCTTTATGGAGCGGTTCTTTGACGGGGGCCGCGCTTTTCTGCCTCGGATTGAAAGGAGCGCCGGGATGGTTTGTGCCGAGCGCGCCGTTTCTTTTGAGTTTTATCCTGGCGATTCCCTGCGTCTATCTTTCGGGGAAACGTTCAAAGGGGGGATTATGAGCCGGTTTGTTTTGGATGAGCGGGAGGAGAAAATTTTGATCCGGAAGGGCGAAGCTCCCGGAGGGAAGGATCGTTTGGATCTTTCGGAAGTTCTTGAAAACGCGCCGGAACTTTTCGAGGATCGCCGGCGGTATTTCAAAAAAGAAAAGGTTTTCGTGAGGTCTCTGCGTCTTATTTTTCTTCCGTTTATTTTTGGGGGGCTGGTTTTTATTCCGTATCCGTTGACCGTTTCAGGCCGTGCGGTGTTTGTGCCGGGCGAGAAAGTCGATGTCCGGGCACCGGTCTCCGGGACCGTTTCGGACGTTTTCGTGCGCGAAGCCGGGAAGGTCGAAAAAGGACAGGGGCTGCTCATGATTGAGAATGACCGGCTGGACTTTGAAAAAGAGCAAACCGTCTCGGAAATCTCCCTTAAGGAAAAAAAGCTTGAAGAAATCCGGCTGCGAAGCGCGTATCTGGAAGAATCGATTCGGGAGGATGAGAAACTGATTTCGAAGGGGTTCCTTTCCCCCGTGGCCTCGAGAAGAAAACGGATGGAATATGCGTTGATGCAGGAAGAACGGGAACGCGGACGGATGGACATCGATCGATGGAAGGCGCGCGTATTTTTCCTCGTGTCGGAAGCACGGAAAGGGAGTGTCCCGGCCCCGATTTCGGGCACGGTGATTTCGGATTCCGGGGCTTTCAGGGGGAATTTCGTCCGGGAAGGAGATTTTCTGCTGACACTTGCGAGCGCGGATTCCGTTCTTTCGTTTCCGGTGCGGCAGGAAGAATTGCGGTTCGTAAAACCGGGCGATGCGGCGCGTGTTCGGGTCCCCGGTTTTTTCGAGGAGGAACTTCACGGTGAAGTCGATTCGATCAAGCATTACGGCGAGAACGCGTCGCGGGGATGGCGCGATGAACGCATCGTGAAAGTCATGATCCGGCTTGATCCGGAATATTCCGCTTTGTTTAAAAACGGGACCGGCGCGCGGGTTTCAATCGATGCGGGATGGACGACGGTGGGCCGGAAAATAAAGGAGGTGATGGAATCATGAAAAAGGCCGGGGTTTTTGTTCTCTTGATATTAATTTCCGGCGCGGCAAAAGCGCGCGCTCAAAGTTATGAATTTCATCCGTCCGAATATCAGGTGGTATCGGTCCGGGAGGCCCGGCCGGACGGGACTTTGATCCTCCGGGGTGGCCATACCGTCAAGGTCCCGAGAGATGCTTTGGATTCCGGTGTACTCCGGCGTCAGAAAAATCTCCTGATTTTTTCCGAGGGAGGGGCCTTTCACGTGGATTCCGAGGGAAGCATCGTCGGATCCGTTCTGATCCTTCCGGAACCGGACAGTCAAAAAGATGTGAACGTTCCATTCGAAAGGAGGTGAGCCATGCGTTGGATGAAGTCGAAGCGGTCTCAAAAAATCGTCGCCCTTGCCGTCGCGGTCATGTTTTTGTGGACGGAGCAACTATGGCCCGGGGAAGACTTCAACGTTTGCGAAAGCGGGGAGATCCAACCGGTCCGCGCGATAGGCGGTGCGGAGGCTTTACCTGCCGGTCCGCGGCAGTTTTCGGATCCGGGATTGCCGGATACCGGAGAGTTTCTTAGGAACACTTTGAGCCTGGAACCGGTCCCGCCGGAAGAGTCGGAGAGCAACCCGGAAAGCGTTCCCGAAATAACCGTTATTTCGGGCAATGTGGCGGAACAAGCGGAATACGATCTGAGTTATTTATTTGAAGGTGTTGAAAAGAGCAGGACCTACACGTTAGGAGAGGGGACTAATCGACTAGTCTTTTGCGAAGAAGATCTCCTTGGGAGCCGGCATGATTATTTTTTTGATGTCACATTAAATACGGAAAGATTCTCCGGTATTCCAGCCCGGAACGAAGATCCGGCATCGGATTTGACGCTGATCACTTCGAATGACGCGAATTTAAACTATGCCGGAGGCCGGCTTGTTTCAGTCGAGATGCCGGACGGAATCCGTCTCGAGAATCCGGAGTTCGATGAGGCGGGGGACCTGACGGGAGGGTGGGTCTCGGCGAAAGACGGAAGCCGCTATTTTTTCCTGGAAGGAGAGCTTGTCTTTCTCGAGGACCTGACGGGGACAAGGTTTTTTTACAAGGGCAATGGGGCTTTGGATTCGTTTCTGACTGCCGGAGGGGAATCCGGAGTTTTTTCTTATGAGAAAAATGAGGCCGGAGAAGTGACGGGGATTCTTTTGACCCGGGGAGGGGATGTTTCTTCTTACGATTCCCACGGAAAAATCAGAGGTGTTTTTTACGGCGACGGGAGCCGGATTTTCTTTGAGGACGGGATTTTGTCGCGGGTTCAGGATCCCGCGAAGGGGGAGATTTTTTTTGATGTAGAAACTTCTCCGGAAGGATGGATTGCGGAATCCCGGAACCCTGCTCCGAATTTTCCCCGGAAACTTTTTTATGACCCGGTCCGCAATCTGATTCGCGCGATATTGGCCGACGGGACCGAAATTTTCTTTTCGGACGGGCGGATTGATTCCGTCGTGAAAACCGACGGGAGCACAACGGATTTCTCCTATCAGCGGAACGAATTCTCTTTTTTAGAAAAAGTGCAGGCAGCCAGGGCCGGTTATCGGATCGAATACGATGCGAAAGGAGATTTTTCCGAATTGCTTGCCGGAATCGGAACGCTTTCTCAAGGGGAAGAGAGTTTGGCGGCCGAGATCCGCCTTCCGGACGGAGGAGTTTTAAAGGATTACCGGATTGAGGCGGGCGAGGTGACGGACGGTGTTTTGATCCGGGAAGACGGAACGTCGCTGCGGTATGTCGGCGGAGCAATTTCGCGTGTCGATTATCCCGACGGTTCTTTCCAGGAATTCGAGAGCGGGGAATTATCGCGGTGGAGAACGAATGACGGGCTTCTCTACCGCTATGAAACAGCATTTACGGAAAACGGCGGCGTCAAACGGGCCGTTCTCGAAAGTTTTGAATTCGGAGAAGGATGTTCGGCGCGTTTTGAGGACGGAATACTGGGTGAAGTGATTCTAAAGACGATTCCGGATCAACCGGAAAAGAACCGGGAAGTTTTCCGATGGATCGAAACCAAAAATGCCATACTGAAAAGCATTGTTTTAAATGAACAAAATGAGATTGTTGACGCGGACATTGAATTCAAGAACGGCTGGATCTATCGCATTCGCGGCGGCTCTGTCGAGGATTTTTCGGCGCCTTCGGGGGAGACGTATCGGGCGGGGCACGATACGGAGCCGGCCGAAGATCTTAAAAACGAATGGGCGGAAACACTGAGTCCGGATGAGATCGATCTCAAAAATAACTGGATCGAAAAAAACATTTCTTTTTTCGATGAGGGGATCGGAATTGATGAAGAGACCGGTTTTCCGTTGGACTTTGTTTCTTTCGATACGGAAACCCCCGAGCGCGGATTTTTCACTCAGCCGACGGCGATCGGTTTTTATCTTCAAATCCTGGGGCTGGCGGTTTCTTCGGAAAACGGATTGGGCGGGTTGAACCGGGAAGAGGCTTTAACCCGTTCCGAGAAAGTCGTTCAAAACCTGGAACGCGTTCAGGAAGAAATCGGATACAAAGGACTTTTCCCTTTTATGGATTTGGATAAAGAGCCGGAGCCTGATTCCGCGCCGCTTTTGGCCGTTCCCTGCGATGATGCGATCGGTTTCGGCGACAATGCCGGCTTGGCGCAGAGCCTGGCGGATTTTATCGGTTCGCTGAAAAGCGAAAATCTTTTCAACCCGGAAGACCGGCCCAGGCTCGACCGGTTGATTGCCCGTTCAGACGGTATTCTTGAGCGAATGGGGGAGGGGTTCAGGGATTTTTATGATCCCCCTACGGGATTGGTCCGGGCGGTTTATCACACGGAGACGAAAACATTCGATCATTGGATCGACCGCTTGTTTCAGGAATTCCGGCCTTCGCTTGCGTTTGTTATCAGCCGTTTCGGACTTCCCGAAGAGGCGTGGGACCGGCTGGTCTTGGTTTCTAAATCGTCTTCTGTTTCGCCGGAACGGGATATTGAGAATCTGGTCCCGTATGACGGGAGCGCCTTCCAAATGTTCTGGCCTCTTTTGCGTTCGGATGAGACAAAATTCGAAGAATTCGAAAAAGTCTTCCGAAATTTTCTGCTGACGACGGCCTATTTCTCGGCCCGCAACGGGCTCCCGGGATTTTTATCCGCCGGTTGGGTGCCGGGGCAGGACTACTCCGGAAAGATCGGCGTTTCATCCGCGGCGGAAACTTCCGATCCGCTGAATGAAAATGCGGCTTCTCTTTATGGGCTGGCTGCCGCGTACTCTTTGGCGCCTCATTTTGTGATTGAATGGATCCGGGAGATTTTGGGCGAGATTCCCGGACTTTCCGGCCCGTACGGATTTTTTGATTCGGCGGATAGCGAGGGGACCATTGGAAGGAGATATTACGCGACGCATCAGGCGGCGATCGTTCTCGCACTTTCCGGTACGGGGGCTTCGGGTTTCGAAAATTACCTTAAGGAGACCGGTCTCGAACAATCGTACGCTTCTTTGTACGAAAGATGGGAATTTAACCTGAAAGAAGCGGATCTCACGCTTCCGGAATCGCCCTTTGAAACGGCGGAAGAAAGTTCTGCCGCGGTTCCGGCCGTATCGGTCAATCAGGATGGACTCATTGATTTTGTTGATCATCCGTCGTTGGGGCGCGTGGATTTTCTCTATTACCGGAATTCATCCGGACAAATTCAGGATGTCCAAGTCGTTTTCACGGAAGGAGGAGTGCCCCGGCGGATGGATTTGGTCTCTTTCCTGCGGGATTCGCGTTCTTCGGAAATCCGGGATTTGATTCTTCGGGAGCCGCTCAGGAATTTGCTGGATTGGCAGAAAGAGTCGGGGACTTTTTACACGCCCGGCGAGCATACCGCTTCGGCGACTTCCGTTTATGACCCGGATATGGGGTATGTGCACGAACTTTCCTATCAACGGACGGGTGGTTCGCTTCCGGTGGGCGTTTACGCGAAAATGAATACCTGCGATTTGTCCGGTACGGATTTCGTTTCGCTCCGTCTTCGGCGCGGAAAAGATTTTCCGGTCCCGTTGTCCGTGAAAATCGAGTTCAAGGGGTCCGGACAGTTTTTTGTCGTCCCCCTGACGGAAGAGTGGCAAACGGTGACGCTTCCGATCGCGCCGCACGGGGCAGCGGTGAATGAAATCGTCATTGCCGTGGAAGGGCCGGTTTCGATTCCCGAGGACGGCAAAATTTATTTCAGCGATCTCACGGCGGTCGAAATGAAACGGTTCGATTTTTCGGATTGGGAAAGCGAATTGGGTGAAACGGAAGAAACTCTGAATGCGTTGATTAAAACTTACCTGAAAGATTCTTCCGCCGGTCTTTCTTCGGACCGGATCCTGACCTCGCGATTTTCCGATATTGTTTTCGATTTAAACGGGGAAGTCTGCGGCGCGATTGAGCGGGGATCTTCCGGGGATGAAAAGGTTTATGAAGACGGAAAACTCCGGAGTTGGACGACTACCGCAGGGACCCGGATTTTTTTCGGAGAAGACGGCTTTGCCCAAAAAGCCGTCTTGGCCGATGGGAGCGAAGTCTCTTTCTCGGTTGAACGGGATTTCTACGGGGCGGTTCAAAAGATCGTCGCGGCCCGGTTTGATGAAAAATGGATTTACGATTCCGCCGGGCATTTGCTGGGAAAGCAAAAAGACGGTTTCTTAGCCGAGTACGACGGAGGGGAAATCGATACGATCCGTACCGGGCAAGAAGTAATTCGCGCGATTGATTGGACGGAAGACGGGGAACTGAAAAGCGCGGAGATCGAACGTTCGGACGGATCAACGGCGGTTATTCGAATGGGGGAGTTGGCGGAGGAAAGGCTTGAAAACGGAACGAGAGTTTTCTATCGGGACGGGCGGGTAACAGCGATTGAGAGTGCGGAGAACGGCCGGACGGATTTTCTTTACTCTTATGATGCCGCCGGCCGGATTGACCGCGTAACGGCCCGTTACGCGAAAGACGGGGTTTTGACGGAAGAAAGCATGATCCCTTATTTACTGGAAGAAGGACGGGCCGAAGAAGCCCGAATTCTCACGGGAGAAAATCTTGTCGATGTGTTTGACCGCGCGTACGACGTCGGGACTTTTTGCAACCGGAAGGATCCGGACGATTGGAACGGCGTCGCGGCGGAACTCGCGCCGTTTTATGACGAAAAGCGAGGCGACGGATACGCGTTGAGTTTTAACCCCGATCTTTTCGCCGATTGGATGGGACTGTATGTGAAGTTTTTCGGTATCGATCTTTCGGATTTCGATTGTGTCGGTATCGGACTGAAAACCGCCGCGCCGGAGAACGCTTCTCCGGACGCGACATTGGAACTCAAGGGCGAGGGAGGCGGTTCGTTCAGGATTTCCGGAATTCCGCCGGACTGGACGGATTATTTGATCCCTTTGGGTGAGAGAAAGGGCAGGCTTGATGAGGCGACTCTGCTCGCAGGCGACGGAGACCGCCTCTCAAGCTGGAATACTTTATTGATCGATTATCTCAGTTTCTTCAAATTGAAGGAAAACGTTCCCGGCGAGTGGAAAGACGACCTCGGTTTTTCCGCCGGAGATTTGAAGGTTTTTAAGATTTTTCTGGACGAAGAAGAGCCGGTCGCGTCTTCCGTTTGGAAAGGAAACCCTTTTCCGTGCGAAGAGTTTTCGGAAATCACGGAACAGATCTCCGAGATCGGTTATGACGAAACGGGCTCCGCGTGTTTCTTCAGGCGGGTGAACGGCAGTGGGGGAATGATTGCTCCGGACGGAGAGATTCAATCGGTGATTTTTCGGGATTCAAGCCGTGTCGATTTCGAGAGCGGCGAAAAAGATCAGTGGAGCGGAGCGGTTTCCGGCGCGTCTTTAGGGGAAGATGCTTCTCTCTATGTGGATTATGAATACGGGAAGATCCGGGATGTCACCGCGGAAGACGGAGAGCGGTTTGAGTACGCTTACGAATTTGACGAGGACGGGGATGAGATCACCGTCGTGACGGACACTTCGAACGGGGAGGTGAAGAAATTCCGGGACGAAAGGCTGATGTCCGTTTCGGACCCTTCCGGCCTTGAGACCCTGTATTTTTACGATGAAGCCGGTACCCTGAAAGGATCGGAAGTTTTCGTTAAGGGATGTCTGCAGGCGTCGAACCGTTATGAAGAATCGGAAGACCGTCTGCTGTTGATCGATGCCGTCGGGGCGACCCGTTTTTACGACAAAGACGGACGGTTAATCGGCCATCGAACGCCCGACGGATTTTATTATGAACATCAATGGGGGACGGATGAAAGCGGGTCGGAATATCATTACGTGGATTTGAAAGAGCGCGTCGATTCCGGCGGAACGCGCTTTATTTATCAGGACGGGGAAATTGCCGAAATCGTATTTCCGGACGGGAAAGAATTGTCGGAAGTTTCGTACGACGAAAACGGAGGTTTGTTGGGCGGACGGCTTGATTTCGCGAATGGGACGCGGATTATTTTCGAAAATCATCTGCCTCGGAGCGTTTATGACGCGTCTTCGGGAACGGCTCTTTCATTTGACGTCCCCGCCGGAGGGGATATCCGGATCGAAACGGACGCGGACGGGAACGCGGAGTTTATCACGCAGGAATTGCCGGATGTTTTTCTCCGCTATGACTTGAGCGGCCGGCTGGTGAATCTCAAAAATAAAAAGGGCGAGACCTATGCGTATTCCTACCGGGAGGACGAAACGGGGGCGATCGAACGGATCAAGGTCATTCGGACGGATTCGCTGATTGTCAATCACGAGGAAATTCCCGCCAAATGGAGCGTGAGTTACAAGCAGAACGATCCTTTGGGGATGCAGTTTTTCAAAGATGACGAATTCATTTTCAACTCTTCCGGAGGGGATTGCGAAGTCGTTTTGATGGATTCCGTTACCGGGGACGTGAAGGAGCGGCACAGTTTTTCTCCCCCATCGCAGGCTTTTTCCGCTTCGCTTGCCTCATACTTAAATCATATTCCGGACGGGGACTGGGTCTGCATTGCCACATCGGGCGGCAGACCCTTCCCTGCATCGGAAGAGGCCGGGGAGCTTCTTGCGGCTTTCGAGACAATCGGCATCACGGAAGAGGATATCACGAGACTGGCCGGCCTTGAAAATGTTCCCTGGGCGGTGATCGGAAGAAAAGGGGCTGCCTCGGGAGACGCGATCTTTCGGGAGAAAATGGACGAGCCTCTTTATTACCTTACGACCCATTCCCAATCCGCCGCGTATTTTGATCCGGAAGGCAATCCGCTGACGGCGCGGGAATTTTACGGAACGGAGCAATTGCTCCGTGGCGCGTTTGAATTCGTGGAACCCGGAAGCGTGAGCGAAGTGATCGGAACTTTCGGCGAGACCCTTTACGCGGCGGCGTATTTCAAGAATTTCAATCCGAAATATCCGGATTCGGGGTTTTACCGGATTTGGCCCGATTTCGAATGGGTGGATCTTTTACGGGCGACCGATCCGTATAAAAACGAGTTGATGAAAGGGATACTTGAGCTGGGGGAGCCGTTCGAAGAAAAAGCGGTTTATTACGACGAACGGTATGCGCTGGCGTCTCCCTCGCGGTCGTGGAGCTGGCTTGCGGGCGATAAGGGAGGGCTTGTTTTCAAAGCGTATTTGGCGGAGCGGGGATACCGAGTTTTGGACGCGGAAGAACTTCGGGAGTGGCTCGAGAATCGGGGGAAAGATTCTTTTTTGGTGATGGCCAATGACGTTCTGCCGGATACGCTTTTTGAGGACGGAGCGGAAGCGGACCGATGGATTCGCCCGTATTTTGATCGCGGCGGGGCAATGCTTTGGATGCATGACACGCCGTTTTATTCGATCGATCATTTGGAAGGGGCGCATACGGTTTGGGGGGAGGCCGGGGATCTTTACGGCCTCAAGAAAATTGCCGGAATTGCGAGTACGGAAAAAGGGCATTACAGCGATATTTTTTATCCGGAAGATCCGATGGTTTTTGACGAACCGGGGCTTTTTTCGAACCGCTTGAACTATGCTTTTCCTGTTTCTCGAATCAAAGAATGGAACGCGCTTGTCCAAACCGTGCGCCTGCTGGATGCCGCGCCCGAACAAATTATTCGGGCCGTTTACGGTGAGGATGAAGAACTGCGTTATCTCAGAAAAGGGGACGGCGAGGAAACGTTGTTTGAAGACGGCAGGGTGAAAACGGTTTCGGACCGGCAGGGGTATGTGACGGTGCGTTATGAATATGACGGGGACGGAAATCCGGCCCGGGTCGTTTTTGAAAAGGCGCGGCGTGAAGTCGAAGAAAATTTATCAAAGGCCCGCGACGAAATCCTTCTTAAAAAACTCGAAGCCCTGCGCGACGTGGCCGTTCAGCATCATGATCAGGCCGTCGGGATCGGGGACACTTACGCGGAGTATCGCGGCCGGATTGAGTCGGAGATCACGAGGCTTGAATCCGTGCGGTTTCAGCGGGTGTGTCAAAAGTTTCTCTGTTTTGAAAGTTGTCAGACCGTCGAAGTTCCGGGGGCCGGAGAGGCAATCGAAAATCTGCGGGACCAGCTGCGCGATTCATATCGGCAGGAAATTGAAGCGTATGCCCGGCTGGACCTCGAAATTACCCGGGCCGAGATTGAAGTGGACCGGGCGATCGTCGAAGCCTTCGCTGAATTAGAGGCGGAGGCGGCCCTTCAGCGGGATGAAATCACGCGGAATGAAATGGGGATTGTGCTGGTCCATTTCTATCGCGGGATTTTGGGACGAGACCCTTCCGCCGAAGAGATCCGGTCCTGGTGCGATCGATTTACGGAGCAAGGCGCGATCGAAACCGGGGTTTTGAAAGAAACGCTTGAAGGAAGCGAAGAACGGGCGTTGAAAATTTTCCGGATCGATGAGATCAAATCCCGCGTTCAGGAATATTTGCGGGGATATTTCGCTGCGGATGATGCGGAACGTGAAAGTCAACTGGCTTCGCTGGGGCTTTCCGCGGAAGATGCGGTTTCTTTGACCGGATCGGAGGCGGAAGAAATCCTTGCTCGGCTCGAGGATTGCTCCGTCCATTTCGGGTTTTCCGCTTTCCGGGTTTTGGAACGGCTTCTTGAAAACGCTTCGAAATCCGTCGCGCTGACGGACCTTGCCGTGACCGCGCTTTTGATCGATATCCTTTCGGGGATCCGCACCCGTTTCGACGGCGGAGAATTACTGATTTCGGCTTTCGCGTTGGAGAAAACGGCGGACATTTACGGCTTGCCGCTCGAAGTTTTCGAAACGGATTGGGACGGATTGAAGGCGGAGATCATGAGCGATTCACGCGAGAAAATTTTGCACGTCAAAGGAGCTCATTATCTCATCCTCAAGGAGATTAAAAACGGGGAAGTGGTTTATTGGGACCCGAATGCGGGCCCGGAGGGCGGGCTTCTGACCATGGACGAGAACGGTTTCCGCGATGCGTGGCTTGCGGAGGGAACGGAGAGAGGCATTGTCCTGGATGTCTCCGCTTCTTTTTCGAACGGGCGCGTTTTGACGGCGGAGGAGGCGAAAAAAATCCGGGGCGCGTTGTTTGGGATAGACGATTTGATTGTCGGACTCGTGGTGTCGGCCGTTTTGGGAGGATTGATCAGCGCGGTGACGCAACCGGGCGGATTTTTTGAGAATTTCCTGAAAGGAGCCGCTTTTTCCGCGATTGTTTCCGTCGCGACGGCGGGAATCGGTTCCGTTCTTTCCGGGTTCAGTTCGGCTTTTCAGGGCGTCGGGCAGTCGATTATCAACGGACTGAAAAGCGTGGGACAGTTTTTCAAGCCCGCGCTCAATGTGGTTTTTAAAGGGTTGTCTCTGATCGGAAATTTTCTGGACCCGCTCTGGGTCGGGATGAAAAATTTCATTGCCGGCGCGTTTTCATCTTTTTGGAACGCGCTAAGCCCGGTAGGGTCTTTCATCGAAACAGGGCTGGGGCAAGTGCGGGAATTTTTGTTTTCGAAGACCGTTCCGTTTTCGGAGCTCGGTCTGGAACAGAAAATCGCGCGTTACGTCCTGGGCCATGCGCTCGATTACGGGATCACCAAAGGTCTTGAGAAATTTAACGTCAATCCGGCCCTGACGCGGCTTGCCGGCGCGTTTATTTCAGGAGGCATTCTCGGCGCGAACTCGGGTGCGGCGACAAGGTCCGTTCAGGGGTTTTTAAGCCGCGGATTCCAGGCGCTGACGCTTGCGGGGCTTTCGGAAATCGCGCTGCATCTGGATCTTGCGCCGCCGGTTACGGAATTGATCGGATTTGTCGCGGAAAGTTTCGCAAACGGTTCCGGGACTTCGGAGGGGCTCCTGCGGACCCTTCAATATTTGGCTCCGAAACTTTTGGAAGAATTTACTTTTCAAGGGGTCGAAAAGCTTGCCGGACTCGTCGGATTCAGTCCCGAAATCACTTCATTTTTTAGCCGTTCCTTTTTTTCGACGCTCGAGGGATTTTTCTCGGGTGGCGGCACGGTGACCGGCCGTCGAGATGACGGGACGGAGATCAGCGTGTTCCGTCCCTACGACTTGGGAAACAGTTTGTTTAATCTGCTCAAAGGCGCCGCACGAAGCGTTCTTTCGGCGGTCAGTTTCAAGTTTCAGGGCACCGAAGACCCTCGGCTGGGTTCTCTCAAAGCGAAAGACATTCAATCGGAAGTCGAATCGTTCCTTGGAAGGGGAAGTCTCTTTGACGGGATTTTTTCTCTGATCGGGAAAGTTTTTTTAAGCCCTTTCAACGCGATGGCGTGCGCCTCCGAAGCAGTCCTGCGGCAAACAAAACGTCTGAGTGATTTGATCGCGGAAAAAGGGCTGGCAGGGGTTTTGAAAGATTTCCTTCCTTCGATGTTCGGACGGCAAACGGTTGAGCAATTGCTGTTGAACGAAAACTTGAACACTGTTTTGGAAAAAACCGGGACGTTTGAGGAGCTCCCCTGGGGTCAGAAAGTCGAGGAACTTTTTCTTGGAGGTCAGGCATCGCTGTTTTTTGATTTTTTTGGGAATCTGATCGGGATTCGGGACGAAGGGATCTTGCGAGTCGGAGAATTCGGGTTTGATTCCGGAGGAAAATTCGGATTGATTTCCGGAAGAATTCTGGGGGAACTTGCCGGGGATTTGATTTTCGAAGGGGTTGCCGAAGCGGGGCAGGTTAAAAATTTCAGCGTGAAAGACGGTAACGGGGTTTTTCTTGAAGGGAGTCCGGAGAGTGATTCCGGAGTCATGATCCTTTCGATGCCGGATGAAAAAAAGAATACGGGTTTTTGGAGTTCTCTTCTGAGGCTGACGGCTTTCGGCATGGATTTATTTTTTGATGGCGGGATGATCCGGTCGGTCGATACGCAAGTTTCCACGGAAGCTTCTTCCGGTTCGGAATTAAACGATAAGGAACTTTTTGTCCTGGCCAACGGAATCGCGAATCCGGAAACGGACGGATCGATCCCGCCGGATTATATCCGGAATCTTTCCGAAGACCTTGAAACGCAAAGCCAAGGCGGGATTTTGCGGGGGCGGGACATCGTTGCGACTCCTGTTTATCTCCGGAAATTTTCCGGCGGTGGGACGGACCGGGCGAAGGATGTTCTCCAATGGATCGCGGAATCTCAGTCTGTTTTGACGAAGCTTTGGCTGACCGGGAAAATCGCGAGCGATATCCGGAATCATTTTTTGGCCAACCCCGGCGAAAGTTTTCTGCGTCCGATTGTGGGAATGGGATATTCGGGAGGGTTTGCGCCGCTGGCGGAGGCGCTTTGGTCGGGAGGATATCGCGCAAAGAGTCTTGTCGCTTTGGGGGCGCCGCAGATTTATCTCGGCAAACTGGTCCAAGATTCTCTGGGGGCGTGGATCGATGCGGCGGTGAAAATTCAGGAAGGGATTGCGGAGGGCGCTGAGCAGGCGCTCGGGGCGCTTGGATTTCCAAGGTGCTTGATCGAATCAATTCTGGGGTTTCTTAAAAATCAGGCGATCGACAAAGCGCTTGAGGTATTAAAAAAAGGGATTTCGGAGGCCTTTAATCTGACGCCGCTCGGGCTTCCTTCTTTTGCCGGCTCTTCCGTCGAGGTGATTGTGAATGTCTGGGGGACGGAGGATATTTTGCACGCGCTCGGCTTGGCCGGATGGCGGAGCGAGATTTCGGGGCTTTCGGTCTTGGATCGCGGTGTGGTCAATATCGAAATCGCGGGCGCGACGCATCTGAGTTATATGCGCTGGGACGATCCCGCTCTGACGAACACTCCGGTGAACCGTTTCGTGACGGAATTGATCGAACATAGCACGGGCAGGAACGAGGTGTTGAGTTTTCTGGAAAATGACGGGCGCGTCAATTTTGATCCGGTCGGAAATCTCTGGAGAGTCGTTCCGTAATGCGTGACGCGGCGGATTTTTTCAGGAAACGGGCGGTGGTGTTTTTGGTTTTTTTATTTTTTGGCGCGCCTCTTTTTGGAGAGATCACGGTAACAGGGCCCGTGTGTGATCCGGAGAGTGAATTCAAAGAATTGAGCGATATCCAGAAAATTTCGGTGCGGTGCGGGATGGAAAAAGAGGCGAAGGCTTTGGAGACACAGGGAAAACTAGACGAGGCGGTTTTGAAATATCGGGAGGCCATCCGACCTGTGCTGGTGACGGATGAGGTGCAGAAGTCTACGGCGCTCTGGGGGATTTTGGAAATTCATCAAAAACAGGGTAAGTACCGGCTGGCGCTTGAGGAAGTTCAATGGTTCTTAAAAATCAATCCGAGCAAACCTAATTATTGGGAGAAGAAGTATGAGTTGGAGGCGTTGATCGAGGGGGAGCGTTTGCACTCGACGGCGCCGGTTTACGAATACATCCGGTCTTTGCGGGAAAGGTATCGGGACCACTTGCCGCCGGAGGGATATACCTTTATCGGGACTTGGGTCGGGCGCGCCATTCTCCGTTTGTATGACTTTTTAGGCGATTACGATGGCGGGGTTGACTTCGTAAATCTGCTTCTGTCGGCTAAAAATATGGACCGCCGCGAACGGAAAAAGTATGAAGCTCTCCGAAGGTCTTTGAGGCGAAAAGGAGAGATCCTTCGCTCTCCAAACTCGCTCAGGATGACATGAAAACGAATGCCCTCAGGATGACAAGGAAGAAAGACTCTTCAGGATGACAAAAAGAGGGGTTTTGCAGGATGACACGTCCCTTCTGTCATTCTGAGCGAAGCGAAGGATCTTATGGAAGACAAGCAATACTACGTTTACATGATGAGCAATTATTCCAAAACGCTTTATGTCGGCGTGACGAATAACTTGATAAGACGAGTCTATGAGCATAAACAGAAATTGATAGAAGGTTTTGCCGGGCGATACAACATTACGAAGCTGGTTTATTTTGAGGTGAGCGCGGATATCAATGTCGCGATCTCGAGGGAAAAACAAATTAAAGGGTGGGTGAGAAAAAAGAAGATTGCGTTGATTGAGTCAATGAATCCGGAATGGAATGACTTGAGCGAAGGATCTCTGGAATGAGATCCTTCGGCCTGCGGGCCTCAGGATGACATAAAAACGAATGCCCTCAGGATGGCAAGGAAGAAAGACTCTTCAGGATGGCAAGGAAGAAAGACTCTTCAGGATGGCAAGGAAGAAAGACTCTTCAGGATGACAAAAAGAGGGACTTCGCATGATGACACGTCCCTTCTGTCATTCTGAGTCCGCCAAGAATTGTGGCGGACGAAGAATCCCCCAACATCTTCCGTTGATTTTGGATAGGGGGATGGTTACAATACGACCTGCGCTTTTTATCGATGCTTTTATCGATAAACAACCGAAGCAAATTTAATTTTGATGAACGTAAAAAGGGGTGTGACCCCTTTATGAGGGATTAAGATGCGGGAAATTAAAATCAATCTTTCAGAGTCCGACATTCCTAGGCAATGGTATAACTTAGCCGCGGATTTACCGTCTCCGCTGCACCCCCCCCTGAGTCCGGACGGGAAGCCGATTTCGCCGGATATGCTGGCGCCGGTCTTTCCGATGAATTTGATCGAGCAGGAGGCGAGCCGGGAGCGTTGGATCGATATCCCGGAGGAGATTTTGGGAATTTTGTACCGCTGGCGCCCGACGCCTCTCCGACGCGCGACGCATCTTGAGGAACATCTGAAGACCCCCGCGAAGATCTATTATAAAGATGAAAGCGTGAGCCCTCCGGGAAGTCACAAGCCGAATACGGCGGTCGCGCAGGCCTGGTACAACAAGCAGGCCGGGGTGAAACGGCTGACGACGGAGACGGGGGCGGGCCAATGGGGGAGCGCGCTATCGTTTGCCTGCAATCTTCTCGGGCTGGAATGCAAGATTTACATGGTCCGGACGAGCTATGAACAGAAACCGCTTCGCAAGATTATGATGCAGGTGTGGGGCGGGCGCTGTGTTTCAAGCCCCAGTGATGAAACCAATGTCGGCCGGGAGATCCGCAAGCGGATGCCGGATACGCCGGGAAGCCTGGGGATCGCGATCAGCGAGGCGGTGGAAGACGCGGTAAGCGATAAGACGGGGCGGACTCGGTATGCTTTAGGCAGTGTTTTGAATCATGTGATGCTGCACCAGACGATTATCGGCCTTGAGGCGAAGAAACAGCTTGAGATCGCCGGTGAGCGGGCGCCGGACGTGGTGATCGGATGCGCGGGAGGCGGCAGTAATTTCGCGGGGCTTGCGTTCCCGTTTACCTGTGACAAGATCCACGGCGCGAAAATCGAAATCCTGCCGGTGGAGCCGACCGCGTGCCCCACCATGACGCGGGGAGAGTTCTCCTATGATTACGGGGATATCGCCTGCATGACGCCTTTGATCGCGATGTTCACGCTGGGCCATTCGTTTATTCCGCCCGCGATTCACGCGGGAGGCCTGCGTTATCACGGGATGGCACCTTTGGTCAGCGCCGCGATCGCGCAGGGGCTGATGGCCCCTCGGGCCTATGACCAGATCAAGTGTTATGAGGCGGCCATGCTTTGGGCGCGGACGGAGGGGGCGATTTGCGCGCCGGAGACCAGCCACGCGATTGCCTGTACCATAGAAGAGGCGGTGAAAGCGCGGGAAGAGGGGAAGGAAAAGGTGATTCTCTTCAATTTCAGCGGCCATGGGATTATGGATTTGAGCGGGTACGAGAAGTTCCTTTCCGGGAAGTTGAGCGGATACGCCCTTCCGGAAGAAGATTTAAAGAAATCGATCGCCGCCATCAAGAATTTTCCGAAGCCCGGTCCCGTCAAAGGGGCCTGAAAAGGAGGCCAGAGCGATGCTCTCAGCGAAAAGCAAGAAACAGCTTACCGAATTCGATCACCGGATCAAGGCGCTTGAGAAAATCATCCGCGAACAGCAGACGGCCATCAAAAATTTGAGAAAATCGGTGATTGCCTCGCTTTCCCTAATGATTTCGATCGCGGAAGAACCTCATATTAATAAGGAGAGCTTGACCCGCCTAATGACGGAGTCCATGAAAGACGCCGAGAAGGTCCTCGAAAAGAATGAATTCGGGAAGATTGTGAAAGGCTTGGGTGGTTTGGCGGGCGGCGGCGGCGGAAAGACCGAGAAAGACGGCCCCGAAAAGCCTTAAAAAACAATTAAAGGTCTATTTTTGAAGGCCGATAAAGCCTATCAAGACGAGGTCTTTTTGGCTTTACGGGGATTAAGCTTGCGGATTTTTGATAAAAAGGCTTGACAGGGAAAAAACGATCAATATAGTATCCTTGTCTTTTCCGCCTGCATTATAGGCAGTCTTCAAAAGAAGGAAGTCAAAGCAACGGTCTATATTAAGGAAGAGGAGCGTTTATAACGCCAGCCGAAGGAGGTATGAACATGAGCCGCAATACTTTTAAAGTGATTTCTGTTTTCATCGCCTGTTTGATGCTTGCTTCCGTCTGCTTTGCGCAGCCTACGGAAGGGATGAATCAGGGCGAATTCGCTCTTTGGCTGGTAAAGGCCGTCGGGGCGATGGGGAAGCTTCCTACCGGTGCCAATGCTCAAGATGCGTTTGATTTTCTGACCGGGCTTGGAATGGTCCCTCAGGGCGGATGGCAGGCGGACGGAACGGTGACGAAGGCGTTTCTCGCCAGCCTGTTGGATTTACCGGAGAGTGAAGTGAACGCTCTGATGCAGGATCCGGACGGTTTCAACAAATTGCTCGATAAAGTCTATAACCTGCTGCAGAGCCGATTTGATGATGCACGATCGGGAGTTTTCAGAGTCCAGTCTGCTTCCGGTTCGGTTCCGGCTTAATATATTTTTGATCGGGTTTTAAAGTATAACTGAAAAGGAAATTTTCATCTCAAAAGAAAAGTCAAAAACGGGAAAGGGTTCCAACATGAGCATGCAAATAAAACAGAAAAGCAGAGCAAAGAACTTTCTTTTAGCGTTAGTTCTTGTTTCCTTCCTTTCTGCATCAATCGTCCCTTTTACTTTTGCCGATGAGATGAAAACCGCCGATGAGACGCTCCCGGTTAAGAAAACAACTTTCTTAACGAGTGAAAAAAGTGCTGAGAAACCGGCTCCGGCGCCTGTAGCTCCGAAACCTATTGCGCCGAAGCCTGCTCCTGTGGTTCAGAAAACTACAGGTTCAAGCGAAAGCACGTGGGGAAAGATGAAAGATGTTGTGTCGAGTTTTTCAAATCCTTTTTCAGAAATATCCGCCCGTGATGCCGGAACTAAGCCGAGAATTCGCCCGCATTTCCTTGCGGATACCAGTTGGAATTCCAACATGACGGCACAGAAAAAAGTGACTCCGGGTTGGCAGGCCCGTATTTCTCCGGGGTTGACGTTGGAAATGCCGGTTTCCGATAAGCTCTATACCCAGGTTGATTACACCTATAGCTTCGCTACGAATCAGGGCCATAAGTTTTCAAATAATAATAATTCCCATAATTTGGATGCGATCGTCCGCTATGATTTGTCGAAGGATACGACCTTTGGGATTCGTAATAACTTCCAGATCAGCGAGATGCCGGATAAGGCCGGGAAGATGTTTTTAATGGAAACCGTTAATCCCGAAGTAAAACATCGCTTTGGGGAGAAGCTACGCTCGAGTTTGGGATATACCTTTCAGCATTTTAGAGATGTGACGCCTCCGAGTACGGCAAATATTTTTCAAAATGATAATGTCAACGGCGAAACGACGAGGGATACGTTTAATGATAATGGGCTGAATACATCTTTAACTTACGATGTCAGCAAGAAATTGAGCTTGACCCCTAATTTTGCCTGGAATATCAGAGATTATGCGAAAACTCCGACCAAAAGCTATTGGCAGATTAAACCGGATCTCAGCGCGACTTACGGCCTTGGTTCCAAAACAACTTTGAGCGGGCATTTTGGTTGGGCGTACAGAGATTTCGATCATGGGCAATATGAGTCTGAGATGGTTTTTGGCGCAGGAATCAATCATCTGTTTGGGAAGAAATTGGTTTGGTCGGTTAATTACGACAAGTCCTTGCAAGACACCTTTGACACGACTTTCATCTTCAGAGATACCGGGTCGGGCGCTACGAATCTTGACAATTATGACCGCCATTACAGAGCGCTGACCGTTCACCGTCTTGGGACGTCGGGTACCTATAATTTCAATGAGAAGAACAGCTTCAATCTGTTTGGCGATTTCGAGTTCATCTATACCCGCACAAGCGACAATATTATTTCGAACGACAAGAATAACGAGAAGAAAATGGAGCTCGGTTGCATGTACATGTACCGGCTCACGCGGTATATGGACTTTCGCGCGGGATATACGTTCGGCAGAGATTTTTCGGCTTCGGGAAATCCGTCAAGGTCTCAATATACTTTCCATAAGGTGACGGCCGGCGTGAATGTGAATTTCTAACCGGCCCGCGGTTGGAGATTCTAGCGGTAAATTTTCGAGTCCAAGGTTCTTGCACTCTTACTTCTAAGGGAAGGTAATCCTGAGTTGTTTCTTTTGAATCGGATGAAAAAGTTTTATTTTGTCCTGCCTTTAGCCATTGCATTGTTAATCCCCCAAATAAGCTTCGCGGAAGATAAGGAGCCTTACCGAATCGGGCGCGAGGATGTTTTGGATGTTTCGGTTTGGGGTTCGCAGGATTTAACGCAAACCGTCACCGTTTCTTCCGACGGAACATTTTCTTATCCTATTTTAGGAAATGTTCCCGCCGCGGGGCTTACTCCCGAACAAATCGCAAATGATATCCAGGAGAAGCTTGCACAAGGGTATGTGAAAGATCCGAAGGTCTCGGTCACGGTTAAGGAATATAACAGTAAAAAAATTCTTGTCTTCGGAGAAGTCGAAAAACCCGGCCTTTACAAGCTCAAAGGGAAAGTCCCTCTTCTTGAATTGCTCTTTATGGTCGGAGGCGTTAAACCCGACGCGAAACGAATGACGGTGATTCGTCCTCTGAATGTGGACCAGGGCGGGGAGGCGGTTCCCGCGGCGATGGATACTACCTTCGCAAAGGAAGGGAAAGAAGACAGCGCTCAGGCAATCGACGTCAATTTGATTTCGCTTCTTTCCAAAGGAGATCTTTCGCAGAATGTGCTGATTATGCCCGGGGATACTATTTACGTTTCCTCGGGGTCCGGCGAACGTTATTATGTGCTGGGACAGGTCAAGAATCCCGGGCCGTATGAATGGATTCAGGATATCACCGTGCTGGAGGCGATTAAACTGGCCGGAGGTCCGACCGATAGTGCCGCCCTAAACCGCATCAATATTCGCCAGAACCGGGGCGGACAGGAACAAGTCATCAAGCTGAATGTAGCCGATATCATGCAGGGCAAGAAAAAAGACGATGTCGTGATCAAGCCGGGCGATGTGATTGTTGTCCCCGAAAGCTGGATTTAATTCATGCCCCAGATGAAGGCGGATCCCCCCTATACCTTGAAAAACGCGCAGGAGCAATCCGTTTCAAGCGAAACGCTCGAATCGCGTTTTTATCATTCCCTCTATATTTTGTGGCGTAGAAGAAATGTTCTGATCTTTACAACCTTGTTTTCTCTGATCACCGCTTTCATCGTGAATTCCGTTCAGAAACCCGTTTATCGGGCATCGACGGAAGTTGTCCTGGAACCCAAAAGCTCGGAGGTGTCTTCTCAGGCCGGCGGGACACCGACACAAATTTCTTTTTCTCAAGATCCCACTTTTCTTCTGACTCAAGTGCGGTTGATCAAAGGGCCCGTTCTGGCCGAGAGGGTCCTGAAGAATTTCGGAACTCCCGAAAGCGCGCGGTCTTTATTGGATTGTTTTGCTATTCCGTCGTCCTCAAAATCCGAAAAAGGGAACGCGGTTTTCTCTGAGGCGGAACAGAGAAGATTGATCGGAATCATACGCGCTTCCATATCGGTCAGTCAGGTCCAAACCGGGGCAAGAATCATTTCCCTGGCCGTGCAAGGGTACAGCCCCGCGATGGTGAAGCGTGTTGCGGATGTTGTGGCGCAAACTTATATCGAATTGAATTACGAATCCCGCATCGATGCTTTCAAACAGACTTTTTCGGTCATCTCGAAAAGCCTGGATGAAATCCGGGCGAAAATCAAAATCGGGGAAATTGCCCTTCAAAAGGTTGATTCGGAAGTCCAGCTTTGTGAGGCCCTTAAAATTTACGGGGAACGGCATCCGAATGTTATCAATCTCCGGGAATTGATTCCTTCGCTGGCGGAGCAGTTAAATCAGGGGACCCAGAACCTTGAGACAATGGAGATCGGACAGCGTAAAGACCTCTTGCCTCTTTTGGTCAAACCCCATCTGGACCTGCAGACACTTGAGCCGATTGAGGCGGACCTCAAGATCTTAAAGCCTATTTTGGACCAGGAAGTGAAAACCAACCGTGAAATGTACAATTCCATCTTCAAAAAGCTTCAGGAAGTCGAATTGGCAGGCGGAAAGAACACCTGGGTAGATGCCAGCGTAATTGAACCCGCCGTGATTCCGGGGAAGCCGGTTCGTCCCGATAAGAAAATGAATTTCCTTGTCGGACTGCTGTTAGGACTTTTTCTCGGGATTGCTTTTGCTTATTTTCTTGAATACCTGGACAGCAGTTTGCGGAATCTGGATGATGTGAGAAATTATCTCAAAATATTTCCTTTGGGGATGGTTCCGTTCGTCGAACAGGAAGAGCCGGATGAAGAAAGCGATAAGGATAAGAAGGCCGAGCGCACTCCCGAGGAATGGAAGGCCATCAAACACGGATTGATCCCGAGCCGTGATTTTTGGAATACGACTAACACGGCCATTCCCATGTATGTGCTCGAGGCCTACCGGATTATCCGGACGAATCTTGCCTTTGGCGCGGGCGAGACTTCGCTGAAAGTGCTTCAGTTTACAAGTGCCGTAAAAGGGGAAGGGAAATCCACGAGCGTCGTAAATCTCGGGATCAGCCTTGCCGAAGCGGGACTCCGGACTCTGATTGTCGACGGAGACATGAGGAAACCCTCCATTCATCATATCCTGGAATTGGGGAAACTCCCCGAAGGGTTCAGCACCGCTTTGAACGGAGAAAAGCCCTGGCAGGAGCTTGTGGTTTCCACTAAAATCAACAATCTTTTCTGCATTACCGTCGGCACGATTCCTAAAAATCCCGCGGAATTGCTTTCATCAAAACGGCTCAAGGAACTGATTGAGGAATTTAAAGAGCATTATGACATGGTTTTGATTGATTCTCCTCCCGTTGTTTCCGTGGCGGACGCTCCGATTATCGCTTCCAATGTCGAAGGGACCGTCTTAGTGGCCCGCGCGGGATTCATCCCGAGACATCTTTGCCTTCAGGCGAAACACACGCTGGAATCCGTGGGCGGGAAAATTGTGGGCTGTATTTTGAACAGTGTGATGAGTCATCATCAGCCTTATTATTATCACCCGTACTATTACGGCACGCGATATTATCAGTACGGGTACGGCGGATATTACGGCTACGGCTACGGAAGTGAGCATCACGGGAAAAAGA